>NZ_JBXWRS010000003.1:0-337813 GCF_059612985.1 Ruegeria sp. BHSC043 | reverse complement strand
GCCGAAGCCGAAGCCGAAGCCGAAGCCGAAGCCGAAGCCGAAGCCGAAGCCGAAGCCGAAGCCGAAGCCGAAGCCGAAGCCGAAGCCGAAGCCGAAGCCGAAGCCGAAGCCGAAGCCCGATCCCATGATATGCAGGCAGAACCGCCCAAACAGGAAACCACGCCCCGACGCGGTGGATTTCTGCCGGCCTTGATCGGCGGGGTGGTTGCCGCCGCGATCGGTTTTGCCGCCGGGCGCAGTGATTTGCTCTGGCCTGTCGGGTCGGACCCGTCCGAGGCCATTGCGGCGCTCGAGGCCAAGCTGTCCGGTCAGGCCGAGGAACTGGCCGCCTTGGGCAAGCAGCTGGCTGCAGCCCCGGACCCGACCGCCGAGATTGCCGCGCTGAGCGCCAAATTGGCGCCGATCGAAAGCGAGATCTCCACCATCAAATCCAGCCTCGACGCCCTGTCCGGCAAAATCGACCCGCTGGCCGAGCGGGTCGCCAAGCTCGAGGCGCGCCCATTGACCGAGGCGGCGTCGCCCGAAACGGTTGCCGCGGTCGAGGCCGAGCTGAAGAAACTGCAGGACTCTCTGGCCGGCCAACGCGCCGAGGTCGAAAAGATGGTGGCTGACGCCCAGGCGCAGGAAGCGCAGGCCAAGGCTCAGGCACAGGCGGCCGAAAACCTGGCGACGCTGGCCAAGATCCGGGGCCAACTGGACGCAGGTGGCCCGTATTCGGACCTTGTTGCCCAGTTGCAAGCCGGTGGTGTTTCCGTGCCGGATGCCCTTTCGGGACCGGCCGATGACGGCGTGGCCACCCTTGCCGATCTGCGCGATGGCTTCCCGCCCGCCGCCCGCGCGGCGCTGGCCGATGCCCGCGCGGCGGACAAGGGCACGGGCCTGATCGCGTTTCTGCAACGCCAGACCGGGGCGCGCTCGGTCACGCCGAAAGAGGGCAGCGACCCCGACGCCATCCTGTCGCGCGCGCAGGCCGCGATGGGCAAGGGCGATCTGGCGGCGGCCCTTACCGAGCTGGATGCGCTGCCCGAGGCCGCGAAACCGGCCATGGCCGAATGGATACAGGCGGCAAAGACCCGGCTGGAGGCCGAGACTGCCGTCAATGCGCTGGTTTCCGGCGTGAACTCGAACTGAAGGGCCTGTCATGCTGTGGTCATTGTTAAAGATCCTTGTTTTTGTAGTGATTGTCGGCCTGCTGGCGATGGGCGCCGGTTACCTGATGGAATCCAGCGGCGGCGTTCAGATCACAGCCTTGGGGCAGGAAATCACGCTCAGCCCGCTGCAATCGGTCATCGCGCTGGGGGTTCTGGTCTTTGCCGTCTGGCTGGGGCTGAAGCTGCTGGGCCTGCTGATCGCCACGCTGAAATTCATCAATGGTGACGAAACCGCCCTGTCACGCTATTTCGACCGCAGCCGCGAGCAACGCGGATACCAGGCGCTGGCCGACGGGCTGATGGCGCTGGCCTCGGGCGAGGGGCGCATCGCGCTGACCAAGGCCCGCAAGGCCGAGAAGCTGCTGAACAAGCCTGAACTAACCAACCTGCTGGTGGCCCAGGCGGCCGAGATGACCGGCGACACGAAAAAGGCGGCCGAGACCTACAAGAAGCTGGTGAGCGATCCGGCGACGCGTTTCGTCGGGGTGCGGGGCATTCTGAAGCAGAAGCTGGCCGAGGGGGACGAGGACACAGCCCGCAAGCTGGCCGAGAAGGCGTTGCAGCTGAAGCCGCGGCACGAAGAAACGCAGGACGTTCTGCTGAACCTGCAGACCAAGGCGCAAGACTGGGCCGGGGCGCGCTCGACCCTGACCGCCAAGCTGAAGGCGGGATACCTGCCGCGCGACGTCTATCGCCGCCGCGACGCGGTGCTGGCCCTGTCCGAGGCCAAGGACATTCTGGACGAGTCCGCCACCGTCGAACAGCAGGAGCGCGCGATTGAGGCCAACCGCCTGTCGCCCGATCTGGTGCCCGCCGCCGCGATGGCCGCGCGGGCCTATATCGCCAAGGGCAAGCCGCGCGCGGCGACCAAAATTCTGAAAAAGGCATGGGAGGCGCAGCCGCATCCCGACCTGGCCCATGCCTTTGCCGAGATCGCCCCGGACGAGACACCCGAAGAGCGGATCAAGCGCTTTGCCACCCTGACCCGCATCCACCCCGACCACGCCGAGACCCGCCTGATCCGGTCCGAGCTGAACATCGTAGCCGAGGATTTCCCCGAAGCCCGCCGTGTGCTGGGCGATCTGGTCGAGAAGGGCGCCGACGCGCGGGCCTATACGCTGATGGCCGCGATCGAACGGGGCGAGGGGGCGTCGGACGCGGTGGTTCAGGGCTGGCTGGCCAAGGCGCTGAACGCGCCGCGCGGGCCGCAATGGGTTTGCGAGAACTGCCACGACATCCATGCCGAATGGGCGCCGGTCTGTACCACCTGCCACAGCTTCGATACGCTGAGTTGGCAGAGGCCGAAAACGCCCGAGATTGCCACCGCGACCGGCGTTCACATGCTGCCGCTGATCGTGGGTGCGCTCGAGGATCAATCGAACGAGGTCGAGGAGGCCGAGATCGAAGATGCCGAAGCGCCAGAGGTCATCGAACCCGAGCCCGAGGGCGCGGCGGCACCGGACGAAGGCGGCGCAGAGCCGGTTCCTGAGAATACCGGCAAAACCGCCTAGCGGGCGGTTTCCACGTCGAAGGCGTCATTCCACAGGTTGAACAGTTCGGCCCGGCGGTTCGGGTCGCTGGCCACCAGCAGGGCGGGTGACAGGGGAATGAATCGGCGCGCGCTGGGCGCAAGGCCGGTTTCGGCCGCATCCATCCGCGCCACCAACCCCGATCGGGCCAGCAGATCCTGCGCCGTCGGCGACAGCAGGAAATCCAGCAGCCGCTGCCCGCCCGCGCTGTTGCCCGCGTTTCTCGGGATCATGAAGGCGCGGGACAGCACCAGCGTGTAATCCTCGGGCAGGATCACCCCAACCGCGGGGTCCTGCGCGTTGGCCACGTATGAGCCAAGCACGTTGTAGGCGATCAGGAACCGTCCCCGGGCCACGTCGCGGATGATCTCGGCCGAACAACAGGTGGCCACCGCGTCGATCCGGGCAAAGCCCTCTATCAACGAGCCAAAGGTGGTGGCCTCGAGACTGTCGCCATAGGCAAACAGGAAGCCCAGCCCCGAGGCCGCGATGTCATAGGTCGCTACCCGGCCGCGCAGCAGGTCGGGGCGGGTGCGCATCGCGTCCAGCAGGGCAAAGCGGCTGCGCGGCACCTCCAGATCGTCCAGACGGTCCTTGTTGTAGACGATGACGGCGGGTTCGGTGGTAATCCCCCACAGCTCGTCCCGCCAGCGCCGGGCCGGGGGCAGCGCCTGCGTCAGGGCCGAGCTGTAGCGATGGGCGCAGGCGGCATTGACCAGCCAGACCATCTGCTGAACGGCCGAGGAAAACACCGCATCCGCCGGGCTGTCGCCGGTCTTGCAGGCCGTCTTGCTGTGCTGGAACAGCGCGTTCGAGCCCCATTGTTCATAGGTGATGGTCAGGTCGGGGTTTTGCACCGCGAACTGCTCCATCACCGGGCGGATGATGCCGATATCCGTGGTCGAGCGCACCAGCAGGGGGGCAGGCCCGGTGCCGAATTCGGTCACCGCCTCCTGCGCTGCAGTGTGGGTAGCAGGCATCAGCAGACACAGGGCCAGCGGGATCAGAAACCGTATCATGCGCCTGTTCCTTCGGTGGCCGCCGGAAAGCTGAGCGATACGCGAAACCCGTCATCGGTGCGGGTCATCTCGACGGTGCCGTCAAAGGCCTCGGCGGTGGATTTGACGATCGACAGGCCCAGCCCGCTGCTGTCCTCGCCCGAGCCTGCGTTGCGGTTGAACCGGTCGCCCAGCCGGGCGGATACCGACTTGTCCGGCCCCGGGCCGCTGTCGCGCACCCACAGAACGGCGCGGCCACCGTCCAAGCTGGCCCCGATGCTGACCGGGGCCTTGCCGTGGCGTAGCGCGTTGCCCAGCAGGTTCTTGGTGGCTTCGCCCAGCGAAAACACATCGCCCCGCACCCAGACCGGGTCTTCCCCGATTTTCAGATGCACCTCGACGCCGGGGGCGATCACCTCGTGGTCGCTCTGCTCCAGCGCCTCGAGCGCCACTTCGCGCAGATCGACCGGCAAGCGCGGGGCGCTGTCGATGCGGTGGATGACCATCGCGCGCGACAAAAGCTGATCCAGTAGCGTGCCCAATGACCGGGTACGGGTCAGCAACCGGTCCAGCGCCCGGCGCCCGGCGGGGCTGTCGGGGTCGGCTTGGGCGATCTCTGCCTGCACCCGGATCGCTGCGACTGGGGTGCGCAACTGATGCGCGGTGTCGGCGATCAAGTTACGCATCGACAGAACCTGCCGGTCCAGCCGCCCCATGAACCGATTCATCGCCGCGATCATGACCTGCAGTTCGCGCGGCAGCCCGTCGCTGGCCACGGGCGTCAGGTCATAGGGGTCTCGGCGGATCAGGTCATCCGACATCGCCTCGAGCGGGTGCAGCGCCGAACGGGTGACGAACCACGACATGATCAGCAGCAACGCGCCGGCCACCGCCATCGGCAGCAGGGCATCCAGCATCAGGCCGGTGGTCATCGCGCCCCGAGCCAGCAAGGTCTGCCCGACCACGATTTCGACTTCGCCGGAAAAGTCCCGCTCGGCGAACAGGCGGGGCAGTCGGACGAACCGGGCCGGTTCCCCGTTCAGGTCGGCCGCGAAATACTGGGCCGACTGGTTGACGGGCTGCGGGGGCGCGATCACCGTGTCCGGGTCCAGCCCGGTGATAAAGCGCCCGTCGGGCCCGCGCACCGCGTAATAGATCCGGTCATCCGGGGCTTGGGCCAGCAGCTCAAACGCTGAAACGGGAAGGTCGACGATGGGCTGGCCGTCCTGGATGCGCACGGATTCGGCGATGTCGCTGGCCGCGCCCAGCAGCAGCCTGTCATAGGCCTGACGCGCCGCCAACCGGCCGTTGGCCCAGATCGACAGGCCGACCAGCACGCCGCCCAGAACAAGGATCAGCATCACCGCGCTCAGCACCCGGGCGGTCAGGCTGTGGGGCAGGGGCAGCCTAACCATGCAGGCCGATCCGGTACCCGACCCCGCGCTGGGTGGTGATGGCCACGCCGCTACCCAAGAATTTCTTGCGCAGCCGGGCGATATACAGCTCGATCGCGTTCACGCCCACATCGGCATCCTCGAACCCATAGAGCGAGTCGTACAGTCGCGCCTTGGACAGGAACTGCCCCTCGTGCCGGATCAGGGCGTCCAGCACGGCGGCCTCGCGCGCGGTCAGGTTCAGGCGTTTGCCGCCCAGCGTGGCGCTGCGGTCCTTGGGGGCATAGACCAGCGGGCCCAGCGTGATCTGCTCGCTCTTGCGGTCGGCGTCGCGGCGTACCAGCGCGCGCAGCCGCGCCTCGAGCTCGCGCTGGTCGAAGGGTTTGCCCAGGTAATCGTCGGCCCCTTTGTCCAGCGCGGCGACCCGGTCCTCGACCGCGGTCAGCGCGGTCAGCATCAGAACCGGCGTGCGGTCTCCGGCGGCGCGAATCCGGTCCAGAAAACCCAGGCCCGACCCATCGGGCAGATTGATGTCCAGCAGGATCGCGTCATAGGACTGGACCGCGCGGAAATCATGGGCCGCCTCGACCGAGGTCGCCAGATCGCACACCACACCGGACCGACCCAGATGGGCCACGACGCCCTCGGCCAGATCCTCGGCATCCTCGATCATCAATACACGCATGGCCTCCCCCGATCGCCCGTCGCACCGTGACAGGTTCGTGACAGCATTATTCGGTAAAGAAAACCAACCTGCAAGAAAGGGCTGCGCCACGCGGCCCCTGCGGGGATCGGTTTCGGCCGCACACAAGACGGCCAGAATGACCTGAGGAGGAGAACCGAATGAAACTGTTTGGAACCGGCGGCGTCGTAGCCGCCGCAGTCTTTGCCCTGACTGGCTTTGCCGCCAACGCGGCGGAATGCATCGCTCCGGCCAACCCGGGTGGGGGTTGGGACTTTACCTGCCGTCAGGTGGGCAAGTCGCTGCAGGATCTGGGCCTGATCGACCAGACCATGCAGGTGGTGAACCTGGCCGGTGGCGGCGGGGGCGTGGCCTTTGCCGAGGTGGTGAACAAGCGCAATGACGACAACGAACTGATCGTCGCCGCAAGCGCCGCAACCGCAACTCGTCTGGCCCAGGGCGCCTATCCGGGGAACACCATGGATCAGGTCCGCTGGCTGGCCGCGATCGGCGCCGATTATGGCGTGATCGCCGTGGCTGCCGACAGCCCGGTCAATACCCTGCCCGAGCTGCTGGACCAGATCAAAGCCGACCCGTCCTCGGTTTCGGTCGCGGGCGGCTCGGCCGTGGGCGGCTGGGACCACCTGAAGGTGCTGATCGCGGCCAACGCCTATGGCATCGACGATGTCCGCTCGGTCAAATACATCGCGTTTGACGGCGGCGGCGAGGCGGTGACCCAGCTACTGGCCGGCTCGGTCCAGGCCTTCACCGGCGATATCTCCGAGGCCAAGGGCTTCGTGGATTCCGGCGACATCAAGGTGATCGCTGTTCTGGCGCCTGAACGTCTGCCCGGCGAATTCGCCGATTTCCCGACCGCCAAGGAACAGGGTGTGGACGCTATCGGTGCGAACTGGCGCGGTTTCTATGCCCCCGGCGGCATGTCGGACGAGGCCTACAATGACTGGGTGTCCAAGATCGGTCAGCTCTATGCCTCGGACGAGTGGAAAGAAGTGATGGCCGCCAACGGCCTGGCCCCGCTGGACCTGCAGGGCGAAGACTTCCAGAACTTCGTCGCTGACTCGGTGGCCCAGATCCAGGCGATCTCGAAAGAGATCGGGATCATCAAGTAACCGCACCACTCACGTGCAGGCGGGTGCCGCAACCGTGTGGCGCCCGCACTTTTTCATCCCGAACAACAGGAGACACCGATGAGTGACCGCATCTTCGGGGTCGTCGGGCTGCTTCTCGCCATCGGATTCGCGATATCCGCCCTGGCGATCGAAGAAAGCTTTCTGTCCGATGCCGTTGGGCCCAAGGCCTTTCCTTTGATCATCGCCGCCATTCTGGGCGTGTCCAGCGCCATCATCGCGCTGCGCCCGGATGCCGAACCCGAATGGCCCGCGCTGGGCCGGCTGGTCGAGGTCGGCGCCGCCGTGGTCGTTCTGATCCTGTATGCCGAACTGCTGCCGGTGGCGGGGTTCGTCATCGCCACGGCCTTTGCCGCCACCTATCTGGCCTGGCGGCTTGGCTCAGGCCCGATCGAGTGCATTCTTGTGGGAATTGGCACTTCGCTGGGCATCTATGTCATTTTCCACCTGGTTCTGGGCCTGTCACTGGCCAAAGGGCCGCTGGGGTTCTAGGGGGGCATCATGGAAACTCTTGCATCCTTGGGCGATGGGTTCGCCATCGCGCTGACCTGGCAGAACCTGATGCTGGCCCTGCTGGGCTGCTTTCTGGGTACGGTCATGGGCGCGCTGCCGGGGCTGGGCCCGTCGAACGGCGTGGCTATCCTGATCCCGCTGGCCTTCACGCTGGGGCTGGGCGCGACGCCCTCGCTGATCCTGCTGACCAGTGTCTATTACGGGGCGATGTACGGGGGGCGGATCTCGTCGATCCTGCTGAACATCCCCGGTGACGAGCCCGCGATGATGACCTGTCTTGACGGGCACCCCATGGCCAAGAAGGGCCTGGCGGGCGAGGCGCTGTCGTTGTCGGGAATCGCCTCGTTCGTGGGTGCGTTCTTGGCGACCTGGGGCCTAATCGTGCTGGCGCCGCAGCTGGTCAAGATCGCCCTGCTGTTCGGCCCGGCTGAATATTTCGCTCTGTTCGCGCTGGCCTTCATGACGTTGGGCGGCGTGTCTTCGACCAACCAGGCGAAATCGGCCTTTGCCGCCGCGCTGGGCCTTGGGCTTGCGACCATCGGGGTGGACACCCAGACCGGCGTGCCGCGCTTTACCTTCGGCGAAGTGCATCTGTATGACGGGCTGGATTTTCTGGTGGCCATCGTCGGCCTGTTCGCCCTGTCCGAGGTGTTCATCTTTCTGGAACATCGCCATGGAGGGTCCGATGCCGAGGGCCGCAAGCTGAACATCGGCAAGCTGTATCCGCCGATGTCGATGATCAAAAGCTGCACGCCCACGATGCTGCGCACCTCGTTTCTGGGCTTCATCGCGGGGGTTCTGCCGGGCGCGGGCGCCTCTTTGGGGTCGTTCATTTCCTACACGATGGAAAAGCGGCTGGTGGACAAGGAGAACACCTTCGGCACCGGCGATCCGCGCGGCGTGGCCGCGCCCGAGGCCGGCAACAACGCCGCCGCCGGGGGCGCATTGGTGCCGATGCTGGCGCTGGGCGTGCCGGGGTCGGGCACCACGGC
Source organism: Ruegeria sp. BHSC043 (assembly GCF_059612985.1). Classification (NCBI taxonomy): domain Bacteria; kingdom Pseudomonadati; phylum Pseudomonadota; class Alphaproteobacteria; order Rhodobacterales; family Roseobacteraceae; genus Ruegeria; species Ruegeria sp. BHSC043. The sequence continues at coordinate 329,406 of NZ_JBXWRS010000003.1, read as the reverse complement.
GGTGCTGCTGGCGGTGCTGCTGGCGTTGAACATCACGCCGGGGCCGCTGCTGTTCACCCAGAACCCGGATGTGGTCTGGGGGCTGGTGGCCGCGCTGTTCATCGCCAACTTCATGCTGCTGGCCATGAATATCCCGATGGTGGGCCTGTTCACCCGCGTGCTGATGATCCCGTCGCGCATCCTGATGCCGATCGTGGCCATGGTCAGCTTTGTCGGCATCTACGGCATTTCGGGGTCCACCTTCGATCTGCTGGTGATGATCGGGTTCGGCGTGATGGGCTGGGTCCTACGCAAGCTGGACGTGCCGCTGGTCCCGATCATCCTGGGCACCCTGCTGGGCAACGCGATGGAGAACAACCTGCGCCGCGCCGTGACCATCGACAATGGCAACTGGTGGACCCTGATCGACAGCCCGTTGTCCATCGGGTTGTGGACCATCGCCGTGATCGGCTTCATCCTGCCGCTGATCGTGGGTGCGCGGGTCAAGGCCCGGATGCACCAGCGCCGCGACGAAGAAGGCGCGATCAGCGACTGACCGCCGCGCCATCCCGCCCTCCGCCCATCCGGGCGGGCGGCGGCCCTCGGGGGTCGGGTTGCGCTGTTGACGATTTTCTCGTGCAGGTTAGGCAGGACGGGTCCGCAGACGCAGGCAGCAGGCGAAGCCAGTGCCACAGGCAGCGCAGATTCTCGAATTGGAACAGTGGCCGACGATCCGCCCGGATGACCGTCAGGCCATCCACCAACTCGTCACCGCGCTGGAATTCGCGCCTCCGGGTATGGTGCCTGTCGGGCCAAATTCGGACGCACAGGCCCAACTTGCGGCCCTGCGGGGCCCCGACTGCCACGAGGACCTGCTGGTGCCCGACCCGCCTGCACAAACGGTGAGCCGAGTGGATGCGGATCCTGTCGGCGCACGGTCTGCACCACGCGGTTTCGATCGGGCAGGTCATTTCGGGCCGGGTTCTGACGATCAACGGAACGGTTGCGGGCTCGGTGCTGCTGTTTGTGCCGGGGGCCGTCATCTACCTGGCCCCGGTGACCGGGTTGGGCATCCTGCTGGCCACTTTCACGTCGTCGATGCCCCAGTTCGGCCTGCTGGCGCTGCCGGTGCTGATCGTGATGAACCTGCTGTCGGGCAGCACGACCCCGATGGAAAGCATGCCGGACTGGCAGCGCATGGCGATGTAGGTGTCTCCCTCGACCCATTTCGTGGGTTTTGCCCAGGCCATCCTCTATCGCGGGGGCGGTCCTGCGATTGTCTGGCCGCAGATGGCGATCATGGCCGGTCTGGGGGCGGCCTTCTTCGCGCTGGCCTTGCGCCGGTTTCGTCAGTCGATGGCCTCGGCCCGGTAACCCGGCCCCGAGCCGAACCGTCCTGCGGAATGGCCGAGACCAATGTGTCCCGCCGCGCGATCTGCCGAGTATTCTTGGGTCCAAAGAAGGATGGTGCCGGTGAAGGGACTCGAACCCCCGACCCCATCATTACGAATGACGTGCTCTACCAGCTGAGCTACACCGGCATCCTTCTTGCGTCATGGGCCGTGATGGCCCTGCGGATCCCTGCACCTTGTCCGACCGGGGCAATTGTGACCCGACGCGTCGGTGGAGGCGACCTCGGGGCGTCCCTTAAACCAAGGCTTGCCGCCTTGCAAGAGCGATTGGCGGCCTGACCCGCGACCTTGGGTCGGTGGCGCGGCGCAATCGGCCGCTTGATGAAAGACGCCCGGATTCAGGCGCGCCGTTCACCGATCGAAGCCACGCCCAGCACCGAGAGAACCTTGGCCTCGATATGCTCGGCGTTCATGCCTGCGACTGCGTACATGTCGGCGGGGCTGGCCTGGTCGATGAAAATGTCCGGCAGCACCATCGAGCGGTATTTCAGGCCGCGATCGAACACGCCCTCATCCGCCAGCAGTTGCGCCACGTGGCTGCCGAACCCGCCGATGGCGCCTTCCTCGATGGTGATCAGTGCCTCGTGGTTGGCGGCCAGGTCCAGGATCAGGTCGCGGTCCAACGGCTTGGCGAACCGGGCGTCGGCGATGGTCGGGGTGATACCGCGGGCGGCCAGCGATTCTGCGGCCTTCTGCACCTCGGTCAGGCGCGTCCCGAAAGACAAGATCGCCACCCGCGCCCCCGACTGGATCAGGCGGCCCTTGCCGATTTCCAGAACCTGCCCACGTTCGGGCAGATCGACGCCCACGCCTTCGCCCCGCGGATAGCGGAATGCGATGGGGCCGTCGTCGTGGGCGGCGGCTGTGGCGACCATGTGCACCAGCTCGGCCTCGTCGGCGGCGGCCATCACCACCATGCCCGGCAGGTTGGACAGGTACGCGATGTCGAACGACCCGGCATGAGTCGCGCCATCAGCACCCACCAGCCCCGCGCGGTCGATGGCAAAGCGCACTGGCAGGCGCTGGATCGCCACGTCGTGCACCACCTGGTCATAGCCGCGCTGCAAAAACGTGGAATACATCGCGCAGAACGGTTTCAGCCCGCCCGCCGCAAGCGCGGCCGAGAACGTGACCCCGTGCTGCTCGGCAATCGCCACGTCGAAACAGCGCGATGGGTAGCGTTCGGCGAACAGGTTCAGCCCGGTACCGTCGGGCATCGCCGCGGTCACCGCCACGATCTTGTCGTCGCGGCTGGCCTCGTCCACCAGGGTCTTGCCGAAGACCGAGGTGTAGGACGGCGCGTTCGACGGCGCCTTCTGCTGCTTGCCGGTGACCACGTCGAACTTGGCGGTGGCATGGCCCTTGTCCCGGGCCTGCTCGGCCGGGGCATAGCCCTTGCCCTTTTTGGTCAGCGCGTGGATCAGTATTGGCCCGGTCGCCCGCGCCTTGACCGTGCGCAGAACCGGCAGTAGCTGGTCCAGGTCATGCCCGTCGATCGGGCCAACATAGGAGAATCCCAGCTCTTCGAACAGGGTGCCGCCCACCGCCATTCCTTTGAGCATTTCTTTGGCGCGCTTGGCGCCTTCGCGGAACGGTTCGGGCAGCAGAGACACCGCCCCCTTGGCCGCTGCTTTCAGATCGTGGAACGGCTCTTCGGCATAGATGCGCGAGAGATAGTTTGACATCGCACCCACGGGCGGGGCGATGCTCATCTCGTTGTCGTTCAGGATCACGATCAGGCGTTTTTTCAGGTGGCCGGCGTTGTTCATCGCCTCGAAGGCCATGCCGGCCGACATCGACCCGTCGCCGATCACCGCGATCGCGTCGCCCAGCCCCTCGGGTGTGACCCCGCCCAGGTCGCGGGCCACGGCAAAGCCCAGCGCCGCGCTGATCGAGGTCGAGCTGTGCGCCGCGCCGAACGGGTCATAGGGGCTTTCGCTGCGTTTGGTGAACCCGCTGAGGCCGCCTTTCTGGCGCAGGGTGCGGATACGGTCGCGCCGCTCGGTCAGGATCTTGTGGGGATAGCACTGGTGCCCGACATCCCAGATGATCTTGTCGCGCGGCGTGTCGAACACCGCGTGCAGGGCCACGGTCAGCTCAACCACGCCCAGCCCTGCGCCCAGATGCCCGCCGGTCACCGACACGGCCGAGATCGTCTCGGCCCGCAACTCGTTTGCCAGCTGATGCAACTGCGCGTCCGAAAACTGCTTGAGATCCGCCGGGCGGTTCACAAGGTCCAGAAGCGGGGTGTTCGGACGGTCTGACATGGCATCCCTTACGGTTCAGCTTTCACGCGCAATAACGAAGCGGGCGGCTTCCTTCAAGGTTTCGGCCTGCGGTCCGTAGCCGTCCAGCGCGCCGCAGGCCTGCTCGACCAGCTCGGTCGCGCGGGCCTTGGCGGCGTCGAGGCCCAGCAGGGATACGAACGTCGCCTTGCCCGCCTGTGCGTCCTTCTGCAATCGTTTGCCCGCCTTTTCGCTGTCACCCTCCACATCAAGGATGTCGTCGGTAATTTGAAAGGCAAGGCCCAGCGCGGAGGAATATTGACGCATGCGTTGGACGTCCTCTCCGGCCAACCGGGCCCCGGCACAGGCCGACCATTCGATCAGCGCGCCGGTCTTGCCGGCCTGCAACCGGGTGATGTCCTCCAGCGAGAGCGGTTGCTGCGCCGTTTCCGCCGCAATGTCCAGCGCCTGCCCCAGCACCATGCCCTGCGCGCCTGCCGCCTGCGCCAGCGTCAGGGTCAGGTCGGCGCGAATCTCGGCCGGCCCCACTTCGGGGCGGGCGCACAGCTCGAATGCCAGCGCCTGCAAAGCGTCGCCAGCCAGAACCGCGATGCCATCGTTCCATTGCTTGTGCACGGTCGGGCGGCCGCGGCGCAGGTCGTCATCGTCCATGCAGGGCAGATCGTCATGCACGAGGCTATAGGCGTGCAGCGCCTCGATCCCGATCGCGGGCCAGATCGCGCAGGTCTCATCTATTCCGTGCAGTCGGGCGCTTTCCAGCACCAGAAATCCGCGCAGCCGCTTGCCGCCCTGCGTGGCATAGGCCATCGCCCGGGTGACATCGACATCGTCCAGCGCACCCAGAATCAGATCGAACTGCGCCTGGATCAGCGCCGCATCCTGCGCCAGCCTTTCGGAAAACATTACAGACCTTCGACAGGGGTCGTCCCGGTGGGCTGACCATCGGAATCCAGCGTGATGGCGGCCACTTTCTCCTCGGCGCGCTTCAGCTCTTCCTCGCAGCGTTTCTTCAGCTTGGCGCCGCGCTCGTACAGGGCGATCGACTGGTCCAGCGCCACGTCGCCGCGCTCCAGTTGGCCGACCACGGCCTCCAGCTCTTTCATCGCCTGCTCGAATGTCATCTGTTCAACGGGGGTCTCGGTCATCGGGCTGCCTTCATCAGTTCTTCAACATGGGCGCGTGTGGCTTTGGCCAGTGCGTTCAGATCATACCCGCCTTCCAGAGTCGAGACGATACAGCCCTTACACAGCTCGTCGGCGATCCGGCAAAGCTGAGCGGTGATCCAGGCGAAATCGTCGGTGGACCAGTTCAGATTGGCCAGCGGATCGTCCTGATGGGCGTCGAAGCCGGCAGAGATGATGATCAGCTCGGGCTTGAACGCGCGCAGCCGGGGAAAGGCCTGTGCCTCGTAGGCCGCGCGCATCTCGGCCCCGCCGGTGCCGGGGGCCAGCGGGATGTTCACGATGGTGTCATGCGCCCCGGTTTCATCCGGCCGTCCCGAGCCCGGCCACAGCGGCATCTGCTGGCTGGTGATCACCAGCGCGCGGGCCTCGTCCCACAGCAGATCCTGCGTGCCATTGCCGTGATGCACGTCGAAATCCACCACCGCGACCCGACCCAGCTCGTGATGATCCAGCGCATGCTTCGCCGCCAAAGCGGCATTGCCGAACAGGCAGAATCCCATGGCGGTTTCCCGTTCGGCGTGGTGGCCCGGCGGCCGAATGGCGCAGAACGCATTCGGCGCCTCACCGCCCAGCACCATGTCCACCGCCCGAACAACGGCCCCCGCCGCCCGATAGGCCGCATCGACCGAGCCGGGTGACATGAACGTATCCCCGTCGATCTGGCGGAACCCCTCGGTCGGGCGGGCGTCACGGATTTCGCGGATATAGCTCTCGGGATGGATACGCAGCAGATCGTCATCCGCCGCCAGCGGCGCGGTCACCCGTTGCAGGTCCAGAGGCTCCAGCGCATGCAGGATATGTTCCAGCCGGGCCACCCGCTCGGGATGCCCCTCAGGGGTGACATGACCCAGACAGTCGGCATGCGTCAAAACAGCGGTCTTCATCAAAATCCCCCACTTCATCTGGCCAAAAATATCCTCGCCGAAGGCAACAAAACGCCGCGCAGCGGCAAAATCAATCCGGCGCCAGCATATAGCCCGCGCCCCGCACCGTCTGCAGATAGCGCGGCTGCTTGGGGTCTTGCTCGATCTTGCGGCGCAGGCGCGTGATCTGCACGTCCACCGCACGCTCCTGCGCCTGCCCCTTGTCGCGCCCCAGATCCTCGACCAGCTTCGACCGGCTGATCGGCTCGCCCGGCTGGGCCGAGAAGATCTTCATCAACTGGCTTTCGGTGGCGGTCAGCCGCACCGGCTCTTCGCCCTGCCACATCTCGCCGCGTTCGATGTCATAGCGGATCGGCCCCAAATGCAGGATCTTGGTGGCCGTGTCCTGCGCTGTGGTTTCCGGCATCCGCCGCAGGATTGCGTTGATCCGCAGCAGCAGTTCCTTGGGTTCGAACGGCTTGGCCAGGTAATCGTCTGCTCCGGCTTCCAACCCGGCGATCCGGTGCTCGGTCTCGCCGCGTGCCGTCAGCAGCAGAATCGGCGTGTCATGCGTCTCGCGCAGGGCACGGGTCAGGCTGACACCATCCTCGCCCGGCATCATCACATCCATCACGATCAGGTCGAAATCCAGCCCCGACAGGACCCGCCGCGCATGGGCGGCATCACGCGCCGCGGTCACAAGAAATCCGCTGCGCATCAAGAATTTCTTGAGCAGATCACGGATGCGTTCGTCGTCATCGACGATCAGAAGATGGGCGTCCACGTCGCTCATGAAGTTGAATCCCGCAGTTTCGTGTAAGCCCGACGCATATCAGCATCCATCATCGCTTCAAGAACCTTGCGGAACCCGGCAACCGCCTCGGGGCCGGCTTCCTTGTAGGCCGCGCGCATCCGGGCGCGCTGGGCGTCCGACAGCTGCGCCTCGAGCGCCTTGCCCTTTTCAGTCAGGTACAGGTGGCGTTCGCGCTTGTCGACGGTGCCGACCCGGCTCTCGACAAGGCCGTCGTCGATCAGCGTGCGTAGCACCCGGTTCAGCGACTGCTTGGTCACCCCCAGGATCGCCAGCAGGTTGTTCACCGTGGTGCCCGGCGCACGGTTGATGAAATGGATCGCCCGGTGATGCGCCCGGCCATAGGCCATTTCGCTCAGAATGCGGTCGGGGTCGGCGGTAAAGCCGCGATAGGCAAAGAACATCGCCTCGATCCCCTGCCGAAGCTGTTCATCTGTCAGAAACAACAGGCTTTCTCCGCCAAAGACCGGGGCGGGGCGGATCTCGGACATATCGGGCCTCATTCGTTGCACGCCCCGACTTTAAGTCAGCGTTATTGACATTCCAAGGGCGGACAGGTATCGAATCGCAGTTTTTGCGCAATTTTGTGTCCGGGTCGGACCTAAGTGGCGCAACAATCGGAAATGTGACCCGGGTCAGGAGGTTTCGGATGGCGGGATATGACGATCGTGACGGTGTCATCTGGATGGATGGCGAATTTGTGCCCTGGCGCGATGCCAAGGTGCATGTCCTGACCCATGCGATGCACTATGCCAGCTCGGTCTTCGAGGGCGAGCGTGCCTATAACGGCAAGATCTTCAAAAGCCGCGAACATTCCGAGCGGTTGATCAAATCGGCCGAGGCGCTGGACATGCCGATGCCTTACACGGTTGATCAGATCGAGGCGGCCAAGGCCGAAACGCTCGAGAAAAGCGGCCTCAAGGACGCCTACGTGCGCGCGCTGGTCTGGCGCGGCTCGGGCGAGGATATGGGCGTGGCCTCGGCGCGCAACCCGGTGCGCATGGCCATCGCGGTCTGGCCCTGGGGCGCCTATTATGGCGATGCCAAGATGCAGGGCGCCAAGCTGGACATCGCCGAGTGGAAGCGGCCCAGCCCGGAAACCATCCCGGTCCATGCCAAGGCGGCGGGGCTGTACATGATCTGCACCATCTCCAAGCACAAGGCCGAGGCCAAGGGCTGTTCCGATGCCTTGTTCATGGATTACCGCGGCTATGTGGCCGAGGCGACCGGTGCCAACGTGTTCTTCGTCAAGGATGGCGAAGTGCATACGCCGCTGGCCGACTGCTTCCTGAACGGCATCACCCGCCAGACGGTGATCCAGATGCTGAAAGACAAAGGCATCACCGTACACGAACGCCACATCCTGCCCGAGGAGATGGCCGATTTCGAACAGTGCTGGTTGACCGGCACCGCGGCCGAGGTCACGCCGGTGGGCCAGATCGGCGAGTACACCTTCGAGGTCGGCGACCTGACCCGCGAGATCGCCAACGATTACGAACAGCTGGTCCGCAGCTGACGCATACGAAAAACGGGCGCCGTTGACGGGCGTCCGTTTTTTCTTTCGCGTCGAAATATTCAGAAATCGATGCCGCGCTGGGCCTTGATGCCGGCCTGAAACGGGTGCTTTTCCTCGGTCATTTCGGTGACCAGATCGGCATAGTCACGCAGCGCCTGCGGCGCGTCGCGCCCGGTCAGAAACACGCTGGTCCGGTCCGAGCGCGCCTTCAGCCCCTCGATCACCGCGTCCACCGACAGGTATTCATAGCGCAGAGCGATGTTGATCTCGTCCAGCACCACAAGGTCATAGTCGCCGCTGGCCATCAGGTCGCGCGCCTTATCGAAGGCGGCGGTCGCGGCGGCAATGTCGCGGTCGCGGTCCTGGGTGTCCCAGGTGAAGCCTTCGCCCATCGTGTGCCAGGTGACCAGATCGCGTTCTTCGAAGAACCGCCGTTCGCCGGTCTTCCATTTGCCCTTGATGAACTGCACCACGGCGACCTTCTGGCCCCAGCCCAATGCGCGGATCACCACGCCGAACGCGGCCGAGGATTTGCCTTTGCCCTTGCCGGTGTTGATCAGCACCAGCCCCCGACCGGGATCCACGGCCTCGGACACTTTTTTGCGGTGCTGGGCCTGCACCTGTTGCATCTTCTGTTTGTGGTCCTGTGCGTCGCTCATGGCAAAACCTCGTTGATTGTCCGCGCCAACCTAGGCGATGGGGGCGAAAGGTAAAGTCAGGGTTTGTGATCGGTCAGCGACCGCGCCTTGCCGCGTTCCAGACCCAGCTGGTGTTCGCGCCAGATCACCACCGCATTGCCGGCGATCACCAGCGCCGCCCCCAGCAGGATCGCCAGGGTCGGCAGTTCGTCAAACCAGACATAGCCGATGAAGATGGCAAACAGCATCGATGTATAGTCATAGGGCGCCAGCATCGAGGCCTGCCCGAACCGGTAGGACGAGGTCACCAGAATCTGCGCGACGCCGCCGATCAACCCCATCGTGATCAGGATCAGCAGCTGGTTCAGGGTGGGCGCGGTCCAGCCCCAGAACACGGTCAGCGCCGACAGCAGCGTGGCGGTCATCGAGAAATAGAAGACGATCGCGGCGGGATGGTCGACCTGCACCAGTTGCCGGATGTGGATCTGCACGAAGCCGCGGGCCACGGTCGCGCCCAGCACGCACAGCGCGCCGATCGTGGCGCCGGTGCCCAGATCGGCCGAGCCCAGCCGCGGCCAGATCATGATCAGCACGCCCAAAAGCCCGATCGCCACCGCGCCGATGCGGATCAGGCGGATGCGCTCGCCCAGCAGCAGCGCCGCCAGGATCAGGGTGAAGATAGGGGTGGCATAGCCGATCGCCGTAACCTCGGGCAGGGGCAGCAGGCTGAGCCCGGTAAAAGTCAGGCCCATGGCGGTGGTGCCCAGCACTCCGCGCCAGAAATGGCCCATGGGCTTCCTGACGACAAAGCCCTGCGCGAGTTCCCCGCGCGAGATCAGCCAGGCCACGATCACCGGCACCGCGAACAAGGAACGAAAAAAAACCATCTGGCCCGGCGGGAAATCGGCCGACAGCGCCTTGACCAGCGCCGACATCGCCGTGAACAGGAACAGGGCGCTGAGTTTCAGCGTCACGGCAAGCACGGGGCGATGAGAGGTCAGGGATTGGGCCATCGGCGCGACCCTGCGCCTTTGTGCGGCAAAGATCAACGGGTCGGATTGGGGCGTGTCCAGCTGTCGGGCAGGGGGCTGCCGATCTCTTCGGCGAATTCGGTCAGAAACCGGATCATGCGCCGGACCCGTTGCTGCGCGATCTGCCGTCCGGCCTCGGTCAGCATGTCGTCGGGCAGGGCCAGCAGCTTCACCTTCCAGTGGTCGATCGAATAGTGCAGATCGTCCAGCGGCCGGTGGGCTGCGAACGGATCGGCCGGATCATAGAGCGTCCGCCCCAAAGCGCCGGACACCGAGAAATTCCGCGCGATCCCGATGGCGCCCAGCGCATCCAGCCGGTCGGCATCGCGCAGGATGCGCGCCTCGGGCGTCTCGGGCGGGATGTTGGCGGAAAAACTGTGCGCCTCGATCGCGTGGCGGGTGGCGGCGATCTGGGCATCGCTCAGGCCCAGTTCCCGCAGAACAGGCTCGGATTCTTCGGCCGACCGGCGCGAGGCCAGGTGCCGGTCGGGGTCGTTCTTGGGCAGGTTGACCAGATCGTGCAGATAGCAGGCCGCCAGCAGTACGGTCCTGTCGGTTTGCGCATCGGCGATGGTGCGGGCATTGACCCAGACACGGTCCAGATGGGCCAAGTCATGGGCCGGGTCGGTGATCATCCGCTGCGCGACGACCGCGCGCAGGCGGTCGCGCAGCTCAGCCAATCCGTCCACGGTTTTCACCGATCTGGCCGCGATGCAGCAGCAGGTGGTCCAAGATCACGCAGGCCATCATCGCTTCGCCCACCGGCACGGCGCGGATGCCGACGCAGGGGTCGTGGCGGCCCTTGGTGATGATCTCGGTCTCTTCGCCCGATTTGGTGATGGTCTTGCGCGTGGTCAGGATCGACGAGGTGGGCTTGACCGCGAAACGTACCACGATGTCCTGCCCGGTCGAGATGCCGCCCAAGATGCCGCCCGCGTGGTTCGAGCTGTATTGCGGGCCGTCCTGGCCCATGAAGATCTCGTCGGCATTGGCCTCGCCGGTCAGCTCGGCGGCGGCCATGCCTTCGCCGATTTCCACGCCCTTGACAGCGTTGATCGACATCATCGCCGCGGCCAGATCGGTGTCGAGCTTGCCATAGACCGGCGCGCCGAGGCCCGCGGGGACGCCGCGCGCCACCACTTCGACCACCGCGCCGACCGAATTGCCGGATTTGCGCAAATCGTCCAGATAGGCTGCCCAGTCCTCGGCGGCTTTTGCATCTGGGGTCCAGAACGGGTTCTGTTCGATCTGCGCCCAATCAAAGTTGGTCCGGTCGATCCGGTGCGGGCCGATCTGGGTCATGTAGCCGGTGATCTGGACGTTGGGCGCGATCTGCTTGATCGCCTCGCGCGCCAGCCCGCCCGCGGCCACCCGCGCCGCCGTTTCGCGGGCCGAGCTGCGCCCGCCGCCGCGATAGTCGCGGATGCCGTATTTCTGCCAATAGGTGATGTCAGCATGGCCGGGGCGGAACTTTTCCATGATGTCCCCGTAATCCTTCGAGCGTTGATCGGTGTTCTCGATCATCAGCTGGACGGGCGTGCCGGTGGTCTGGCCCTCGAACACGCCCGACAGGATTCTCACCTGATCGGGCTCGCGCCGCTGGGTGGTGAACTTGTTCTGGCCCGGTTTGCGCTTGTCCAGCCAGTGCTGGATCATGCCCTCGTCGATCGGGACGCCGGGCGGGCAGCCATCGACCGTGGCGCCCAGCGCGGGGCCGTGGCTTTCACCCCAGGTGGTGACGCGGAAAAGGTGTCCAAAGCTGTTCATCGACATGGGGCATGCTCCTTTGAGGGTCGTGATTAACGGCGAGAGCCTGCCGCCTCAAGCGGATTTGCGGTCGGGGCATCGCTGCCCCAACCCAGTGTGCCTAGGCCGCACGGGTCAGTGCGGCGCGGGTTTCGATGATTTTCAGCGCCGCCCGGGCTGCCTCGCGCCCCTTTTCCACGAAATGCGCGCGGTAGATAGCGTTGTGATGGTCGGTTTCCTGGTACTGGTGCGGCGTCAGCGACACCGACAGGACCGGCACGCCGCTTTCGAGCCCTGCGCGCATCAGCCCGTCAATGACGGCCTGCGCCACGAAATCGTGCCGGTAGATGCCGCCATCGACGACAAAGGCCGCGCAGGCCACGGCGGCATAGCGGCCCGTCTGGGCCAGGTCGCGGGCCAGCAGGGGCATTTCGAACGCGCCCGGCACGTCGAACACATCGACCTGATCGGCGGGGATCAACTCCAGAAATCCGTCCAGCGCGCGGTCGACGATATCGGCATGCCAGTTGGCTTTGACGAAAGCATAGCGGGTGTGTGTCATCGTGATCTCCTTTCAGCTTGGTGGCCTGCTGGCGGGTGCGAATGGTTTCGCGGCCAGCGCGGCATGACACGTCACCCAAGGCGATCACGGACAGACGCGCCCGTGGCGGGGCGCGCTGCTCGTTCTCTTTCATCCGGACTGTAACCGTCGGCTCTGGCCTCTCACCAGATCTGCTGACACTCTGCCGGTTGGACGGCAGAGCCGCTCGCGGGCTGGCGGGCCTGGGCCCGCATACCGCCGGTGGGGAATTCCGCCCCGCCCTGAGAACGGCGCGACCTTGCCAAGCGCACGCGCGATCTGCAAGACCTGTCGACAGGAGGACGGCCATGCACCCCAACCCAGCCTTTCGCGCCGAGGACCGCGCGCGCCATGTGGAGTTTGCCCGCAGTCGGGGATTCGGCGTACTGGCGCTGTCCGCTGACGGCCCGCCATTGATCAGCCATGTGCCCTTTCTGCTGTCCGAGGATGGCGCGGTGGCCGAGCTGCATCTGGTGCGGTCGAACCCGATCGTGCGGGCGCTGGCCGACCCGAAGGAGGCGCGGATCGCGGTTCAGGGCCCCAACGGCTATGTCTCGCCCGATTGGTACGGGGTCGCGGATCAGGTACCCACATGGAATTACGTGGCGGTCCACCTGACTGGCCGGCTGGAATTGCAGCCCCAGGACCGGCTGCGCGATCTTCTGGATCGGCAATCGGCCTTTTTCGAAGAGCGGCTGAAGCCCAAGCCGCTCTGGTGCGCCGACAAGATGGACCCGGCAGCGCTGGAGCGCATGATGCGCATGATCGTGCCCTGCCGGTTGCAGATCACTCAGATCGACGGCACCTGGAAACTGAACCAGAACAAGCCCGAGGCGGCGCGGCTGGCCGCCGCCGGGCATGTCGAGCAATACGGGATCGGCACCGAGCTTGGTCAACTGGCCGCCCTCATGCGCGAAGTCTGATCCGATTACGCTTCAGTCGCTGAACGTCGCCAGATAGGCGGCGATATCCTCGGCGCCTTGCTTCAGCTTGATGCTCATGTTCGGGCGGGCGGTGTCGTCGTTCAGGAAGTCCCGGATGAACCCGATCGGGTCGCGGGCGTAGGCGGCGATGTTCTCTTGCGTCCAGACCAGGCCGTTTTCACCAGCGCGGATCATGTCATCGGTGAACATGCCGATGGGCAGCCGTTCACTGCCGTTCAGATAATCGTTTTCGGTTCCGGCGGTCCTGCCGACCACGCCATAGAGATTCGGGCCGGTGATGCCGCCTTTGACCAGAACCTCGCCATCCTTGATGATGGCGTGGCAGGACGAGCAGCGGTTGTAGAGTTTCTCGCCGCGCGCGGGGTCGCCTTCAGCCCAGGCTTGATGGGTGGCGGCGACCGTGACCAGCAGGACGGCGGTTCTGAATAATGTCATGGGACTCCTCGATCACTGCGTTCGCGCGCGCGCCGAATTGCGTCAAATCTGACTGGTCCGCAACCCAAAAATGCGCGCCATGGTTGTTGAAAAAATGACTTGAAAATAAAAATTTGGCGGATTCTCGGTCGGCCACTGCCCCGGATGCTCGAGGGCCTGCCGGTCCGTATGGTGATGCCCGGCGCTCATTGTGCGCGGGCCCGGATCACCGCCCGGCCGGAGCGACGACGCCCCGGGATTCGCCTGCCGCGTGATTCGCGCGTTCACCCAGGGATTTCCGCCGTTTCGGGGCAAAGATCTTGAAAAATGACCCCCGCATTGTGACATGAATGCCCAGATGCGGCGTAGTGCGCGCCTATGACCGCTGGACGAACCGTTTTCTCCCGGCTAGATACCCGCGATGAGACGCCGCTTTGATGCGGTGCTGATGCATGTTTGCCCGAAAGCCGGGCGCTGGAATCGGAGAAAACCTCGTGTCCCACGCAGAAGACCACGAAGGCACCCGCAGAGATTTCCTCTACTACGCCGCCGGCGGCGCAGGTGTCGTTGCGACGGGTGCCGCCGTATGGCCCCTGATCAACCAAATGAACCCCTCGGCGGACGTTCAGGCGCTGTCCTCGATCCGCGTGGATGTCAGCGGTGTCGAGGTCGGCACCCAGATCACCGTCAAATGGCTGGGCAAGCCGGTGTTCATCCGCCGCCGTACCGAAGAAGAAATCCAGCTGGCGCGCGAAGTGTCGCTGGACGAGTTGCCGGATCCGATCGACCGCAACGCCAACAAACCGGGCCTGCCGGCCACAGACGAGAACCGCACCCTGGACGAGGCTGGCGAATGGCTGGTGATGATGGGGGTGTGCACTCATCTGGGCTGTGTGCCGCTGGGTGACGGTGCAGGCGACTTCCAAGGCTGGTTCTGCCCGTGCCACGGGTCGCACTATGACACCGCGGGCCGCATCCGCAAGGGCCCGGCCCCCGAGAACCTGCATGTTCCGGTTGCCGAGTTCCTCGACGAAACCACCATCAAGCTGGGTTAAGGAGGCGCGCTGATGTCCGGTATCCCGCACGACCATTACGAGCCGAAGACCAAGGGCGAAAAGTGGCTGAACAGCCGCCTGCCCATCGTCGGGCTTCTTTACGACACCCTCATGATTCCCACACCCAAGAACTTGAACTGGATGTGGATCTGGGGGATTGTGCTGGTCTTCTGCCTGGCACTGCAGATCATCACGGGCATCGTCCTGGTGATGCACTACACCCCGCATGTCGATCTGGCCTTTGCCAGCATTGAACACATCATGCGCAACGTAAATGGCGGCTTCATGTTGCGGTACCTGCACATGAACGGCGCCTCGCTGTTCTTTGTGGCCGTCTATATCCACATTTTCCGCGGTCTGTACTACGGTTCCTACAAGGCCCCGCGCGAGGTGACCTGGATCATCGGCATGCTGATCTATCTGCTGATGATGGCCACCGCCTTCATGGGCTATGTTCTGCCTTGGGGGCAGATGTCCTTCTGGGGCGCAACCGTGATCACCGGCCTGTTTGGCGCGATCCCCTTCGTTGGCGACGCAATCCAGACCTGGCTGCTGGGCGGACCCGCCGTGGACAACGCCACGCTGAACCGTTTCTTCTCGCTGCATTACCTGCTGCCCTTCGTGATTGCGGGGCTGGTCATCGTGCATGTCTGGGCCTTCCACACCACCGGCAACAACAACCCCACCGGGGTTGAGGTTCGTCGTGGATCGAAAGCAGAGGCCGAGAAAGACACCTTGCCGTTCTGGCCCTATTTCGTGATCAAGGACCTGTTTGCGCTGGCCGTCGTGCTGGTCGTGTTCTGGGCAATCGTCGGCTTCATGCCGAACTACCTGGGCCACCCGGACAACTACATCGAAGCCAACCCGCTGGTTACGCCCGCGCACATCGTGCCCGAATGGTACTTCCTGCCATTCTACGCGATCCTGCGTGCCTTCACCAGCGAAGTATGGGTCGTGCAGTTCGCCAGTTTCATCACCGGTGGCATCATCGACGCCAAGTTCTTTGGTGTTCTGGCGATGTTCGGTGCAATCCTGGCCATGGCGCTGGCGCCCTGGCTGGACACTTCGAGTGTGCGGTCGGGCAAGTACCGCCCCATGTTCAAATGGTGGTTCTACCTTCTGGTCATCGACTTCTTCGCCCTGATGTGGCTGGGAGCCATGCCTGCAGAGGAACCCTATGCGACCTTCTCGCTGATCGCCTCCGCCTACTGGTTCGCCTATTTCTTCGTGATCCTGCCGATCCTCGGCGTGATCGAGAAGCCCGAGCCGCAGCCGGAAACCATCGAAGAAGACTTCAACGCGCATTACGGCAAGGCTGACGCCGAAGCCACGCCGGCCGAGTAAGAAGAGGGACGGGAAACCATGTTCAAGAAACTTGCAATCGGCGCCGCGTTTGCCATCGCTCTTGCTCCTGCTGCGGTTTCCGCAGCCGGGGGCGGCGAGCAGCACATCGAAGACTTCGCGTTCTCGTTCGAAGGGCCATTCGGCACCTGGGATCAGAACCAGCTGCAGCGCGGCCTGCAGATCTATACCGAGGTCTGCGCGGCCTGCCACGGCCTGAAATACGTGCCGCTGCGCGATCTTACGGCGTTGGGTTACTCGGAAGAAGAAGTCATCGCCTATGCGGCTGGAACCTTTGAGGTGTTCGACCCCGAGCTGGACGATTTCCGTCCGGCCAAACCGACAGACCATTTCCCCGAAAATGACGGTGTGGGCGCACCAGACCTGAGCCTGATGGCCAAGGCGCGTGCGGGCTTCCACGGGCCTTACGGTCTGGGAATCAACCAGCTGGTCAAGGGCATGGGTGGTGCGGAGTACATCGCCTCGTTGCTGGACGGTTATACCGGCAAGGAAAAGGAAGAGGCCGGCACGGTTCTGTATGAAAACACTGCCTTCCCCGGCGGCTGGATCTCGATGGCCCCGCCCCTGTCGGACGATCAGGTCGAATTCGCCGATGGTCACGAAGCCACCGTCGAATCCATGTCACAGGACGTTGCTGCGTTCCTGATGTGGACGGCCGAGCCGAAGATGATGGAGCGCAAGCAAGCCGGCTTTGTCGGCGTGCTGTTCCTGACCATCCTGTCGGTGCTGTTGTACCTGGTGAACAAGCGCCTGTGGGCGCCGGTCAAGGGTAAGAAATCCGCCTGATCCGTCAGGGACCATACCAAAGACACCAAGGGCCCCGCGCATCGTGCGGGGCCCTTTTTCTTGCCGGTCCGTTGGCGGGTTCCTGCCGTCAGCGTCGGCTTATCCCGGCCATCTAAGCCCAAAGAATATGGTGCCGCGTGCCACCTGCCGGCAGTTTCCGTTTAGCGCCGGACTGCATGGCGCGTTCACCTGAACCGAGGAGACCACCACATGAAATTCCCTTTCATCGCAGCCGCTTTGCTTGTTGCCGCCCCCGCGCTGGCCGCCGATCTGACGCCCGACATGGAACTTGGCAAAACCGAAGACGCCGTGCGCAGCGCACTGACCGAGCTTGGCTTTGACGTGCGCAAGATCGAGGAGGAAGACGGCGAGATCGAAGCCTATGTCGTCAAGGACGGCGAAATGGCCGAGGTCTATGTGGATCCGGCAATCGGCAAGGTCTCGAAGGTCAAGGGGTGAAGTCGGACATGCCCGGTTTCAACCTGGCCGAGGGTGGGCGCGACAGCGCCCGCCTGGTGCACGTTTGGGACCCGTTGGTGCGCGTGATTCACTGGTCTGTGCTGGCCGGTGTGTTGTTGAATGCGGTCGTCACGGACCCCGAAGGGGACCTGCATGAAATCATTGGATATGCCACCCTGGGTCTTGTCTTGCTGCGGCTTGTCTGGGGTTTTCTGGGGGTCCAGACGGCGCGGTTCACGGCGTTTCCGCCCAACCCCCGGGCCGCGCTGGCCCATACGGGCGAGATCCTGCGTGGAGACCGGACCGTTCACCTGTCGCACAACCCGCTGGGGGCGTGGATGGCCTACAACATCTGGGCCACGCTGATCGTGATCTGCATCACGGGGATCATGATGGGCACCGTTCGGTTCTTTGGGTTCGAATGGGTAGAAGAACTGCACGAGCTTGGGTTCAACTGGCTGATGGTCTCGGTCGTACTGCACGTCTGCGGGGTTGTGCTGGACCAGCGCAGGACCGGTGTTGCTTTGGTCAAAGCCATGATAACAGGAAGCAAGAACATTCCTGATGGAATTTCGACAAAATGAAGAAACACATTCTCGAAACTCTTTGGCCCGGGGATACGGATGTGCGCCGGGCCAAGATTCTGACCGCGATGATCATTGTCCAGGTCTTGTGTGCCACGTTCTTTCTGATCGATGTCATTCTCGATTTCGATGCGGGCGGGCACCCGACGCATCTGGCGCTGGAAACCTTCGTTGCGGTTGTTCTGGGCGCTGGAATCTGGGTTCTGATGGTCGAACTGCGGGCGCTGCTGGTTCGGATGGAGCAGGCAAGGCAGGGCTTGCGCGTGGCACGGGGGGAATTGGCCCAAGTGATCGATGGCTTCTTTGATCGCTGGGGCCTGACCGGCGCGGAACGTGACGTTGGCCTGCTGATCCTCAAAGGATTCGACAACGAAAACATCGCGCGTATCCGGGGCCGGGCGGTCGGAACCGTGCGCGCGCAATCCGCGTCAATTTATGCCAAGGCAGGTGTGGATGGCCGGGCCCAGTTGATCAGCGTGTTCTTCGAAGAGCTTCTGGCCAATGATACCCCAACCGGGGACGCCGGTCAGGCGGTCAGCCGTTGACCATCCAGTCCGATGATCCGGGCCGTCACGATCTGTCCTTCGGGTTGCGGAGTCGTGAATGAAACCTCGGTGAACTGCTCGGTCCGGCCCATGTGGGGATTCTCCATCAGGATGTGATGGGTCTTGCCCAGCTGTGCCGCCAAGTGCTTGGCAACCTGCGCGTCGCCGGCCGCCCGCAGCCGCGCGGCACGATCCTTGATGACGGCGCCGTTGACCTGCTGCGGAATGCGCGCGGCGGGGGTGCCTTCGCGTTTGGAATAGGGAAAGACGTGCAGCCAGGTCAGGTCGCAGTCGGTCACCAGTTTCAGCGAGTTCTGGAAATGCGCCTCGGTTTCCGTCGGAAAGCCCGCGATGATGTCGGCGCCAAAGGTGATCTCGGGGCGCAGTTTGCGGACCTCTTCGGTGAATCGGATGGCATCGTCGCGCAGGTGGCGGCGCTTCATCCGTTTCAGGATCAGGTCGTCGCCATGCTGCAGGGACAGGTGCAGATGCGGCATCAGGCGCGGCTCGGTCGCGATGGCCTGCATCAGATTCTCGTCCACCTCGATCGAATCGATCGAGCTGATGCGCAGGCGCGGCAGATCGGGCACCAGTTTCAGGATGCGCATGACCAGATCGCCCAGCTTGGGGCTTGCGGGCAGGTCGGCCCCCCAGGATGTCAGGTCGACGCCAGTCAGCACGACCTCGTTATAGCCCCGGTCCACCAGCCGCTTGATCTGGTCCACCACCACGCCCGCCGGGACGCTGCGCGAGTTGCCGCGGCCATAGGGGATGATGCAGAAGGTGCAACGATGGTCACAGCCGTTCTGGACCTGCACATAGGCGCGCGAGCGGGTGCCGAATCCGTCGATCAGGTGGCCGGCGGTTTCGGTGACCGACATGATGTCGTCGACCTGAACCGCCTCGGTTTCGCCGATGAAATCGGCGGCCATGCTCTTCCAGGTCTCGGGGCGCATCTTTTCGGTATTGCCGATCACCGCATCGACCTCATCCATCGTGGCAAAGGTCTGCGGTTCGGTCTGGGCCGCGCAGCCGGTCACGATCAGGCGCGCATTCGGGTTCTCGCGGCGCAGCTTGCGGATCTCCTGCCGGGCCTTGCGCACGGCCTCGGCGGTGACGGCGCAGGTGTTCACGATTACCGCATCGGTCAGCCCGGCCTGCTGCGACAGCTCTTTCATCGCCTCGGTCTCGTAGGCGTTGAGCCGGCAGCCCAGCGTGGTGAATTTCGGCGGGTTCATCCCAGCGTCCTCAGGAATTCGGGCGTCAGCGTGCCCGAGAAGACATGGCAGGTGGGGCCGGTCATCCAGACGCCGTCCTCGCGCCAGTCGATCCAGATGGTGCCGCCGTCCAGCTCGATCTGCACCTTGCGCCCGGTCAGGCCACGCCGCGCCGCCGCCACGGCCGTGGCACACGACGACGAGCCCGAGGCCAGCGTGATGCCCACGCCGCGCTCCCACACCCGCATGCGGATGTGATCCGGGCCGATGATCTGGGCGATTTGCACATTGGTGCGCTGCGGATAGAGCGGGTGATGCTCATAGCGCGCGCCGAATTCCTCCAGCGGAATCGCCTCGGCGTCTTCGACGAAGAAGGTGCAATGCGGGTTGCCCATGCCGGTGGCCACCGGTCCGCCTTCGATCGGTAGTTCCAACGTATCCACTTCTTCCGCCAATGGAATATCGGCCCAGTCCAGCTGCGGATGCCCCATGTTGACCGAGGTCAGCCCGTCGCCTGCGCCCCGCGCCAGCAGCGTACCGTGGCTGGTGGTCAGCGTCAGTTCGGATTTGCCGCTTTCCTGCATCAGGAACCGGGCGATGCAGCGGGTGGCGTTGCCGCAGGTGGCCGAGATCGACCCGTCGGCATTGTAGAACACCAGATGCGCATCCGATTCGCCGTTTTCGATGACGGCCAGCTGGTCGAATCCGACCCCAAATTGCCGGTGTCCGATCCCGCGCGCCAGCGCCGGCGTGATCTGCACCGGATGCGCGCGCGCGTCCACAATGACGAAGTCATTGCCAAGCCCGTGCATCTTCATGAAGGGCAAACCAGTGTCGGGTCGCTGTTGCATGGCGGGCATATAGCCTTGCCGCAGACATGAATCCAGCCCGGCGCGAAGATTCCTGAAAAAAGGGGTTGACCCCCCGCCGCCTCAACCCTAATTAGGCCGCCTATCGGGACGCCGGGAACACACTGATTTCAGGCGGAACGCGGTGCAAAAAAGGGCTTGTACCCGGTGGGGAAAATGCCTTAGACAGCGCCACGGATCACAACGATCCAATGAAAAGAGTGGGCCGTTAGCTCAGTTGGTAGAGCAACTGACTTTTAATCAGTGGGTCGCAGGTTCGAATCCTGCACGGCTCACCACTTTTTCCAAGATAATCAATAACTTGTGGGTGTGAGGATTTTCTTGCGCCGGTAGGCTTCATCTGCCGGAAGCAATACGGAAGCACCGTAACAGCCATTTTCACCGCTATTAGCCGTTGCAACTCCGTCACATTTCCCGCGGTTGCACCTGACCTATCTCGCCCTTGTTGGTTTAATCGAATCTGCGCGTTGCCACCCGCAATAGTTGTGTGCATCAATGGCGCAAAAGTGGTGATGTGGGCGAATGCAGACGATTTCCGAATTCATTGAGCGTTGGGCAAAATCCGGTGGCAGCGAGCGTGCCAACTACGCCCTTTTCCTGACCGAATTGACTGAGGTGCTGGGTGTCGAAAAACCGTTGCCGGCAACCGAAACCGGGGAAAACGATCACTACCGTTTGGAGCGCCCGGTTTCATCGGCAGTGATAGGCGAGACGTCCAAGAAATTCATCGACTTCTATCGGCGCGGCAGCTTCATCCTAGAGACCAAGCAAGGCTCACAAGCGCAGGCGTCCGATCCTGACCAGCTCTCCTTGCCGACCATTCCCAAGGTCAAGCGCGTCGGCCACGGTGTCAGGGGCAGCCGGACATGGGACAGGGCAATGGTCAAGGCGCGTGGGCAAGCCGATAACTATGCGCGCGGCATCGCCCGCGAAGATGGGTGGCCACCTTTCATCATCGTCTGCGACGTTGGTTACGTTTTTGAGATTTACGCCGATTTCTCGGGGCAAGGGCACGGCTACACACAGTTCCCCGATGGCAACTCGTTCCGCATCTTTCTGGACGACCTGGCAAAGCCCGAAATTCAAGACCTGTTCCGAACCATCTGGAACGATCCACAGTCCTTGGACCCATCCAAAAAGGCCGCTGAGGTCACGCGCGAAATTGCTGACCAGCTGGCCCTGCTGGGCCGGTCCTTTGAGGCTCAGGGCCACGAACCGGACAAAGTCGCAGCTTTCCTGATGCGTTGCCTGTTTTCGATGTTTGCCGAGGACGTGAAGCTAATCCCGCCGGATAGCTTTAAAAAACTTCTGATAGACATGGCGAAGACCCCGGAAAACGCCGCACCCATGTTGCAAGAGCTTTGGGAAAAGATGAACGTGGGTGAGTTTTCGACCGCGATCCGCCACAAGGTTCTGCGCTTCAACGGTGGCTTGTTTGCCGATTCCACAGCCCTGCCGTTGGACAGCCAGCAAATCGCCCTGCTGATCGGTGCGGCGAACAAGGACTGGAAAACCGTCGAACCGGCGATTTTCGGCACGCTGCTCGAACGTGCCTTGGACAAGAGGCAACGGCACAAGCTAGGTGCGCATTACACACCGCGTGCCTATGTGGAACGTCTGGTGATGCCCACCGTGATCGAACCCCTGCGCCGCGATTGGGAGAACGTGCAGACCTCAGCCCTTAGCCATATGGAAAAGGGCGATCAGAAAAAGGCATTGGCCGAAGTTCACGCTTTTCACCGCTACCTGTGCGAGGTGCGGGTTCTCGATCCGGCCTGTGGGTCCGGAAACTTTCTTTATGTCGCGCTGGAACTGATGAAGCGGCTGGAAGGCGAGGTGACGACCCTTTTGGAAGAACTGGGCGAAACCCAATCCGCCCTTGGGCTGGCCGGGCACACGGTTGACCCGCACCAATTTCTGGGGATCGAGCTGAACCCGTGGGCCGCCCGTGTGGCTGAGCTGGTGCTGTGGATCGGCTACCTGCAATGGCACTTCCGCACCCATGGTACCGCCACGCCTGCCGAACCGGTGCTGCGCGATTTCCACAATATCGAAAACCGCGATGCGGTGCTGGACTACACAGGCACAAGCCCGCGCACGGTCGATGGGCAGCCGGTCACGCGCTGGGACGGGATCACCACCAAACCCCATCCCGCAACAGGTGAGGAAGTGCCCGACGAAACCGCCCGCGTGCAGGTTCTGGACTATGCCAATCCTAAGCCTGCGACCTGGCCGCAAGCGGAATTCATCGTCGGCAACCCTCCTTTCATCGGGGCCAGCCGGATGCGCGAGGCCTTGGGCGACGGATATGCCGAGGCGCTGTGGGCAGCTTATCCCAAGATGCCGAAATCGGCCGATCTGGTGATGTTCTGGTGGGAAAAGGCGGCGTTGCAGGCGCGGGCGTGGAACGCCAAGACCGGAAAGGGCGTGCGGCGGTTCGGCTTCATCACCACCAACAGCTTGCGCCAGACCTTCAACCGCAAGGTGTTAGAGCCGCATTTGAACGACCCCAAGAAACCCTTGTCGCTGCTGTTCGCCATTCCCGATCACCCATGGGTGGATGCCAGCGACGGTGCAGCGGTGCGTATCGCAATGACGGTTGCGCAGGCGGGGCGGCGTGACGGGCGGTTGTTGACCATCACCGAGGAGCGCAAGGGACAGACCGAGGATGAGGGCCGTTTGGTGCGCTTTGATGAGGTGCGGGGGCGGATTTTCGGAAATCTGCGGATCGGAGCGGATGTGGCAGGGGCAAAGCCATTGGAGGCGAACGGACAGATCGCGGGGCGTGGCGTTCAACTAATGGGTCAAGGGTTTCTAGTACCAAAATCCCTCGTCCTGACTCTTGCGAGTGCAACAGCCCCGATGACGGAAAAGCATCTGAAGCCTTTTTTGAATGGGCGCGACTTGACGGGCTCTTCAAGGGGGCTTTTCGTCCGCCACGCCGATTTCTCCGCCGAAAGTTTATTGGCCTGATGCGATTGCGTCCTGCTGTTGGCCGAGCAAGAGAAGCCCTTGCTATGGTTTCAGGGTGCTCAAATCTTCCTAATTAAACGATACGTAGGGAACCAGCTGCCCTAGCCATCCAACAATTTAAGTCCTACGCAGCGTGTAGGTAATTACTTTACTACGCATAGGCGCGGCTTGTGTAACGAGCTGCAAGCAAATTGTTGACCTTACGAATCAAAGCTCTTCAAGCGGCCTTGCTGTCTGGCAGCGGCGCGCCACAATTTTTTTCTGATCCCCGGCGGCTCAAGGTGCCGATACTTGCCGCCCGAGAATTTGGGCCAATCGAGTGCCAGACCTTGTCGCACGAGTTCCGCTGCAATGTCGGTTCCGTCCGGCAGAAAGCAATTCGCCACGATACGGTCGTAAGAAACCTCTTCCCTGATTACTGCCGTAACGACCTTACCTTTACACATCCCAATCACTGCGTACTTGGCCTTCTTTCCCCAAGGGTGATCAAGTTCGGGGGCGTCTATTCCCGCTATCCTGATCTTAGTGCCGCTGATGACAATAGTGTCGCCATCAATTACGTGACACTTGCCCTTTAAAGTTTCTGTTGTCGGAACTCTAACGGGCTGGTGCTCACCAGTTGAGCGCTTAGGGGGAATGCGCGGTCGCGAGGAATTCCGCGTCGAAAAGTCAAAAACTTGCGCACTTTTTGAAGGAGGTCGAAAGAAAATACGAAGCAGCGCCTTGAACATTGTTCCCTTTCAAATGACCAGATAATGCAATGCACTCGATATTGATGATCTGTAGCGACAAAAACAAGGCGACCTTTTGAAGGTCTTTCGTCAAGTTTAAGGCCGTCAGCCGTTCATACCTATCCTATACATAGGGAACTGGCGGCCTGAATTGCCGAATGAATTGGTTTCTACGTAACGTATTAGTTTCTATCTAACGACCCGCAGGCGTGCGGCACGTGGATCTTTATGTACGGCACGCGCCAGACGCGCTGCCACCGATCCCGCCGCGCGCTGCACCGCATCGTCGGCCAGATGCGCATAGCGCAAGGTCGTGGTCAGGTTCTTGTGCCCCATGATTTCCTTGAGGGTGAACGGGTCGATCCCGTCCTTCATCGCCACCGAGGCATAGGTGTGCCGCAGATCGTGTATACGCACGTCGTCCAGCCCTGCCGCCTTACGTATACGCCGCCACGGCTTTTGCAGATTGTTCAACGGCCCATGTTCCGACTCGCCTAGAATTACGTAGGGGTTTCCCGGTTGCCGGGGCAACTCCATCAGAATGTCATAGGCTTCGCGAGGCAACGGGATGCGCCGCCGCCCGGTCTTGCTGTCGGGCAGTTCCAGATGGTGCGTGGTCACATAGTCCCAGCGCAGCGTCAGAATCTCGCTGAGGCGGCATCCGGTGTAGATTAGCAGCAGGAGTGCTGAAACCACGTAAACGGACTCTGTGCCCGCTTCCAGCGCCTCTGCCAGCACCTCGCCAAGCCGTACCTGTTCTTCGTCTGACAGGTAGCCGCCCGAACGTTTGGCCCGCTGGCTGGATGGGATGAACAGCGCAATTCTAACGGCGATGCGCCATCTAGATGGTACCCAAACATGGAGTGTTCGGGCGGAAGGAGCCATGTCTCAGCTTTCGGGCAGAACTCCGGCCGCTCTTCGGTCTGTGTTGACAGAGTGGCCTTTGGTGTCGGCCCCTATGGCGGAGGCCCTAACAGGCGCAAGTCGCGCGGCTGTTCAAAGGAACCTCGCATGGATGGAAGAGCGAGGCCTGATCCGAGAAGTGACAGGGCAAGGACGTTTCAGGATGTGGCGAGTCGCGTTCTAGATTGATCTTGTAGTTCCGAAATCCAAAACCGCAAAATCGATGAGTGCGCGCACCTTTTGGGGCAGCGTGCGCCCTTCAAGGTAGACGGCAGCGACGTCGCCGCGTTCTCCGGTATGGCTTTCAAGCAACCGGACCAGTTCGCCGCGATCGAGTGCGCCGCACAAGGCGAAGCTTGGAACATACGCGATCCCAAGCCCGCGGCGTGTCAGCTCGACCGCGGCACTTGCTGAATTGACGTGAAATCGGCCCTCGATCTGAGCCACGACCTTAGTGCCGTTTTGTTCGAAGGCCCAACGCTTGGGGTTTCTGCGATTGGTATCGACGATGCAGCTGTGTTCTGAGAGGTCGTTTGGCGTTTCTGGGCCGCCGACCCGCGCGAGGTAGTCCGGGCTGGCGACGGGGAGGCTCTCGAATGTGCCAAGTCGCCGGACTTTGAGAGCGGCGATGTCGAAGCGTCCAATCCGAAAGGCAAGGTCGATCCCGTCTGCGGCAAGGTCGCTGAAGGCATCGCTCAGCCTGAGGTCGATGGTGATCCCTGGGTGAAGTTCGGAGAACCGCGCCAGCATTCCCGCGATATAGACCTCGCCGAAGGTGATCGGGGCGGAAATCCTCACAACGCCCGACAACCCCTTCGACGAGTCCGAGATATCGGCCAGCAAGTCGTCGAGATCGTCCAGCAGGGCAGGGGCACGGGACAGCAGGTCGGAACCGGCCGGCGTCAGCCCAACTTTTCGGGTTGTGCGCTGAAAGAGCCGCACACTGAGGCGTTGCTCAAGCTCGGCCACATACTTCGAGGTCAATCGGTTCGAAATACCCAGTTGAGTTGCCGCTCCTGTGAAGGAGCCGGACTGCGCCGTGGCGACGAAGGCGCGGAGCTGATCGAAAAGGTCCATGTGACTATTGCGAACAAATTGTGGATGGTCATTCTCGATCTTCGCCATTTCGGGCTTTATCTGCAAGCCGTATGTTCCTTCACAGACAAGCTGCCCCGGGCGGCTTTCAACAAAAGGACACGGATATGACCACGCACACAAACTCTGATTATGCCGCCTTCGCACTTCGCGTCGCGAGCGGTTCGCTCTTTCTCGCCCATGGCTGGCTGAAGATCAGCGTCTTCACCATCGCCGGAACCGTCGGCTATTTCGAAAGCCTCGGCCTGCCCGGGCTTCTGGCCTATTTCACGGTCGCGGCCGAGATCGTCGGTGGCATCGCCCTGATCCTCGGCATCGGCACGCGTCTTGTCTCGCTGGCGCTGATCCCGGTGCTTCTGGGGGCAACCTGGGTCCATGCCGGGAATGGCTGGCTGTTCTCGGCGGAAGGCGGCGGCTGGGAATTCCCGATCTTCTGGGCACTCGTGCAGGGTGCGATTGCCACGCTCGGCAGCGGTGCCTTCGCGCTGAAAGTCCCGGCGCTGCAGAGGGCACTGGGCCAGTTCGCCTAATTCTCCCATCAATCCCGGGCGGCCTTTGGGCCGCGCGGACACAATCGAAAGCGGCCCATCATGCGCATTCACAGCCTAGAAGACCTCAAGGATCGCTTTGCGCCCTCCGACCGGATGCCGGTCGTTTTTCTCGGGCATGGTAGCCCGATGCACGCGATCGAAGACGGGCCGTTCAGTCGATCCTGGGCGCTGCTTGGCCAGAGCCTGCCACGACCCAAGGCGATCCTCGTCGTCTCGGCACATTGGATGACCCATGGCACGACGCTAGTGGATGTCTCTGCCATGCCGCGCACGATCCACGATTTCTACGGGTTTCCCGAGGCCCTCTATCAACAGCGCTACCCGGCCCCCGGCCAGCCCAATCTGGCGCGCGAGGTCGTGTCGCTTCTCCATAGCCATCGCGCCGCCGGGGATGAGACCTGGGGTCTGGACCACGGTGCCTGGGCCGTCCTGAAGTTTCTTTATCCCGATGCGGATGTGCCGGTCTTTCAGGTCTCGGTCGACATGGGACGGGGACTGGAACATCAACTCGAGATCGGCCGGGCCCTCTCAGACCTGCGGGACCGGGGCATCCTGATCCTCGGCTCGGGCAATGTCGTCCACAATCTGCGCGCCATGCGCCGGGGTGGCACGCCACAGGATTTCGCGCAGGAATTCGATGCGCTTTTTGCCGACCGTCTCTCGGACCGGGATTTCCGGACGCTGGCGGATGCGGAAGGGCTGGGCGCCCTCTTCACCGCTGCACACCCGACCGTGGATCATTATCTGCCAGCGCTGACAATCGCCGGCGCGTCGGACACGCGCGACGACCTGACCTTCATGACCGATGCGATCGATCTTGGATCAGTGTCGATGCGGTCCTTCATCTTTCACGCGACCTGAGGAGACAAGGCATATGCTTGTGGACGGCAAATGGATTGAAAACTGGCAGCCAGTGCAGAAAGCCGACAAGGACGGCCGCTTCGTGCGCCAGACCTCCAGCTTTCGCAACTGGATCACGCCGGACGGTGCGCCCGGCCCGACCGGGGAAGGCGGGTTCACGGCCGAACCTGGCCGCTACCGGCTTTATGTTGCTCTGATCTGTCCCTGGGCGTCGCGTGCGCTGATCGCCCGAAAGCTGAAGGGACTTGATCACATAATCCCGGTGACCGTGGTGAACCCGACCCTGACCGATCAGGGATGGAGTTTCGGTGGTTTTCCCGGCGCTGACGGGGATCCGCTGTTCGGGTCACGCTATATGCACGAGATCTATACTCAGGCCGATCCAAGTTTCACCGGGCGCGCAACGGTTCCGGTGCTCTGGGACACGAAGCGGAATGTGATGGTGAACAACGAAAGCGCCGATATCCTGCGCATGTTTGATACCGCCTTCGAACATCTCGTTCCCTCCGATCTGCGGCTCTAGGGGCATTGACCACGGGTGAAGTGATTGGGCGAGGTGTTGTGCAAAGCCCAGCGGCCGTGCAGGCGGTAGCAAAAACCGCCAGCGCTCAGCTGCTAAGGATGTCGGAAAGGGCAAAGAGGTTGCTCCATTGATTGACGGTGGAGATTTCTTATACTGTCAATGAGTTGCAGGGTGTCTTGTGCAGTGCTTGTTCAGTTTGTGATCGCGCGACTTCGCGCTGTGTTGCAGGCATTCCGGCGCGTTCGCCCAGACCCTAAAAAAGTTGCGATACAGTGAGACCGCTTCGGTGGTGTCCTTCGCGCAAAAGCGGATTCCGTAAGTTCTGTTTACCTCGTCGGCGCTGCGGTGCCACCGATTTGGAAAGGCAGAGCATTAGGCACCATGCGGCAGCCGATACACTGGCTCGCCTGGAAGAAGAAGGGCACTATCTGTGATCCGGTGTTCGTGAACGGGCGTCTTCTAGGTCCGGTGCAGATCGGATTGTGGAACTAGAAAATCCGAGCCGTCGACGACGATATCGGAAAGGCTGTAGCGGTCAAAGACCTCAAGCATCGCCTCGATGGCACTGTCAAATATGCGGGGTAGGCGGCATGAGCGCGTGATCAGGCATTTGTTGTCTGCTCGGAAGCATTCGACCAGCGCGAAATCCGACTCGGTTGCCCGAATGACGCTGCCGAGGTTGATCGTCTCTGACGGCCTCGCCAGACGGAAGCCGCCCGAGCGTCCGCGCTTAGCCTCGAGGAACCCTTCGCGCGTCAGCGTCCGAACCACTTTTTTCAGATGCGGTGCAGAAATTCCGTAGACTGCGGCGGCCTCTTCGATGGTCACGTTCTTGCCGTCCTTGCTGGCCGCGAAAATGAGGATGCGCAGCGCATAGTCGGTAAATTCTGTCAGTCTCACGCGGGTCACCTCCATCTGCGGCAAGCGTCTGTGACACCGGTCTTGCCAGTGCCTGAAGATTACCCCTTCGGAAGGGTCATCTTGCTTGATCTCAATCAAGGCGCCGTTCTGAGTTCGATGCGACAAGCCTTCCAGAAAAGGGTGATCTGAGATGACCCAAATATCGCGGCTTTGGAATGTCTAGGACTGATCCACATACGAACCCGGCATGTCTTCGGAACCTTTGCAAGGTTTTCTGCCGCGTTTTTGTGATCCTTGCCGTCATTGGACTGGTCATGGATATCGCCCGACCCGGTCGCGCTCATGCCGGTGAGAGCGTTTATGGGTTCGAAATCGTCATATGCTCCGGCGACGGGGCCAAAACGATAACGGTCGATCGAGAGGGCAATCCGATCGAAGCGCCTGGCGACGCCGTGTGCGATTGTGGCTGTGCCGCATGTCCATCTTCCGGTGGTGTTTGCCTGATCCTGGAAGCTTCTGCCCAGGACCAGCCGATGTCCTTTGCGGCCGCCGCCCCATGCACCTTGAAATCGACAAACCGCACCCGTGAACGCGGGCGGTTGCCGGTCCCGCGTGGCCCCCCGACCGAGAAAGAAGCCTGATGTTCCTGTTCCGAAGCCTCCTTCGCATCCTGTTCCTGCTTGCCGCAATGGCCGCGCCCGCATCCGCGCAGAGTCCGGTTCTCGGCCAGTTTCTCGGCGAAGTTTCCCCTTCCGAGCTTATCGAAGGCGCAGACGCCTTCGGCCCGATCCGTGACGATCTGCCGGTCGTCCCCGTCCAGACCGGCGGCGAAACCGTGGGCTGGGCATTCATCACGTCGGATTTTGTCGGCACGACCGGCTATTCCGGCAAACCCATCCACGTGATGGTCGCCATCGGACAGGATGCCGTGCTGCGCGCAGTCCGTCTGGTCAAGCATTCCGAACCCATCGTTCTGATCGGCATTCCCGAGGCCAAGGTGCAGGCGCTGACCGCCTCATACGCCGGTCTGGACATCGCGGCCGAAGCGGCGGTCGGCGGTGTCGCGCATGATCTCAACATCATTTCCGGCGCGACGGTCACGATCATGGTCATCGACGACTCGGTCGTCCGGTCCTCGATCCGGGTGGCGCGCACCCTGGGTCTGGGTGGACTCGCCCCCGAAACTGCGCGCGAGGGGCCGAAATACGCGATCAATGCCGAGGCGACCGCGGCAGGCGACTGGCAGACGCTGGTCGGGGACGGCACGATCCGGCGCCTGTCGCTGGATGTCGGACAGGTGAACCGCGCCTTTGAACAGGTTGAAGACCCGCGCGCGGCGGCGCGTCCCATTGCCGGGGCGGAAGACGACACGTTCATCGATCTCTACGCCACACTTGTCTCGATCCCGGGGATCACTGACGCGCTGCTTGAACCGGCCGAGGGCCAGAACCTTCGCGACTGGCTGGCCGAGGGCGAGCACGCTCTGCTGGTCGCCGGTCGTGGGCAGTATTCCTTCAAGGGCTCGGGCTATGTCCGTGGCGGCATCTTCGACCGCATCCAGTTGATCCAGGGCGATATCTCGGTGCGCTTCCGCGACCGCGACCACCGCCGTGTGGGCGCCATCGCCACGGACGGGGTGCCGACCCTGTCCGAGATGGACCTGTTCCGCATTCCCGCTGACATCGGCTTCGATCCGACCGAGCCATTCCGCCTGCAGCTTCTGGTCCAGCGTGATGTGGGCGCCATCGAGCGTGTCTATACTACCTTCGAGATGGGCTGGCAGCCACCCGCCGCCTTCCTGGAGCCGATCACACCCGAACCCGCGCCCGCCGCAGCGATCGCGCCCGAGCCGGACGAGGCCAGCGCCAAGACGGCGCTCTGGCAGCGCATCTGGCGTGACAAGACGGTGGAGATCGCCGTTCTGGCGGTGATGCTCGCGGTTCTGACGGTCGTGTTCTTCTTCCAGGACCTCGTCACGCGCTCAGCCCGCGCCACGCTCTGGTTCCGCATGGGTTTTCTGACGTTCACGCTGGTTTTCCTCGGCTGGTATGCCAACGCGCAACTGTCTGTTGTGAACTTGATGGCGCTGGCCAATTCGCTGGCGACCGACTTTACATGGGAAGCGTTCCTGCTGGATCCGCTGACCTTCATCCTGTGGTTCTCAGTTGCTGCCGCACTGATCTTCTGGGGGCGCGGTGCCTATTGCGGCTGGCTCTGCCCGTTCGGCGCGCTCCAGGAGCTCTCGAACCGCATCGCTAAAGTCTTCAAAGTGCCGCAATGGGAGCTGCCCTGGGGTCTTCATGAACGCCTGTGGGCGGTGAAGTACATGCTCTTTCTGGGGCTGTTCGGCGTCTCCCTCGCCTCCATCGAACAGGCCGAGCATCTGGCCGAGGTCGAGCCGTTCAAGACCGCGATCGTGCTGAAGTTCGACCGCGCGTGGCCCTTCGTGCTCTATGCCAGCGTCCTGCTGTTCATCGGGCTCTTCGTCGAGCGGTTCTACTGCCGCTATCTCTGCCCGCTGGGCGCAGCCCTCGCAATTCCAGCCCGGATCCGGATGTTCGACTGGCTGAAGCGCTACCGCGAATGCGGCAATCCCTGCCAGACCTGTGCCAACGACTGCATGGTCCAGGCGATTCACCCGACCGGCGAGATCAACCCGAACGAGTGCCTGAACTGTCTGAACTGCCAGGTACTCTACCGGTCGAAAACGAAATGTCCTGTCGTCCAGCGCCGCGAGAAACGCCGAGCGAATGCTTCGGTGAGCACCGAGGCGCTCGACAGGGTTCTGACCAATCACCCCAACAGAAAGGAGACTCGAAATGTCTGACAAAATGGGGAAAAGCGGCATCAGCCGGCGTGGCCTTCTGGGCGCGACGGCGGGAGGGGCCGCACTCGGCACGCTGGGCGTATCCGGCAGTGCCATGCTGGGCGGCGCAACGGGCGCGGCCTTGCTGGGATCGGCCACGCCGGCCCGGGCCGCAACAGAGGCCGGCCATGTCGCGCCGGGTGAACTGGACGAGTATTATGGCTTCTGGTCGTCTGGCCAGACCGGCGAGATGCGAATCCTTGGCGTCCCCTCGATGCGCGAACTGATGCGGGTGCCGGTGTTCAACATCTGCTCGGCCACCGGCTGGGGCATCACCAACGAGTCGAAGAAGATCCTGACCGAGGGCCTGACCCAGAAGACCAAGGACTACCTGGCTGCCAACGGCCTGGAATTCCCGCGCAATGGCGACCTGCACCACGTCCACATGTCCTTCACCGAGGGCAAGTATGACGGCCGCTTCCTGTTCATGAACGACAAGGCCAACACGCGCGTCGCTCGGGTGCGCTGCGACGTGATGAAATGCGACAAGATCATCGAGATTCCGAACGCCAAGGGCATCCACGGCCTGCGTCCGCAGAAGTGGCCGCGCACCAACTACGTCTTTGCCAACGGCGAGGATGAGGCGCCCATGGTCAACGATGGACAGGTGCTCGACGATCCGTCGAAATACGTGAACTTCTACACGGCCATCAACGCCGACGACATGACCATCGCCTGGCAGGTGATGGTGACCGGCAACCTCGACAACACCGATGCGGACTATGACGGCAAGTACGCATTCTCGACCTCCTACAACTCCGAGATGGGCATGAACCTCGCCGACATGACGGCGGCGGACATGGACCATGTCGTGGTCTACAACATCGCCGAGATCGAAAAGGGCATCGAGGCCGGCGACTTTGTCGAATTGAACGGCGTCAAGGTGATCGACGGGCGCAAGGGATCGGAAAAGAACTACGTCCGCTACATCCCGATCCCGAACAACCCGCATGGCTGCAACATGGCGCCGGACCGGGTGCACCTGTGCATCGGTGGCAAGCTGTCGCCGACGGTCAGCGTGATCGACGTGCGCAAGCTGGACGCGGTGTTCTACGACGGCGCCGAGCCGCGCTCGGCCGTGGTGGCGGAACCGGAACTGGGTCTCGGGCCGCTTCACACCTGTTTCGACGGCCAGGGCAACGCCTTCACCACGCTGTTCCTTGACAGCCAGGTGGTGAAGTGGAACATCGAGAAGGCGGTGCAGGCCTATGCCGGAGAAAGCGTCGATCCGATCATCTCGAAGACCGACGTGCACTACCAGCCGGGCCACAACTCGACCGCTGAGGGCGAGACGCTGGATGCCGCGCCGAAATACTACATCTCTATGAACAAGTTCTCGAAGGACCGCTTCATCAACGTCGGCCCGCTCAAGCCCGAGAACGAACAGTTGTTCGTCATCGACGGTGACAACCTGACGCTCATCCACGACGGACCGACCTTCGCCGAACCGCACGACTCGATCCTGGTGCACCGGTCCAAGGTCAATCCGCTGCATGCCTGGAACCGCGACGACCCGATGTGGGAAGACGCGCGCCAGCAGGCCGCAGCGGACGGCGTCGACCTCGACTGGGGCCATGACGAGATCATCCGCGACGGCAACAAGGTCCGCGTCTACATGTCCTCGGTCGCGCCGCAGTTCAGCCTCGAGAAGTTCACCGTCAAGCAGGGCGACGAAGTGACGGTCTATGTCACCAACATGGACGACATCGACGACCTGACCCACGGCTTCACCATGGGCAACCACGGCGTCGCGATGGAGGTCGGGCCGCAGCAGACGGCCTCTGTGACCTTCACGGCGGCGCAGCCGGGCGTCTACTGGTACTATTGCCAGTGGTTCTGCCACGCGCTCCACATGGAGATGCGCGGCCGGATGTTCGTCGAACCGCAAGGCGCCTGACTATGAAGTGCATCCGGCTCCTCCTTGTCGCCATCCTGGCCGCCCTCGCGGTCCAGGCGGCGGCGGAAACGCGGACGGTAGCGCCCGCGCCGGGTGCGCTTGTCTCCGCCGTCGCCGGGGCCAGCCCCGGCGACGTGCTGATCCTGATGCCGGGCCTGCATGAGGGCCCGGTGTCCATCGACCTTCCGCTGACCCTTGAAGGCCACGACGGCGCCATCCTCGAAGGCAACGGAACGGGCAGCGTCGTTTCCGTGAGCGGCGACGGCGCAGTGATCCGCAACCTGACGATCCGTGGCTCGGGCAATGACGGCGCAGAAATCGATTCAGGAGTAAAGCTCGAACGGACGGCCACGAACGCGCTTGTCGAGAACAACCGCCTGACTGGCAACCTGCACGGCATCACCGTGCATGGCGCGCGCGACAGTATCGTGCGCGGAAACCGGATCGAAGGCCGCCGCGATCGGCGGGTGAACGACCGGGGCAACGGGATCTACGTCTGGAACGCACCCGGCACGCTGGTCGAGGCCAATGACGTGATCTGGGGCCGCGACGGAATTTTCGCTAATGCCTCGAAGGAGAACACCTTTCGGAACAACACCTTCCGCGACCTGCGCTTTGCCGTGCACTACATGTACACCAACAATTCCCAGGTCATCGGCAACATCTCGCTGGGCAACACCCTGGGGTTTGCCCTGATGTTCTCGAACCGGATCGAGGTGCGGGACAACCTGTCGCTGGGCGACCGCACGCATGGCATCATGCTGAACTACGCCAACAACGCGCAGGTCACTGGCAACCTGGTGCGCGGCGGCACGCATGAAAAGTGCACCTTCATCTACAACGCGCACAAGAACCGGATCGCGGGCAACCGCTTCGAGGGATGCGAGATCGGCATTCACTTCACCGCCGGGTCCGAGCGCAACCAGATCACCGGCAATGCCTTCGTCGGCAACCGCCACCAGGTGAAATACGTCGGAACCCGACACATGGAATGGAGCGCGGAAGGCCGCGGCAATTTTTGGTCGGACCACCCGGCTTTCGATCTGGACGGTGACGGGATCGCGGACGGGGCCTTCCGGCCGAACGACCTGATGGACCACATCCTGTGGTCGCAGCCTTCGGCCAAGCTGCTGCTGGGCTCGCCCGCGGTGCAACTGGTGCGCTGGAGCCAGTCGGCCTTTCCGGCGACCTTGCCCGGCGGCGTCGTGGACAGCGCGCCGCTGATGGTGGCGCCCGAGATCGCAGTGCCGGGCGAAATCGAGGCGATGGAGGCCGAAGCCCTGGCCCGCGCCGAAGACAGACAGGAGATGAGCGATGCTGACCTGCTCTCGGGTCACTAGGACCTTCGGCGCCGTCGAGGCGCTGCGGGATGTCAGCCTTTCGGTGGCCGAAGGCGAGCGCGTGGCGCTGCTGGGTCACAATGGGGCGGGCAAGTCGACCCTGATGAAGACCATCCTTGGCCTGATCCCGGCAACCTCGGGCGAGATCCGCGTGGCGGGCGCCGCGCCCGGCGACCGCGCCGCGCGCGAGGCCACGGCCTATCTGCCGGAAAACGCGGCCTTTCACCCGGCCCTGACCGGGCGCGAGCAGATCGCGCTGTACCTGCGGCTGCGCGGCGAACCGGCCTCGAAAGCCGGCGCCCTGCTGGAACGGGTCGGGCTGGAGCAGGCCGCCGACCGCCGGATCGGCACCTATTCCAAGGGGATGCGGCAGCGCGTCGGGCTGGCGCAGGCGCTGATCGGACGGCCGCGCCTGATGGTGCTGGACGAACCGACCAGCGGCCTCGACCCCGTCTCGCGGCGCGAATTCTACGCCATCCTCGCCGACCTGGCGCGGGACGGCACGGCGATCCTGCTGTCCTCGCATGCCCTGACCGAGGTCGAGGCGCGCACCGACCGCATCGCCATCCTGTCGGAGGGGCGGCTCGTCGCCAACGACACGCTGGCCAACTTGCGCCGCGAGGCCGGGCTGCCGATCCATATCCAGGTGGCCGCCCGGCCCGAGACGGTGAGCGACGTGGCACGGCGGCTGGATGGCACCCGCGTCAACGGCGTGCGGGTCGACCTGACATGCGCGCATGGCGACAAGCTGTCCCGCCTCGGCCAGATCGCCGGTCTCGGCGGCATGATCGAGGACGTCGAGGTGATCCCGCCGAGCCTAGAGGACCTGTACACTCATTTCAGCCGGAGGGCAGATCAATGACCCGTGTGATGGCCGGGGCCGGATCCGAGATCCGCATCGCGATGCGCAACCGCTGGGTCGCGATCGCGGTCGCGATGATGGCGCTCTTTGCGCTTGTCCTGTCGGCGGCGGGCAGCGCGCCGACAGGACAGATCGGCGCCGACAAGCTGTCGGTCACGGTCGCCAGCCTCACCTCTCTCGCCGTGTACCTCGTTCCGCTTCTCGCGCTGCTGATGTCCTTCGACGCGGTGGCGGGCGAGATCGAGCGCGGCACCTTGCCGCTGATCCTGACCTATCCCGTCAGTCGGGGCGAGATCCTGGCGGGTAAGTTCCTCGCCCATCTGGCGGTTCTGGGCATCGCCCTTCTGGCCGGCTACGGCGTGGCCGCCGTGGCGGCCTTCGCTTTCGATCCCGGGGCGGCGGCAGGCCTGCCCGCGCTTGTGCGGTTGCTGCTGTCCTCGCTGTTGCTGGGCGCGGCTTTCCTCGGGGTGGGATATGCCGTCTCAGCGGTGTCGCGCCGCCCGGGCGCGGCCGCCGGGGCGGCCATCGGGCTGTGGCTGGTCTTCGTCGTGCTTTACGATCTCGGACTGCTTGCCGCCGTGGTCGCCGATGGCGGGGGCGCCTTCACCACGGGGGTCTTCCCCTGGCTGCTGCTGGCCAACCCGGCCGACGCCTTCCGCCTCTATAACCTCGCCGCCTCCGAGGCGGCGGGCGCGGCGGCGGGCGTCGCAGGCGCGGCGCAGACCATTCCGCCGGCCTTGGCGCTATCCTTGCTGCTGGTCTGGGCGGCGGGCGGTTTTGCCCTTGCCCTGCTCGCCTTCCGGAGGGTGCGGCCATGACCCGCCTCATGGCTCTCGCGCTTGTCGCTATCGTGCTGTCGGGCTGCAAGGAAGAGCTGGCCGAACGGCCGTTGCCCGTCACCATGACCGCCGAGGCCGTGGGGCATTACTGCCAGATGGACCTGCTGGAACATCCCGGCCCCAAGGCGCAGATCCATCTGGCGGGTCTGCCCGATCCGCTGTTCTTCAGCCAGGTGCGCGACGCGATCGCCTACCAGCGGATGCCCGAGCAAAGCCACGCCATCGCCGCGATCTATGTCAGCGACATGGGTGCCGCCCCTAGCTGGGAGGCGCCCGGCGCCGACAACTGGATCGCCGCCGAGACCGCCGTCTACGTGGTTGGCGCCACCGTCGCAGGCGGCATGGGGGCGCCCGAGCTGATCCCCTTCGCCGATCGCGCCGCTGCCGAGGATTTCGTCGCCCGAAACGGCGGCGAGATCCTGTCGCTGCTCTCGGTGTCGGACGAGACGGTGCTGGCCCCGGTCGAGTTCACGCTCGACGACGAGGGCAATTTCATTCCGCCCGAGGGGGCGGCCATCGACTAGGAGACCACCATGCCCAGCCTTTCCCGCCGTCGCTTCATCGCGATCTCTGCCGCCACCGCGCTGGCGGGCCCCGCTTCGGCGGCGCCGAAGCGGTACTGGTCCGGTACCGCGCTTGGAGCGCGGGCGTCGATCACGCTGGACCACCCGGATTCTGCCAAGATCGTCACGGCCGTGCTGCGCGAAATCGACCGCCTCGAGGATGTCTTCAGCCTCTATCGGCCGGGCTCGGCCCTGTCGCGGCTGAACCGCGACGGGTCGCTGGATGCGCCGCCGTTCGAGCTTGTCGAATGCCTTGGCATCGCCGGTGCCGTGCATAACGCGACCGGCGGTGCCTTCGACCCGACGGTTCAGCCGCTCTGGGCGACCTATGCCGAGGCATATGCCGTGGGCGGCACGGTGACGGGCCCGATGCTGGAGGAAGCGCGATCGCGCGTCGGCTGGTCACGGCTCACAGTCGCCCCGTCGCGGATCGCCTTCGCACGGTCGGGCATGGCCCTCACGCTGAACGGCATCGCGCAAGGCTATGTCGCCGATCGCGTGGCAAGGATGCTGGAGGCGCAGGGCCTCGACCGAATCCTGATCGACACGGGAGAGTTGCGCGCCTTGGGTGGCATGCCGTCTGACGCCCCATGGTCGGTGTCGCTGCCCGATGGCAAGGCGTTCAGGTTCCGTGACCGCGCGCTGGCGACATCGGCACCGCTGGGCACGTCCTTCGACACGGCTGAAACCATCGGCCACATCCTCGACCCCCGGACCGGACTGCCCGCCCCGGCAACGGCGCGCAGCGTGTCGATCACCGCGCCCACGGCAGCCTTGGCCGACGCCCTTTCGACCGGACTTTGCCTGCTCGCCGACGCAGAGGCAAAAGAGACCATTGGACGGCTGCAGGACTGCCGCCTGGTTTGACGCAGCGCCTGGGACCGCGCCGCAAGGCGGCAGGCCGCTCGCGACCGTCGATCCCGGGTCAGGGGCGCTCCAGTCCGCGACTGACCGCCGGGTCAGCCGATCTTGGTTCGCGCATGTCCTCCAGCACGGCATAGAAGGCAGGCAGGATGACGAGGATCAGAACGGTGGCGGCGAGCAGCCCGAAGACTACCGAGATGACCAGCGGCTTGAGCGTCTGCGCCTGCGTCGAGGTTTCGAGGAGTAGCGGCGCCATTCCCATGATGGTGGTTGAAACAGACACGAAGATCGGTCGGAACCGGGACCGCACGGCTTCGCCTGCGGCGCGTGCGGCGGACAGACCCTCGGTGCGGCGGGTCTTGATGACACCGACAAGAAGGATGGCGTTGTTAACCACGATCCCTGCGAGCGAGGCCGCCCCCACCAGCGAGGGCATCGAGATGTTGTAGCCCATCAGCACATGACCCCAGATCACGCCGAGAAACGCGAGCGGGATGGTGATCATCACAATCAACGGCTCGACATAGCTGCGGAACTGGAAGCTGAGCACGAGGTAGATGCCCACCAGCCCGATGAGGAACCCACGCAGGATCGAGGCGACGGTTTCCGCCGAATTCGCCGCTTGGCCGCCGATCTCGAAACCCAGGCCGGGGGTGGTGGCCGCCAGGTCGGGCAGGAAACGCTCGGCCAGCCGCGCGGTGATCGCGTCGGCATTGCCGATGCGACCATCCACATCGGCTGCAACGGTCAGCGCACGCAGGCCATTGCGGCGCGTGATGGTGCCCCAGCCGCGCGCCTCGTCGATGGTGGCGATGCTCGACAGCGGCACCGTGCCGCCACCGGGCAGGGCGATTTCGAAGTTGCTCAGATCGGCGCGGCTGACGCGGTCATCATCGGCCAGCCGCACCTCAAGGTCCCAGGCCAGATCGCCGCGCCGGATTTCAGAAAGCTGCGTGCCGAGAAAGGCCGCGCGGATCTGGCCAGCGACGTCCGTGGCGGCCAACCCGAGGGCTTCGGCGCCCGGCGCAAGTCTCAGTCGCAATTCGGGCGCGCCCGGGCGCAAATCGAGGATCGCGTTGCGCACACCGGCATAGGTCTCGAGTTCCGCCAACACAGTGCGGCCTGCGGACTCCAGGGTGGCGAGGTCTGGGTGGGTCAAGCGCAATTCCACCGCGATGCCCTGCGGGCCGATCCCCGGCTCGGTCAGGATCAGTGAGTTCACACCGGGCAGAGTGCCGATTTCCTCGCGCCAGAGCGTCACGATTTCGTCCAGCGTGCTGCTGCGTGTCTCGGCGCCGAGCAGGTCCACTGCGACGGTGGCGACATGGGCACCGGTCTCGCCCGCCGACAGATTGCGGCCCAGCCGCGTGATGCGTCGGACGACAAGCGCTTGCGCCCCGGGTTGTTCGGGGGACAGGCGGGCGTTCACGCGCTCCAGCGCCGCCTCTACCTGGGCGACGGCCTCGGTCGTGCGCCCAAGCGGTGTGCCCGCGGGCAGCATCAGCCGCGCCTCCAGCACGTCGCCGTCGATCTCGGGCATCGCCTCGCGCTTGACCACGCCGCCGCCCAAGGCGCCGACGGTCACGATCAGCGCGCCGATGGCCAGCCCGACAACAAGCCAGCGCGCCTTGATCGCTGCGTCTGCCAGGCGGCCCACGCCACGTTCGCGCAGGGCATCGAAACCCGCCTCGAAGCGCATTCGCAAGTGCGACGGGGCGGTGTCCTTCATCCCACCTTTCAAGTGGTGGGGCAGGATCAGGAAGGCCTCGATCAGCGAAGCGGCGAGCGCGGCCAGCAGGACCACGGGCAGAACCTCCAGGACGGCCCCCAGTTCGCCCGCCAGAAAGGCCAGAGGCAGGAACACGGCCAGCGTCGTCAGGAAGGACGAGATCACGCCGGGCGCCACGGCGGCGACGCCCGCCGCCACGGTTTCGACCGTCGCGCCCTTGGCGGCATGCACCGCGATGGAATCCGCGATCACGATGGAATCGTCCATCACGATCCCGATCGCCATCAGCAGGGCCACCAGTGTCATCATGTTCAGGCTGAGCCCGGTCAGCCCCATCCAGACGAATGCCCCGGCAAAGGCCACGGGCAGGCCCATGGCGGCCCAGACCGCGAAACCGGGGCGGAAGAACAGGCTCATCACCACGACAACCAGCACAAGCCCGATCACCCCGTTCTGCACCAGCATCACCAGCCGGTCGCGGATGATGGAGGTCACGTCCTGCACCACCTCAACCGTGATCGTTTCGGGCAGGCGTGCCGTTTCCTCGGCCACCAGCGCTGCGACGCTGTCCAGTACCCGAAGCGCGTCGGCTTCGAGCGCCTTGGCCACATCGATCACGATGGCGGGCGTGCCGTCGACAAGGGCGCGGTCCTGCGGCGGCTCGAAGCGCTCCTCGATCACTGCCACGTCCCCAAGCGTCAAAGTCGCACCATTCGGCAGAACCAGCACGGGGATCGTGGCAAGGGAGATGGTCGT
Source organism: Ruegeria sp. BHSC043 (assembly GCF_059612985.1). Classification (NCBI taxonomy): domain Bacteria; kingdom Pseudomonadati; phylum Pseudomonadota; class Alphaproteobacteria; order Rhodobacterales; family Roseobacteraceae; genus Ruegeria; species Ruegeria sp. BHSC043. Next base: position 288,951 of record NZ_JBXWRS010000003.1, on the reverse strand, counting down.
GTCGCGTTCCGCAGTGAAGCGCAAGGTCAGGTCCGCGCCCGGCCCCTCCAGAGTGCCGGCGGGCAGGTCGATGCTCTGTGCAGCGATTGTTGCGGCCAATGCGGCTGGCGTCAAACCGTGGCTGTCGAGCGCGGCGCGCGTGGCGGTGATGGAAAGCGTCCGGGTGCCGAGACCCCCGCGTGTCACGCGGGCGACACCGGGCAGGGCGGTCAGGCGGTCCGACAGGGCGTCAGCATAAAGATCCAGTTCGCTCAGCGGCAAATCACCCGAGATCGCGACGGAGGTGACCGGATCGGAACGGTGCAACTCGCGTACCACGGCGGGATCGGCGCGGTCGGGGAAGGTGTCGATGGCCGACACCTCGGTGCGCAGCGAATTGACGAAGCGCAGCGCATCGTTACCGGGCGCCATGGTTGCCACGGCCCGCGCGCGACCAGTCTGGGCCGTGCACGTGAAGGTTTCCAGCCCCTCGACACCCTGCACTCCGTCCCAGAGCGGCGCGCAGATCGCGGCTTCCACATCCTCGGCTGCAGCGCCCCGGTAGGGCACGGTGACCTCGGCCTCGACGGCGCGGAAATCGGGGAAGGTTTCGCGCAACAGGCCCGGCGCGGCAAAGATGCCCGCTGCAAGGAACAATAGAAGCAGCAGGTTGCCCGCCGTCGGGTGGCCGGTGAACCAGCGTATCATGGCTGGACCTCGACCGGGATCAGGGCCATGCCGGGAATGGCCGGCGCGATGTCGTCGATCACCACGCGTTCGCCCGGCGACAGGCCAGCGGCGATAACGACGCGGCCATCCTGCGCGAAGGCGGCGGTGACGGGGCGCAATTCCAGCAAGTCTTCGGGGCCAAGGATACGCACCATGTCGCCATGCAACGCCGCCTCGGGGATCGCGATGAGGCCTGTCATGGAAGCGCCCGAAAAGGCAAGCTGCACCTGCATGTTGGGTACCAGCGGCAGGCGGCGGGGCGGGTCGGCGCCCTCATAGGGGTCGTCAACCCTGACCACGACCGGCACGGTGCGCGCACGGGCATCCAGCGCGCCCTCGATCCCGACAACGCGGGCGCTCCAGATCTGCTTCGGGTCCGACAGAGGGCTGAGCGTCACTGCAATCCGCGTGGCGGGCATGTCGCGCATCATGTCGGCAAGGGTGATGCCCTCCGGTGCATCTCCCAGCAGCTGTCGAAAGCTGTCGATGGGCAGATGCGCCACGACCTCGGCCGCCGCGATCCCGTCGGCACGGATCACCACCTGACCGGGGGCGACGGTCTGAAACAGCTCAGCATTCACCTCGGTCACGCGCAGGTCGAACGGCGTCGTCAGGGTCGTGCGGTCGAGCGAGCGGCGCGCCCGGTCTATGGCGGCCTCGCTGCGTGCGACCTGCGCCGCTATCCGCGCTTGGCGAGACGGGATCAGGGCGAGCGTGTTCTCCAGTTCCGCCACCGTGCGGCGGGCCAGAAGGGTCGCGCGCTCGGCCTCGTCGGCGCGCGATTGCGGAACGGCGCCTTGCGCGACGAGTGTGCGCGTGCGTTCCAGATCGGTCTCGGCCAGGGCCAGCCGGTTCTGTTCCAGCGAAAGGATGCGCCGCGTGTTGTCCGCCTCTGCCGTAAGCTGCACGCGCTCGGCCTCCAGCACCGCGAGGTCGGCCTGCGATTGCGCCAGCGCCAGCTCGTAGTCGGCGGGGTCGGTCCTCAGCACTTCCGTCCCCGCCGGGATCAGGCGACCGGGCTCAAGGTCCGGATGGCGCCAGATCACCTCGCCCTGCACCTCGGCCACGGCGACCCAGTTCTCCGCCGCGCGCAGGCTGCCCCAAGCGGTCGCGGCGGGCCGAATATCCTGCGCCGCGACCGTCATCACCCGAACGGGCAGCGCGGGCGCGTCGCCCCCGACCTGCGCGGGGCCGGGGGCAGACGCGATCATCCATACCGCCGCGGCAATGCCGAGCGCGATGGGTGGCAGTGCCAGGAGCGGGGCGAGGCGCATGGGTTCAGCCCTGCGCCCGGCGCATCCGCGCCAGCGTGCCGTCGCGCAGGATGAACTGGTGGTAGAGCGCGCCAATCACATGCAGCGCAACCAGCGCCAGCAGGATGATCTTCATCACGTTATGCCCCTGCGCCGCGGCCTCGACCCCACCGAACCACGCGACAGACCCGCTGAGTGGCATCAGGATCATCAGCGCGTAAAGCCCGACATGGGTGAGCTTCGCGAGAATGCCTTGCACCTTGCTGGCCTCGATCGCCGGGGGCACGCCGCGCCTGGCGAGCAGGGTCAACCGCCACAGTGCGAAGATCATCACCAGCGCGCCGCCCGCCACATGGGCCAGCACGAGCGGGTCGAACCCAGCCTCCAGCCCATCGGTGATGCGGTCCCATGCGGCCGACATCGCGTCCTTGAAAAGATATTGCTGCGCGATCAGTGCGAAGATGAGCCAATGCAGCGCGATCTGAAGGCGGGAATAGCCCTTGGGGGCGGTTCTGGCGGGCATGGCGAGGATCCTTTCGGTCAGGGTGCGCGACTCGGATAGAGGTTGCGGTTGTCAACAGTATATGTTAGTGAGTTATAACTAACAAGAGGTGACTCATGTCGGGCCGTCAAAGTGCTGAAGAGAGAAAGGCGCAAATTGTGGCCGAGGTTCTGCGACTGGCCGACGAGATCGGACCCGACCGGCTGAGCACCACAGATGTCGCGCGTGCCATCGGCCTCAGTCAGCCTGCGATCTTCCGGCATTTCCCCACCAAGGGCGCGCTCTGGCTGGCGGTGGCCGAGGATATCGCTGACCGGTTGCAGAGTTACTGGGCTGCGGCCGAGGCAGGGGCCACCGGGCCGCACGAACGCCTGAAAGCGCTGATCGGTGCGCAGCTGTCAGCCATATCCGAGACGCCAGCCCTGCCGTCGATCCTGTTCTCGCGCGAGTTGCAGGTGGACAATCAAGCCCTGCGCGACGTGTTCCGGGGGCTTCTGGGCGCTTTTCAGGGCCGCCTTGTTGCCGTGATCCGTGATCTTCAGGCTGCGGGCGATCTGAAGCACGACGTCAGCCCGGAAGATGTCGCCATCCTGTTGACGTCGCTGGTGCAGGGTGTCGCCATCCGCTGGACGCTCGGCGCCCGGGGCTTTGCGCTCGTGCCTGAGGGGTTGCGGCTGTTTGACGTGCAGATGGAACTTCTACGCGCAAAGGAGGGCGTTTGCGATGCCTAGAACCAGCCTGACGCGCCGCATAGCGGGCGGTGTTGCGATTGCCTTTGGCGTGTTGACCATTTTTTCTGGTGGCCGAACATTGCTCGGATCAGCCGACATGGGGGCAGTCGTACCCTTCGTGCTGTGGTTCAACACGCTGGCCGGGCTCGCCTATGTCGTCGCGGGTCTCGGCCTGTGGCAGGGGTGGCGATGGGCCTGGCCACTATCGTTCGTGATCTTCGCCGCAACGCTGCTGGTTTTCGCGGCGTTCGGCCTGCATGTCGCCCAAGGTGGAGCCTTCGAGATGCGTACCGTTTACGCCATGGCCTTGCGCAGCGCGGTCTGGGGCTGGATCGCGTGGGTGGCGCGTCAGGCGTTTTCCGGTCGGTAAACGCAATCGGCCAGGGTGCTGCGGTTGAGGTCGGCGACAAACGCCGCCTCGGCATGGGCTAGCCGCGCTTTCAGCCGACATTGCGGGGTCAGGGTGCAGCTGTTGGTGCCGGCCGCGAAGCATTCCACCAGAGCCTGATCTGCTTCGAGGGTCGCCACCACATCGCCCAGGCGGATGTCCTCGGGCGCGCGGGCCAGCATGGCGCCTCCCCCACCGCCGCGCCGGGTTTCCAGAAGACCTGCGGCGGCAAGCGCCGAGATCACCTTGGCCAGATGGTTGCGCGACACGCGGAATTCATCGGCCAGTTCCGCGGTGGTGAAGGCCCGGTCGGGTGCGCCCGCCATCCGCATCAACACGCGCAGACCGTAATCGGTGAAGGAGGTGAGGCGCAAGGTCGCGCTCCTGATTTGGTAGTTGAAGTGCGTATTCACGAGAGGTATGCGTATTTCAAATACCAATTCGCTGCAGCCCACGCAAGGACCCGGCGACGCGCGAGGGAAAGGACCCGCGATGAAAGACCTCCCCGAAACGGACGTGCCGCAGGACACCGGCGGCCTGATCGACCATATCCTTACGCGCTTTCACGAGATGCACCGGGAGGATCTCGCCTCGCTCATGCCGCTGGCCGACCGGGTCGAGCGGGTGCACGCGGACGATCCCGAGGCGCCCACGGGGCTCGCCGCGGCCATCCGGACGCTCGCCGGGGAGATGGAGGATCACATGATGAAGGAGGAGATGATCCTGTTTCCGGCCATGCGCGCGGGCGGCGGGCCGGGGATTGAGCACCCCATCGCGGTGATGCGCACCGACCACGACGATCACGCCGAAAACATCGCACTGATCCGGCGGCTCACCTGCGATCTGACGCCACCCGAGCACGCCTGCGGCTCCTGGCGCTCGCTCTATGGCGGTCTGACGGCGCTGTTCGACGACCTTGCTGCCCATATCGCGTTGGAGAACGATGTGCTGTTCCCGCGATTCGAGCAAGCTTGAGGCGAAGATGCGGCTCGCGGGAGTGACAGTCGAAGGACGCGGCGGGACGGATCGTCTTATGGACGCGGTGGCTGACCAGCTAACGCGGGACGGCGTCCGGCTGGTGGGTGCGTTGCGCGCGGCCTCGCACGATGCCGGATCGGGATCGTGCGACTGCGATCTCTGGCTTCTGCCCAACGGGCCGCGCTGGCGCATCACGCAGGATCTCGGACCCGGCGCCACCGCCTGCCGGATGGATGCGGGCGCCTTCGAGGAGGCCGTCGGGTTGGCGATGTTGCGGCTTCTGTCCGGCCGGGCAGACCTCGTGATCCTCAACAAGTTTGGCCTGAGCGAGGCAGAGGGGCGCGGTTTCCGCGCGCTGATCTCCGAGGCGCTTGCCCGCGGCGTTCCTGTCCTGACTGGCCTCTCCGAAACCCACAGGGCCGCGTTCGACCGCTATGCCGATGGCATGGCGACGATCCTCACACCGACCGAGGCTGCCGTCACGAACTGGTGCAACGCCGCCGTCGGAACCGTGGCCCAGGAGGGCGCGTCTCCATGAGTGGACAGGGAGCCTATGCCTCGCCCCCCTGCATGGCGGCGGAGGTGGACCCGGCCTATTTCGATCCGCTTGGCACGGATGTGCAGCAGGCGCGCGACGTGGCGCGCTGGCGCCGGGCCGAGCGGTCAAGGCTCGCTAGCCTGAGGGAGGGGCTGGGCCAGATACGACGGGCGCAGGTGAGCAATTCCATCTGCGGTCATCTCGAAACGGTCCTCGCCCCGCGCGGGACCCTCCGTGAGACCGTGCTCGCCGGCTACTGGCCGATCCGAGGAGAACCGGATCTGCGCCCGATCCTGTCCGATCTTCACGCGGCGGGCGTCTGTATCGCGCTGCCGGTGGTGGAGACCCCCGCAGCGCCGCTCGTGTTCCGACGATGGATGCCGGGCATGCGCATGCTGCGCGGCCATTGGAACATCCCCGTTCCGCCGCCCGAGGCGGAGGTCCTGACGCCCGACATCGCGCTCGCGCCCTGCCTCGGCTGGGATGCAGGCTGTTATCGGCTCGGCTGGGGCGGCGGCTATTACGACCGGACACTGGCCGCGCTCTCGCCGCGGCCCGTCACCATCGGCATCGCGCTGGCGGCAGCCCGACTGACCACAATCTACCCGCAGCCCCATGACATTCCCCTCGACAGGATCGTGACGGAGAAGGGCGTATCGGGGGAGCGAAAGGACCCATCATGACTCCGACGAGCGAACCAACGGCCCGGTTGCGGCCCGGCGAAGGCGCGATCGCGCGGCTTGCCTGCCTTGTGCTGCAACCGGTCCTGACGCGCGTTGTCCGTCGGGTCGCGGCGCGGCACCCGTCTCTCTTCGCGCGGCTCGGACCGCACCAGGCGACTGACTTCCTGATCGATCCCGTGGAACTGCCCTTTGCGCTGCATCTCCGCCCCGACCCGCAGGCGCTCGTCTTCCGCGCCGTGCCGCGCGATACGGCGCCGCAGGTCGGGGCCACGATCCGCGGGCGGTTCTTGCTGCTTCTGGAACTGATCGACGCCGAGCAGGACGGCGATGCGGCCTTCTTCTCGCGCGATCTGGAAATCAGCGGGGACACCGAGGCCGTCGTTCGTCTTCGGAATGCGCTCGACGACATGGACGGCTCGCTGGCCGAGGAGGCGTCGGCGATGTTCGGGACACCTGGACGGGCGGTTCTCGCACGGTTGCGGCGGGCCTATCCGGATGCCACCAAACCGAGGGAATACGCATGAGCCTTGCCGAACTGATCTGCCCTGCGGGCACCCCCGCCGCGCTGCGCACCGCCGTCGATGCAGGCGCCGATGCGGTCTATTGCGGCTTCCAGGATGCGACCAATGCGCGGAACTTCCCGGGGCTGAACTTCATCCCTGATGAACTGGCCGAGGCGGTAGCCTATGCCCATGCGCGCGGCACCAAGGTGCTCTTGGCGCTGAACACCTATCCGCCCGCGGGCAAGGTGGATCTCTGGCGGCAAGCAGCGGACACCGGCGCGCGGCTAGGCGTGGATGCTTTCATCGTGGCCGACATGGGCGTGGCCGACTACATCGCCCGGACGTATCCGGGCATCCGGCTGCACCTGTCGGTACAAGCCGCGGCCTCATCGCCCGAGGCGATCCGCTACTATTGCGAGAACTTCGGTGTAAAGCGCGTGGTCCTGCCGCGCATCCTCACAATCCCCGAGATCCGCCAGATCCGCCGCGAAATCCCCTGCGAGATCGAGACCTTTATCTTCGGCAACCACGGGCTGATGGTCGAGGGGCGCTGCAGCCTGACCAACTACCTGACGGGTCAATCCACGAACATGGACGGGGTTTGCTCGCCTGCTTCGGACGTGGAATATGTGCGCGACGCTGACGGGTCGATGTCCTCGCAGCTCGCGGGTTTCACCATCGACCGGTTCGGGCCCGAGGAGAAGGCCGGCTATCCCACGATCTGCAAGGGCCGCTACTCCGCGCCCCATCGCCCCGAGGGCTACTACGCCTTCGAGGAACCGATCAGCCTGAACCTGTCGCGGCTCCTGCCCGAATTGATCGAGGCGGGCGTGCATGCTTTCAAGATCGAAGGGCGTCAGCGCTCGAAGAGCTATGTCCGCGGCGTTGTGCGTGCGTTCCGCGCAGCGGTGGATGACATCAAGGCCGGACGCGAGGCAAACATCGCCGACCTGATCGCCCTGACCGAAGGGCAGAAGCAGACCCAAGGCGCATTCGAGACAAAGAAATGGCGGTGAATACCATGACGAAACTGACGCTCGGCCCGATCGCCTACCACTGGTCCGCGGATGCACGGCGTGACTTCTATGCCCGTATCGCGGATGAGGCGCCCGTCGACGAGGTTTATCTGGGCGAGGTGATTTGCTCCAAGCGCGCGCCCTTCCACGAGGCAGACCTGCCGGCCACGATCGAGCGGTTGGAGCGCGCAGGCAAGCGCGTGATCCTGTCAACGCTGGCCGAGGTGATGCTGAAACGCGAGCGCAAGGCAACCGAGGACATCGCCGAGATGGTCTCGCCCGAGATCGAGGTGAACAACGCCGCAGGGCTTTACGCGCGCGGCAAGCGCCCGCACCGGATCGGCCCCTTCATGAACGCCTATAATGAGGCAACCATAGCCTGGATGGCCGGGCAGGGCGCGACCCATGTCTGCCTCCCGGCCGAGATGCCGGCACCGGCCATCGCCGCCGCGGCGCGGGCTGCGCGCGCTCTGGGGCTCGGCGTCGAGGTGCAGGTTTACGGCCGCGCCTCTCTGGCTGTGTCAGCGCGGTGCTATCACGCCCGCGCGCACGGCCGCACCAAGGACAACTGCCAGTTCGTCTGTGAAGAAGACTCCGACGGCATGCCGCTCCGCACCCGCGACGACCGGCCGATCCTGCGGGTGAATGGCATCCAGACCCTGTCGGAAAGCTATGTCGACCTGCTCCCCGAAGCGGCCTGTCTGATTGCCGATGGCGTCACGCACCTGCGGCTGATGCCACAGGCGGTGGACATGGTTGCGGTGGCGCAGGTGTTTCGTGATGTGCTCGATGGGCATGTGCCGACAGGCGAGGCCGATGCTCACCTTGCGATGCTGAGCGGGCATGCGGGCCTGAGCAACGGTTTCTATCATGGCACGGCGGGCTACCGCCGCATTGCCGCTGCCGCGCCGGCCTGAATTTGCAAGGGACGCCACAAATGACCTCGACCGCCGAACAGATGCGCGCCTGGACCGGACCCGCGATCCTGACCTACGGGTTCCGCCCGTTCTTTTTCGGCGCGGCGGTCTGGGCCGTGCTGGCGATGGTGTTTTGGGTGCCGATGCTGTCAGGGCACCTGATGTTGCCCACAGCCTTCGACCCCGTGTCATGGCACGCGCACGAGTTCCTCTACGGTTATCTCGGCGCCGTCGTCGCGGGCTTTCTCCTGACTGCGGTGCCAAACTGGACGGGGCGCCTGCCAATCGTCGGCTGGCCGCTGGGCGGACTGGCGGCTCTGTGCCTCGTGGGGCGCGTGGCTGTGATCTTTTCGGCGGGGTTGCCGGGGCTGCTGGTGGCGGCGCTCGACCTTGCCTTCCCGGTCATACTGGCCACGGTGATCGGGCGCGAAATCGTGGCGGGCCGGAACTGGCGCAATCTGATCGTGCTGGGGATGCTCGCGGTCTTTGCCCTCGGTAACGCGCTGTTTCACTGGGAGGCCGCGCGAGGCGAGTATGCCGCGCAAGGTTACGGCCTGCGACTAGGCCTGGGCGCGGGCGTGATGATGATCGCGGTAATTGGCGGCCGCATAGTGCCGTCCTTCACCCGCAACTGGCTGGTGAAACGGCGCAGCGCCGTCCTGCCCGCAGCGCCGATGCAGCCCTTCGATAAGTGGGCGCTCGGGACCCTTTTGGTGGCGGTTATGCTGTGGGTAGCACTGCCTCTCGGGACGCTGACTGGATTGGCGCTTGCGCTGGCAGCCGTGTTGCACGCCCTGCGATTGGCCCGTTGGGCCGGACACCACACCTTTGCCGAGCCGCTGGTGACTGTGTTGCACGCAGGCTATGCCTTCGTGCCGTTGGGGGCCCTGGCATTGGCCGCAGAAATCTTGGCTCCCGGGTCCTTCGGAATGGCGGGCGCGCAGCATTTCTGGATGGCGGGGGCAATCGGCCTGATGACACTGGCGGTGATGACACGCGCCACGCTTGGTCATACCGGGCAGGACCTGCGGGCGGGAGCAGGGACCGTCATGATCTATCTGGCCCTGATCCTGTCCGTATTCGCGCGGGTCGCTGGGGGCGTATGGCCCGAATTTTCCAGCCCGTTGCACACGGTGTCCGGGCTGTCGTGGATCGTCGCCTTCGGCAGCTTTGCGGTCATTTACGGCGGGCTTTTGCTACGTCTGCCCGCCGCCAAGCGGATCTGAGGCGCGCACCGATGGGATGGTTCGAGTTCGCCCTCGCCTATGTCGTGTTCTTCCTGTCGCATTCCTTGCCCGTGCGCCCGCCGTTGCGACCCTGGCTTCAGGCGCGGCTTGGCCCTGTCGGTTTCACGCTGGTCTATTCCGCCCTGTCGCTCGCGGTGCTGGCCTGGCTGATCGCGGCGGCAGGCCGCGCCCCGCACGTGGCCCTTTGGGACTGGGCGCCATGGCAGATCCATGTCCCTTTGACGGTCATGGGGCCGGTCTGCCTGATCCTTGCGCTCTCCATCGGCCGGCCCAACCCTTTCTCGTTCGGGGGTGCACGCAACGAGCAGTTCGACCCAGCACGGCCCGGCATAGTTCGCTTGTCGCGTCATCCGCTGCTTCTGGCGTTGGCGCTTTGGGCGGCGGCCCATGTCGTGCCCAACGGAGATCTGGCCCACGTGATCCTGTTCGGTACCTTCGCCGCCTTCGCGCTGCTGGGAGGCCGACTGATCGACCGGCGCAAACGCCGCGAGATGGGGCCAGAATGGCAACGGATGCGTGATCTCGTAGCGGAGGCGCCGCTCCTCTTGGCGTCCCTGTCGGGGGGCACTCTCCTGCGGCTTGCGGCAGGCGTTGCGCTTTACGGGGCGCTGCTCTGGGCGCATCCATTTCTTTTTGGGGTCAGCCCGCTTCCCTGAACGTCAATCCTTGATGTCTTCGATCCAGGTCTTCGCGGCGACGGCCCGCGGCAGCCCAAGCGGGCCGATGGCCAGCATCGCGACCTGCATGATCGCCTCAGCCTCAATCCCTTCCGATCTGGCGCGCCGGGTGTGGGAATGGACCGCACCTTCTGAGCCCGCGCCAATGGCTAGCGCGAGTTTGACAAGGCGCTTTTCGCGGTCCGTCAGCGAGCCGCATTCGGCCGTTGCCTTGCCCAAGGCAGCATAGGCCTTCCAGACATCGGGGTGTTCCTCGGCGAGATCTCCGGCGGCGCCGGGCATGGATTTGGTCATCTGTCAGTCCCTCAAGTTGAAAAGTCATCAATCAGTGGATTTGGTCTCGCAAAGCGCTCAAGGTCCGCCTGATTGTCGATGGTGATGCGGGTGCCGGTCACGGTCACCCCGTAGGGCTGCAGGCCTTTGAAGGCGCGGCTGAGATTTTCAGGTGTCATGCCCAGCACGGAGGCAAGGCGCCGCTTCTCGAAGCTAAGCTCGAATGCTGCCGCGCCGCCGGCGTGCCTTTGCTGCCTGAGCAGATAGTTCGCAAGCCGCTCGAGCGACGTTCTTAGTTTCAGATCCTTCTGCGCCTTGATGACCGAGCGATAACACTGCGCCAGTTCCGTGACGACCGCACGCGCAAAGTTCATGTCGGCATCGAAGATCGCGCGCACGTCCTGACTGGGGATCAGCGCAATCCTGCTTTTCTCGAGCGTGCGCGCCGACATCAGGTAAGGCAAATCCTTGATGGTCGCGGCAAGAACGAAGGTCGAAATGGGGCGGACAGTCGCCATGCTGGTCTCTCGGCCATTCCAGGTCGAAAACAGATCCACAGAACCCGAAATGACGATGTGAAGAAAATCGCTCGGTTCTCCTTCAGTGATCAATTCGATCTGTGCAGGGAAATTCTGCACATAGGCGCCCCGCATCAAGGATGTGAAATTATCATCCGCCATCTGCGCAAAGAGATCGAGTTTTCGAATATCCCGGTATTCGGAATCGGGCATGTCGGTCCCCCTTCGACTTTGCGCGCCTAACAATTGTCACCAAATCAATTGATATATGTCAACCCGTCGGTTGACCTTCGCGACCGCAGCCTTGATCTGCGACCGCGCGCCAGATGATATATTTCTCTAACCCATTTATTTCGTTATCGTTTTCGTCGTTTCATGATCTAGATCAAGTCATGAGTGTCGTTCCGGCGTCAGGTCTGGCACTGAACCCCTCGCAGGGGTGACAGCACCGTTCTTGCCGGAGAGTCATCATGCAGACTGTAGCCACAGCCTCACGCGCCGATCAGACACGCGCCCTGAGCCTGAGCACGATCGCCTTCACCGCCTGTTTCGCGGTATGGACGATCTTTTCCATCATCGGTGTCGCCATCAAGGCCGAGCTTGGCCTGAATGACACCCAGTTCGGCCTGCTGGTCGCCACCCCGATCCTGACCGGATCGGTCACCCGCCTGTTTCTCGGCGTCTGGACCGAAAAATACGGCGGGCGGCTAGTGTTCTCGAGCCAGATGATCCTGACGGCGCTGGCCACATGGGCGCTAACGCTCGCAGACAGCTACATCATGTATCTGATCGCGGCCCTTGGCATCGGCCTCGCGGGCGGATCGTTCATCATCGGCGTCGCCTATGTCAGCCGCTGGTATGACGCCGGCCACCAAGGGACCGCGCTGGGTATCTTCGGTGCGGGCAACGTCGGCGCCGCGGTCACCAAGTTCGTCGCTCCCTTCGTCATGGTCGCCTATGGCTGGCATGGCGTGGCCTATGTCTGGGCGGCGGGGCTCGCCATCATCGGCGTGCTGTTCTTCCTGCTCGCCAAGGACGACCCTGAGCTGGTCGAGCGCCGCAAGACCGGCACCAAGGCACCGACACTGGCGCAGCAATTCGCGCCATTGAAGAACCTCCAGGTCTGGCGCTTTTCGCTCTACTATTTCTTCGTGTTCGGTGCCTTCGTCGCGCTGGCGCTGTGGATGCCGCACTACCTGATCGACGTCTACGGCATCGATGTGCGCTTCGCTGGGATGGCGGCGGCGTCCTTCAGCCTTTCAGCCTCGTTGTTCCGCGCCTATGGCGGCGTGCTGTCGGACAAGTTTGGCGCGCGGAGGGTCATGTACTGGACCTTCGGCTTTTCCCTGCTGTTCCTGTTCATGCTGAGCTACCCGCCCACGGATTACGTCATCCAGGGCAAGGACGGTGCCATCGCCTTCTCGACACAAATGGGTCTTTGGCCCTTCATCGTCACGCTCTTCGCTCTGGGCTTCTTCATGAGCCTCGGAAAGGCGGCAGTCTTCAAGCACATCCCGGTCTACTACCCCAAACATGTGGGCGCCGTCGGCGGTCTTGTTGGCATGATCGGGGGCCTTGGCGGTTTTGTCCTGCCGATCGCCTTCGGCGCTCTCCTCGATCTCACGGGCATCTACACGTCATGCTTTGCGCTGCTCTTCGGGCTGGTCGCTATCGCTCTGACCTGGATGCACCTGTCGATCCGCGCGATGGAGCGCGCTGCGCATGGTGAAGTGCTCGACCAGTTGCCGCAACTGCCCGAGATGCAGGACATTCACCACCCCGAACGCACCGCCATGCCGCGCGTGCTGGAGGACTGGCGGCCGGAGGACCAACAATTCTGGGCCGAAAAGGGCCGTGCCGTTGCACGCCGGAACCTGTGGATCTCGATCCCGGCGCTTCTGCTGGCCTTCTCGGTCTGGATGGTGTGGTCGGTGGTCGTGGCTCGCTTGCCCGCCATCGGGTTCGACTTCACCCCGGGCCAGCTGTTCTGGCTGGCGGCCTTGCCGGGCCTGTCGGGCGCAACGCTCCGCATCTTCTACAGCTTCATGGTGCCGATCTTCGGTGGGCGGCTGTGGACGACGCTGTCGACCGCTTCGCTGCTGCTGCCCGCCATGGGCATCGGATATGCGGTGCAGAACCCCGACACGCCTTACCTGATTTTCCTCGTCCTGGCCCTTCTGTGCGGTTTTGGCGGCGGCAACTTCGCCTCGTCGATGGCCAATATCGGCTATTTCTTCCCGAAGGCCGAAAAGGGCAACGCACTGGCGCTGAACGCGGGGCTGGGGAACCTCGGCGTGTCGGTCATGCAGTTCCTTGTGCCCATCGTCATCACGGCGGGTGTCTTCGGGGCACTTGGCGGGCAACCGCAGACCATGTCCGACGGCGGTCAGCTGTGGATGCAGAACGCAGGCTTCGTCTGGGTGCCCTTCATCCTCGCAGCGACCATAGCGGCCTGGTTGGGCATGAACGACATCGCAGATGCACGCGCCAGCTTTGCCGACCAGGCAGTGATCTTCGGACGCAAGCAGAACTGGTTGATGTGCATCCTCTACACCGGCACCTTCGGCAGCTTCATCGGCTATTCGGCGGGTTTCCCTCTGCTGACGCGCCTGGCCTTTCCCGAAGTGAACGCACTCAACTACGTGTTCCTTGGGCCGCTCGTGGGGGCGCTGAGCCGCGCTGCCACCGGCTGGATCTCGGACAAGTTCGGGGGCGGTCGCGTGACCTTCTGGACTTTCGCCCTGATGATCGTCGCCACCTTCGGTGTGATCAGCTTCCTTGGATTGGGCTCCTTCGTCGGCTTCTTCGCCTGCTTCATGGCGCTCTTCTTCCTGACCGGTGTCGGCAACGCGTCGACCTTCCAGATGATCCCGGTGATCATGGGTCGCGAAATTCCGCGCTTGATGCCGCACTTGGGTGCTGAAGAGCGCAAGCGTCAGATCGCGATGGAGTCCGGCGCGATCGTGGCCTTCACCTCGGCCATCGCGGCCTACGGCGCCTTCTTCATCCCGAAGGCCTACGGCACCTCGATCGCGATGACCGGGTCTGCCGTTGGGGCGCTGTGGGGTTTCCTGATCTTCTACGTGATCTGCGTCGTCATCACCTGGGTGGTCTACACGCGCCCCGGCGGCCTTCTCCACGACATCGAACATGGCCGCACGCCGCAGGGCACCGCAGCCCAGCCCGCTGAATGATTCAGTTGATTTCCCGGGCGGCGGAGCTCGCCGCCCGGACCCAGACACCCGAAAGGACAGCCAAATGAGCCATCTGCTCGACAAACTGAACTTCTTCCAGAGCAAGGAACTGGAGCAATTCTCCGACGGTTGGGGTCAGACCACCCGCGAGAACCGCGACTGGGAGGACACCTACCGGAACCGCTGGCGGCACGACAAGATCGTCCGCTCGACGCACGGTGTGAACTGCACCGGGTCCTGTTCCTGGAAGATCTACGTCAAGTCCGGGATCGTCACCTGGGAGACGCAGCAGACCGACTATCCGCGCACCCGTGCGGGCCTGCCCAACCACGAGCCGCGCGGCTGTGCACGGGGTGCCTCTTACAGCTGGTATCTCTATTCCGCGAACCGGGTGAAGAACCCGTTGATCCGTGGTGCGCTGATGCGGGCGTGGCGGAAGATGCGCGAGACGATGACGCCGGTGGCTGCCTGGGCCGCGATCCAGGGCGATCCTGCCCTGCGCAACTCGATCAACAAGACGCGGGGCAAGGGCGGGTTCGTGCGGGCCACCTGGGACGAAGCGACCGAAATCATCGCCGCCGCCAACGCTTATACCGCGAAGACCTACGGGCCCGACCGTGTCTTCGGTTTCTCGCCGATCCCGGCCATGTCGATGGTGAGCTATGCTGCCGGCTCGCGGTATCTGTCACTTCTGGGCGGCACCTGCATGTCGTTCTACGACTGGTACTGCGACCTGCCGCCCGCTTCCCCCCAGACCTGGGGCGAACAGACCGACGTGCCGGAATCGGCCGACTGGTACAACGCGGGCTTCCTGATGCTCTGGGGCTCGAACGTGCCGCAGACGCGCACGCCCGACGCGCATTTCTACACCGAGGTCCGCTATCGCGGCACCAAGTCGGCCGTGGTCAGCCCCGACTATTCGGAAGCCGCCAAGTTCGGCGACATCTGGTTGAACCCGCAGGCGGGCACCGATGCGGCGCTGGCAATGGCGATGGGTCACGTGATCCTGCGCGAATTCCACCTCGACCGGCAGGCCGAGTATTTCGAGGAGTATGCCCGCAAGTACACGGACATGCCGATGCTCGTTCGGCTCGACGAGAAGGACGGGCATCTGGTGCCGGGCCGGATGCTGCGCGCCGACGACTTCGACGGCAAGCTGGGCGAGGCTAACAACCCCGACTGGAAGACCGTCGCTTATGACGAGGCGTCGGGTCAGATTGTGGCGCCCAACGGGTCCATCGGGTTCCGCTGGGGCGAAGAGGGAAGATGGAACCTCGAAGAGAAAGCGAAGGGCGCTGAAAGCAAGCTGCGCCTCAGCCAGATCATGGATGGCGATCACGATGAGGTCGTAGGCGTCGACTTCCCGTATTTCGGCGGTGCGGCCACGGGCGATTTCGTGAAATGCGATCACCCAGAGGTGTTGACCCGGAACATTCCGGCGCGCCGCGTGAAACTTGCCGACGGTTCCGAGGTGCTGGTTGCCACCGTTTTCGACCTCTTCTGCGCCAACTACGGTCTCGACCGGGGTCTTGGCGGTGACTGGGTGTCCAAGGATTTCAACGACGACAGCCCCTACACCCCCGCCTGGGCCGAAAAGATCACCGGCGTTGAGAGGGAGAAGATCATCGCGGTCGCCCGCGAATTCGCCGGCAACGCCGAAAAGACCCATGGCAAGTCCATGGTCATCCTCGGGGCCGGTCTGAACCACTGGTACCACATGGACATGAACTACCGCGGCATCATCAACATGCTGGTGATGTGCGGCTGCATCGGCCAAGAGGGCGGCGGCTGGTCGCATTACGTGGGTCAAGAGAAACTGCGCCCGCAAACGGGCTGGCAGCCGCTGGCCTTCGCGCTGGACTGGAACCGCCCGCCGCGGCACATGAACTCCACCTCTTGCTGGTATGCTCACACCGACCAGTGGCGCTATGAGACGCTGCGCGCCGGTGAAATCCTGTCGCCCACGGCACCCGAAGGCGACTGGGACATCTCCCTGATCGACTACAACATTCGCGCGGAACGGATGGGCTGGCTGCCCTCGGCCCCGCAGTTGAAGACGAACCCGCTGGAGGTGTCAAAGGCCGCCAAGAAGGCCGGGAAGGAGATCAAGGACTACGTCGCCGAACAGCTGAAATCCGGCGATCTGGAAATGTCCTGCCAGGATCCGGACGCCCCGGAAAACTGGCCGCGCAACCTGTTCGTCTGGCGGTCGAACCTGCTGGGGTCCAGCGGCAAGGGGCACGAATACTTCCTCAAGCATCTCTTGGGCACCGACCACGGGGTGATGGGCAAGGAACTGGGCGAGGAAGGCGGCGTGATGCCGAAGGAGGCCCGCTGGCACGACGAGGCGCCGAAGGGCAAGCTCGACCTGCTGGTCTGCATCGACTTCCGCATGTCCACGACGGCGGTGTATTCCGACATCGTCCTGCCGACGGCCAGCTGGTACGAAAAGGACGACCTCAACACCTCGGACATGCACCCCTTCATCCACCCCCTTCAGGCGGCGGTGGACCCGGCCTACGAGTCGAAATCGGACTGGGAGATCTTCAAGTCGATCGCCCGGAAGTTCAGCGAAGTCGCGCCTGAGGTCTTGGGGGTCGAGACCGACATCGTCCAGCTGCCGCTTCTGCATGACACCGCCGCGGAATTGGCGCAGGCGCATGTGAAGGACTGGAAGAAAGGCGAATGCGACCTGATCCCCGGCAAGACCGCGCCGAACTACATCGCGGTGGAGCGGGATTATCCCAACCTCTACAAGAAGTTCACCTCGGTCGGGCCGCTGCTGGAAAAGCTCGGCAACGGTGGCAAGGGGATCAACTGGGACACCAAGACCGAGGTCAAGCATCTGCGCGACCTGAACGGGGTCGTGCTGGACGAGGGCGTGTCCAAGGGCCAGCCGAAACTCGAAACCGCCATCGACGCGGCCGAGATGATCCTGATGCTCGCCCCGGAAACCAACGGCGAAGTGGCCGTGAAGGCCTGGGAAGAACTGGAGAAGCCCACGGGGCAGCACCATACCCACCTCGCGGAGGGCGCGCATCACACCAAGATCCGCTTCCGCGACATCGCCGCGCAACCGCGCAAGATCATCTCGTCGCCCACATGGTCAGGCATCGAGAGCGAGGAGGTCTGCTACAACGCGGGCTACACCAACGTCCACGAACTGATCCCGTGGCGCACCCTGACGGGCCGCCAGCAACTCTATCAGGATCACGAATGGATGCGCGCCTTCGGCGAGGGCTTCGTCAGCTATCGCCCGCCGGTGGACCTGAAAACCATCACCGCCGCCGTCAACAACGACGCGGCCGAGGGCAGCCCGCACGTGGTGCTGAACTTCATCACGCCCCACCAGAAATGGGGCATCCACAGCACCTATACCGATAACCTCCTGATGCTGACGCTGAACAGGGGCGGACCGGTGGTCTGGATGTCCGAGGTGGACGCGGCCAAGGCGGGCCTTGTCGATAACGACTGGGTCGAAGCCTACAACACCAACGGCGCGCTGACCGCGCGGGTGGTGGTGTCCCAGCGGATCAAGCAGGGGACGCTGTTCATGTATCACGCGCAGGAAAAGATCGTGAACACGCCCGGTTCGGAAAAGACCGGCAATCGCGGCGGCATCCACAACTCGGTGACCCGCGCCACCCTGAAACCCACGCACATGATCGGCGGCTACGCGCAGCTGTCCTACGGCTTCAACTACTACGGCACCGTGGGCAGCAACCGCGACGAGTTCGTGATCGTGCGGAAAATGAAGAAGATCGACTGGCTCGACAAACCCGCAAGCCGGTCCGCAACCCAGAACGTGGAGGCAGCGGAATGAGAGTTCGTGCACAAATCGGAAAGGTCCTGAACCTCGACAAATGCATCGGGTGTCACACCTGCTCGGTCACCTGCAAGAATGTGTGGACGACGCGCGAAGGTGTCGAATACGCGTGGTTCAACAACGTCGAGACCAAGCCCGGCACCGGCTATCCGACGGACTGGGAAAACCAGAAACGCTGGAACGGTGGCTGGGTCCGCTCGGCTTCGGGCAAATTGCATCCCAAGCAGGGCAGCAAATGGCGCATCCTGGCGAACATCTTCGCCAACCCGGCCATGCCCGAGATCGACGACTACTACGAGCCGTTCGATTTCGACTACGACCACCTGAAATCGGCGCCCGACATGACCGCGTTCCCGACCGCGCGCCCCCGCTCGAAGATCACAGGCGAGCGGATGGAGAAGATCGAGAAGGGTCCGAACTGGGAGGAGATCCTCGGCGGCGAATTCTCGAAGCGGTCTCAGGACTACAACTTCGATCAGGTGCAGAAGGACATCTATGGAGAGTATGAAAACACCTTCATGATGTATCTGCCGCGCCTGTGCGAGCACTGCCTCAACCCGACCTGTTCCGCCTCCTGTCCCTCGGGCGCGATCTACAAGCGCGAGGAGGACGGCATTGTCCTGATCGACCAGGAGAAGTGCCGCGGCTGGCGGATGTGCGTCTCGGGCTGCCCCTACAAGAAGGTCTATTACAACTGGGACACCGGCAAATCCGAGAAATGCACCTTCTGCTATCCGCGGATCGAAAGCGGCCAGCCGACGGTCTGCTCGGAAACCTGCGTCGGGCGCATTCGCTATCTGGGCGTGATCCTTTATGACGCAGACAAGATCGCAGCTGCGGCCAGCGCCGAGCGCGAGACCGATCTCTACGGCGCGCAGCTCGACGTCTTCCTCGACCCGAACGACCCCGAGGTGATCGCCGCGGCGCGCCGTGACGGCGTGCCCGAAGACTGGATCGAGGCGGCGAAGGTCAGCCCGGTCTGGAAGATGGCGATGGATTGGAAGGTCGCCTTCCCGCTGCACCCGGAATACCGGACGCTGCCGATGGTGTGGTACATCCCGCCGCTCAGCCCGATCCAGAACGCCGCTCAGGCGGGCCAGATCGCGATGAGCGACCAGATGCCCGACGTCCGCTCCCTGCGCATCCCCGTCAAATACCTCGCCAACATGCTGACGGCGGGCGACGAGGAGCCCATCGTTCACGCCCTCGAACGCATGTCGGCGATGCGGCTCTACATGCGGGCCCTCAGCGTTGACGGCGTGCGCGACGAGGCGATTGCCGCCCGGGTCGGCATGTCCGGTCGGGTGATCGAGGACATGTACAAGATCATGGCCATCGCCGATTACGAGGATCGTTTCGCGATCCCCACGGCGCACCGCGAACAGAACGAGCATGGCGCCGACATCCGCGGCGGCTGCGGCTTCACCGACGGCAACGGCTGTTCCACCGGCGAGGCGGGCAAGACGACGCTCTTCGGCGGCAAGAAAAAGAAATTCGCCCTTCCGCAGGAGACCTTCTGATGCTGGACCGTTCCCTGAAAGCCCTGTCGCTGATCCTGAGCTATCCCTCGCGGGAACTTCAGGAGGCGATGCCCGAGATCGGGACAATTCTTGGTTCCGATCCTCGCATCGCCACCGATACACGCGCTGCGCTGCGCTCGTTGACCGATGGCTTCGCAGACGCCGACCTCTACGATCTGCAGGAGAGTTATGTGATGCTCTTCGACCGCTCGCGGACGCTGTCGCTCAATCTCTTCGAGCACGTTCATGGCGAAAGCCGGGACCGCGGCGGTGCAATGGTCAGTCTGATCGAGACCTACCGGGCAGGCGGGTTCGAGCCCGCCACAACGGAACTGCCGGATCACCTGCCGGTGCTGCTGGAATTCCTGTCGACGCGTCCCTTCGCAGAAGTGCAGGAAACCTTGGCGGACGCGGCGCATATCATCGATGCTCTCGCGGCCCGGCTCGTCCGGCGCGACAGCGGATATGCCGCCGCGTTCGCCGCTCTTTTGCAGCTGTCAGGTGACAAGGCCGACGCCGAAGCGGTGGCCGACATGCTGGCCCAGCCCGATGATGATCCGACCGACCTCGCGGCGCTCGACGCTGTCTGGGAGGAAACGGAAGTCACCTTCGGCCCAGATCCGAACGCCGGTTGTCCGCAGGTCCGCGACATGCTCGCGGCGATGGACAAACCGACCCCGCAACAATTGAACAGGAGTGCATGACATGTTCGGCGACTTCGACATCAACTTCGTCATTTTCGGGGTCATGCCCTATGTCGCGCTGACGATCTTCCTGGTGGGATCGATCGTGCGCTACGAGCGGGACCCCTTCACCTGGAAGAGTTCCTCGAGCCAGCTCCTGCGTCGCAAGCAGCTGATCTGGGGTTCGATCCTGTTCCACGTTGGCATCCTGACCGTGTTCTTCGGGCACCTTATCGGCCTCTTCACGCCGATCTGGGTGCTGGATGCCATCGGCATTCCCTATGCGCTGAAGCAATGGATGGCGGTGCTGATCGGTGGCCCGGCTGGCATCGCCGCCCTGATCGGATCGACCATGTTGATCCATCGCCGCCTGGTCGATCCGCGCATCCGCGTGACATCGACTTTCCCCGACATCCTGATCATGGTCCTGATCTGGCTTCAGCTTGCCATCGGCCTGCTGACGATCACCCAGACACTGCAACACATGGACGGGTCGGAAATGGTCCGTTTCATGACCTGGTCGCAGAGCGTGGTCAGCTGGAACATCAACGCGTGGGTCAACGTCGTCGACGTGCACTGGCTCTACAAGCTGCACATCTTCCTCGGTCTCATCATCACGGCGCTGTTTCCGTTCACGCGGCTCGTCCACATCTGGTCCGGTTTCGCCGCGCCGTTCCGCTACCTGCTGACGCGGCCCGGCTACCAGATCGTGCGGTCGCGCCGCCACCGTCCGCTGGAAGAACGCCGCCGCGCCTATGACAAGGTGCAAGCCAAGCGCGGTCCTACCGCCACGACGCCAGCGGAGTGAGCCAGATGAACGTGGCCCTGTTTCCCGATGTCGTCGTGAACGGCGAAACCATCCCCTCGGCGGCGATCGCCGCCGAGGCCCAGAACCACAGCGCCCCTAAAGACAAGCCGGGGATCGCTTGGCGCAAGGCGGCGCAGGCGCTGGCGATCCGTACGCTGCTCTTGCAGGAGGCGAAGCGGCGCGGGTTGACGCCCGACCCGCTCGAGCTGGCGCCGGGGCGGTTCGAGACGGACGATGAAGCCCTGATCCGCGCCTTGCTGGACGAGGCGCTGGTGATAGAACCCGTCGGTGAAGAGGCCGTGCGCGGGGAATGGGAGAAGGACCCCGCCCGATATCGTTCGGCACCGCTCTGGGATGTCTCGCACATCCTGTGCGCCTGCGATCCGCGCGACGAAGCCGAGTGCGCCGCGGCCGAGGCACGGGCCGTTGCCCTGCTGGCGCGACTCGACGGCGATGCCAAGGGATTTGCCGCTGCCGCGCGCGAAAGCGATTGCGGTTCGAAAGCTTCTGGCGGCCATCTGGGTCAGCTTGGCCCTGGCGACACCGTGCCGGAGTTCGAGGCAGCCCTGCGCTCCCTGAACGAAGGGGCGGTGACCCCGGCGCCCGTGTTGTCGCGCCACGGCTGGCACATCATCCGACTGAATGCCACGGCGCCTGGGCAGGTGCTGCCTTACGACACCGTTCGCTCGAAGATCGCACAGGCGTTGGAAAAGGCAGCCTGGGCGCGCGCCTCCCGCGCCTTCGTGGAGAGCCTCGGCCAAGGGGCGCAGATTTCCGGCGCAAGCCTGACGCCGATCTGAACCACGCGAAAGGACGTGTGATGAAACCGTCAGAGACAGTGACGCGCGGAAGTGGCGACAAAGCGACGAGTCCGAGCCTGCTCGCAAATCCTCTGGACTTCATCAGCGAAGACCACCTGCGTGAACGTCAGATTTGCGCAGTTATCGACGCGCTGGCAACGGCGGACGCTTTCAATCGCCAAAAAGCGACAGCGGTGCTGCGCTTTGTGAACGAGGAACTGAACGTCCACCTGCGCGACGAGGCTGAGGACCTGTTCCCGCTTCTTGCCCGGCGCTGCACAGAAGAGGATGCGATCGAGGGTGCGATCGACCGGATCAGGGCCGATCAGGATGAGGCGATGCGTCTGCTGCCCGAAGTGCGAGCGATGCTCACTCGTTGCCTCGATAGAGGGGCCGATCTGTCCGCCAAGGAGCGCGGAGTGTTGTCCAAGTTTGCGGGGCACGTGCGGCGGCACCTCGTTGCCGAAAACGCGATCCTCTTGCCGATTGCCCGCGCCCGGCTGACCCGGGCCGATCTGCGGATCCTGTCGAAACACATGCGCTCAAGACGCGGGCTGCCAGATTTCCCGGAGACGACCGATGTTGAATGACCTTCTAGCGCGCAATGTGGCGTGGTCGAAACAACGTCACGACGAAGAGCCTGACTATTTCACCCGCCTTGCCGCCCTTCAGGCGCCCGAGTTCTTCTGGATCGGCTGTTCGGACAGCCGGGTGCCGGCCAACGTGGTCGCGGGGCTCGATCCGGGCGAGGTTTTCGTCCATCGCAACGTCGCCAACATCGTTCATTCCTCGGACATGAACCTCCTGTCGGCGCTGGAATTCGCGGTCGATGCTCTGCATGTCCGCGAGATCATCGTTTGCGGCCACTATGGCTGCGGCGGGGTCAAGGCCGCGACCGAGGATCTGCCACACGGTCTGGCCGATCACTGGCTCGAGCCGATCCGGCGCCTGGCCCGCGCTTACGCGGTCGATCTGGGGCGCGAACCCGACCTCGAAGGACAACGTGACCGGCTGGCCGAACTGAACGTCGTCGAAGGCGTTCGGCGTGTCTGCGAAACGCCGATCCTTCAGAAGGCATGGCGTCGCGGGGCTGATGTCCGGGTGCACGGCCTGATTTACGGGCTCAAGGACGGGCGCCTGCGCGATCTCGATTGCAGCATCGGGCCCGGGCATTTCCAGCCTACCCATTCCGCCGAGGAGGCAGCACAATGACCATCCATCAAGCCATCGCGTCACCGGGCTGTGGTTGTGACAGTCAGGACATGCTTCACGCGCTGATCAGCATCGACGAGGCACTGACCCGGATTGCAGGAAATGTAGCACCGGTCGGCCGCACCGAGGCCCTGTCGCTCGACCACGCCTTTGGCCGCATTCTTGCCCAGCCGGTCCGGTCCCGGTCCATGGCACCGGCTTTCGATAATGCGGCAATGGATGGCTATGCAATCGCGACATCGGCCCTCACTGGCGCCGGACCCTGGGTGCTGCCAGTCGTTGCGCGCGTGCCTGCCGGGCAGGCGGTGACGACACCGGTCGCAGGGGCCGTGGCGGCCCGAATCTTTACGGGCGCGCCAGTCCCGGGTGGCGCGGACGCGGTGGTGATGCAGGAGGAAGTTGAGCGTAACGGGGACGTGGTTCATCTGTCCCGCCGACCTGAACCAGGTTTGAACATCCGCCGCGCAGGCAGCGATATGGCGAAGGGCGCGACCGTCCTCGAGAACGGTCGCAGGCTCGGTACTCGAGAGATCGCCGCCTGTGCCGCCGCCGGTGCAGGCATCCTGCGCGTTCGGCGCAGGCTGCGCGTGGCACTGCTTGTCACCGGCGACGAGGTACGCCGCGCCGGGGGCGCGCGCGAGGAAGCCCAGATCTGGGACGTGAACACACCGATGCTGACGGCAGGCCTTGCAGCTGCGGATGTGGACGTCGTTGCCTCGGCTCATAGTGCCGACAACCTTGCCGGTCTTGTCCGTCAATTGGGCGACATGGCGGCGCAGGCCGATCTGGTCATCACCACGGGCGGTATCTCGGTGGGCGAAGAAGATCATGTGAAGTCGGCCGTCATGGCATTGGGCGGCGAAACCCTGTTCAGCGGCGTTGCGATCAAACCGGGCAAGCCGGTGTCGACCGGGCGCATTGGCAAGGCGCACTGGCTTGGCTTGCCCGGCAACCCGGTATCAGCCTTCGTCACGTGGCAGGTCTTCGGGCTGGCGTTGATCCGTGCCCTGAGCGGCGAGGGAGCCACCGCAACCCGGCGGCATGTCGTGACCGCAGGCCCGATCCGCCGCAAGCCCGGGCGCTGCGAACTCCGACCTGCCACGCTGACCGGTTTCGATGCCCAAGGTCGCGAGATCGTCTGTTTCGAGGATGCCACTCATTCGGCCCGTGTCGGCCTGCTTTCCCTCGCGGACGGGCTGATGTTCCTGCCCGCCGACGTCGAATCCTTGCCAGCCGGTGCGCTGGTCGAATTCCAACCTTTCTGCCAATCCTGAAGGAGCCCAGACATGAAACTCGCCTACACGATGGCGCCAGGACGCGGCGATACGGATCTGGTGCTTGAACGGCTGGCAGCGGACCTTGCAGCCCGGGGCCTCAGATGCTGTGGCACCGTCCAGATCAACAGCGAGCGCGCCGATGCCGGCCCCTGCGACATGGATGTGCGGGTGCTGCCCGATGGTCCCGTTCTGCGCATCAGCCAGGATCTTGGCCCGCAGGCGCGAGGGTGCCGCCTCGACCCTGCCGCGCTGGAAACGGCGGTCGGTCTGGTCAAGGTCAGCCTCTCATCCGGCGCGGACCTGCTGATCGTCAACAAGTTCGGAAAGCACGAGGCGGAGGGGCGGGGGTTCCGCGACGTGATCGCCGAGGCGGTTGCGATGGAGATCCCCGTTCTGGTCGGCCTCAATGCGCTCAACCGACCGGCCTTCGAGAGTTTCGCGGAAGGGATGGCAATCCAGTTGCCGTCCGAACCCGCAGCGCTGATGGCGTGGGTAAACGAGGTGACAGCGTCGGCGAACGAACTGGTCTGATTTCGACCGATTGCCGGGATCTACTTTTCCGCTTTCCGAGTTGAAGGTCGGGCGGTCACTGAAAAGAGCATGTACTGCCCAATTTCGGAATTGGGCGGAGCGCACGCCATGCCAATTGGCACGAAAATGTGCGGCTAGGTCCACGCGGGCGTCAAGCTTGATCACCGGACCGGGATCATGGAGGATCGGACCGACTTCAAAGCAACATGAGACGGGTAGGGAATCCCGATGTGCGATCCGTGTGCAGGTCTTCGAAAGCCGGGCGGAGATTGTCTGCGCCGCAGCGGCCATCATTTAACCATGTACTTCTATGATTGATCGCGTCGTCTGAACAGCTGCCGCCAAGACTGACCTGTCTGCCTCTTGGATCCCCAGTTTAGCCAGATCGACCGACAGCTGACCTGAGCCTCCACCATCTGCAGCGGCCCGTGCAGCCCGCCCGCGCGCCCGGCCTTTCAGTGCAGGTTTCGGATCGACCGCCACTGTCGAGGAAGATTGAGGCGTTTTGGACGACACAGCAGTCTCAGCCCCCTGCGCCCCTGAAGCCGCCCGAACCTCCTGCAATTCCTGCTTCAACCTCTCCACCGTCTCCCGCGTCTCGGACAAAGGCGTCGAGTCGTGGCCGAGAGCAGGTCAGAGAATACTGGAACCCCCAAAGGCCGGTGAGGTCGAGCTCTTCAGCAAGACGCAGGACGAAGCGGATGACGGCTTCTACATCGCGGTTCCCGTCATCATGGATCCAGAGGCTGCTGCCCTCGGGGGCATCTTCCAGCCAGCCTCCGTCATCGCCCTGGAAGAGGTCATGCAGCATGGTGCCGCCAGCAGCCTCATAGGCCTCGACGCCAACAAAGACCGCGCGACGATCGGAGGCCCGCACAGAGGTTTCCGTCAGCATGCGCCGGATCTGATAGGGCTCCTTGTTCCAGGACGACCGGATCGCCTCCCAGACCTGCACCTGGCGCTCGTGATCCGGATTGACTGTGAAGGCCATCAGCTGTTCCAGCGTCATTTCATCCTCGGCATAAAGCTCGAGCAGGGCAGGGGCCACGGCTGCGAGTTTCAGGCGCTGTTTGACCACCTGCGGCGTGACGAAGAAGGCGGCTGCGATCTCTTCATCGCCTTGACCCTTCTCCCGCAAAGCAACGAAGGCGCGGAACTGGTCGAGCGGATGCAGGGCTGCGCGCTGCATGTTCTCAGCGAGCGAGTCGTCTTCGGCGAGGATGGTGGACTTGGCATCCCGAACGATGCAGGGAATGGGCGTGGTCTTGGCCAAGCGCTTCTGCTTTACCAGGAGAGACAGGGCCTGGAAGCGTCGGCCGCCAGCGGGGATTTCGAACTTGCCGATCTCGGAACCATCATCCGCCAGAACGGGCCGGACGCTCAGGCTCTGCAACAACCCGCGGCGGGCGATGTCTTCGGCCAGTTCCTCGATGGAGATGCCGGCCTTGATGCGCCGGACGTTGGACTGGCTCAGTACGAGCCTGTCGAAGGGAATGTCCCGGGACGGGGACAGGGTGACTTTCTGGGCAGATTTCGCCATCAGATCTTCTCCACGACGGGCGCCGGAAGCCACTCTTCCGTTCTCACTTCCCGTCACCCCTTTCACAACCCCTCTCTCCCTCTCGACATGTCCACCGCGGTGGACATCACGCAGTTGCTGTCCCAGAACGAGAAAGCCTCTCCAACAACAGTGATGGGTTGAAGTCAGTTTCTCTGCGACCGAGCGTGATGCTGTGGAAATACGCTCCAAAGTCTCGGATGCGATTGCTCATCTGGAGAATTATGAAGATGGCGCATGATGCTTTTTGAGAGCCTATCTTCTTAGCAGCCTTTTCGAAGGTGCTTTCGTGGATTCCCATCATTGGAGCGAGCGTTCTCGCGTGGCTTTCGACATCGTGCCAGTTCCTAAGTGAGTTCGTTGCGAACGATGTAGCCTGGTCACAAACTGTTGTGAGCGTTTGCAGGGGAGGTGTTTGGCTGTTGGTTCCCCTTTCTAAATCTTTTTGTTCTTTTTTAGACTTAGAATGGTGGCGGACAGTTTGCCCGTCATTGGCGGGCAGTTTCATTGTTTCTGGTGCGTCCACCGCGGTGGACATCTGTTTGCATTGAGCCTCCAGTTCGCCGAGCAAAGTACGATACTCCGCGATCGAGAGCTTCCTCCGAAGAACTCGGCGTACCTGATGAGTGAGTTCGTTCTCGGGGTCAGCTTCGTCGATCTGAGCAAGTTTGGTTAGGATTTGCTTTCGCAAAAACACGCGATCCCGACGAGCGTTTTCCATCGCTTGGGCTGTCGCAAGTAGTTCGCCGGCACGCGCGAGCAACGGAGCCAGCGACAACCCATAGCTAATGGACTGACCTTCGGAGGACTTCACTCGGTATCTCTTGCGATTTGGGCTGTCGTGGCGCTTCATGAAACCGAGTTCAACAAAGCGATCGATGTGCCTACGGAGGGTTCGTTCATCGATCCCGCCAACTCGACGGCAGATCTCGTCGTTGGAAGCGAAGACTGTGTCTCCATGCCCAGGCTTGAGAAAGCTCAGCATCGCTTGGAGTGTTTGAACATGTCCTGGACGGAGACCGAACAGGCTGCGAGTATCTCTGAGCGCGCGGAAGACTGCCCAGATGTCGGTTTCAGGTGTTGACGTGGCGGGGGTGCCCTTGCCGACGCCAAAGGTCTGAACGGAAAGCTTTGTGAATGCCATGTTTGTTGAACGACGACCGTTGCGGCCCACAACTTCCCCGGCTCTTCTCGCTGTTCTTGGCGAGAAAAGGCAACAAAATGACGTCCACCGAATCGGTGACTCTTGACCGGTATGTCGGAGATTGCTACATCACAGGTGCTAATCAGATGATGAGGGCTCTCCGGGGGAAACCTTGGGGGGCTCTTTTCTTTTTGGTCTTCGCCTTTCTCCTCTGCTCGTGTTTTTGGTTATGACCGGGGATCAGCTCCCCGAGCCTCTCTCATTCTGCCATTGTTCAAAAAGCTGTCGCAGCGTGGTTTCCGCGCGCTCTTCGAGCCATTGGCCGAATTCCGGGTTGTCCTTGCGGGTGATCTTGATAGCGATCGACTTGCCATCGACTGAAAGTGTGCCGACAGGGCTACCACTATTGTCCTTTACCACGGTCGTTTGGCCACGGGCGCTTTGGTCGGCTGCGCCACGCGCCTTGCTGGAGCAAGCAACATAGACGGCTTGAAACTTGTCCGAGCTTGGAGTGGTGTCAGGCAGAGAGGCAAGTGTCTCACGCGCAATGTCGACAAGCGGAACCTTCTCTGAAAGTGCAGCAAGATCACCCCATTGGCGTCGACCTACGCCATGAGCCGGGCCGATAAGCCGGACAAGTTCGTCAGGCAGCTGCTCGATGACTACACGATGGTTCGACACACCTTGCCGGGTGAGGCCTAGGGCGTCCTGAATGACGCCAGGCTTGTAACCGGCCTCCTGCATCTCTTTGATAAAAATAGATTTTTCAATGAAGGACGGATCCAGCCGCAGGTTGTTTTCCTGACCTTGCGCGATCAGAGAAGCATCATCATCGAGCGTTCGAACGATCGCTTTGACGGTTCCACCAACTCTTCGAATGGCTGCAAGCCTGCGACGCCCGTAGATGATGCGGTATCGATCCGGTTGGTCAGAGGGGCGAACCATGATCGGCACTTGCTGACCATGCTTGCGAATGCTTTCGGCGAGATCTTCAATGCTACTATCTTCCAGGATCAGGCGATCTCGGAGACCATCCATATCGATCCGGTCGGGTTCGATATCTCGGATTGAGTTGGCCGTGATTTCCCGGAGAGAATCCCGCAATCCGCCAACCGAGCCAGGTAGCTTCGAGGATTTGACCGGGGCAGGGGAGGGGGCTGCCGACTCTTTTTCGTCTTTCGGTGGCTGGTTGAAGATATTTCGAGCCATCAGCGACGCCCCCATGCCATTTGGATTGTCTGCTCCAGCTCATCGGCAACGCTGTTCACGCTGGTCAAAGCCCGATCAATGGTCTTCCGAATGAGCTGGCTCGGGTCTACCTCATAGATGGTTTGCTGAGTCATGCCGGCGTCAGAAATGGCTGTCGACTTCAGCATCGGTTCAGTCATGACTTGGCCCGCAAGGATTGAACGCAGGTAGCGTTTCTTTTCTTCTTCGCGATACTTCTTGATGCGGCGGGCCGGGTTCGATCCCGGCTGCCGCAACCCCCAGTCTTCGGCCAGGTTGAACAGCTTGGACAACATCGCCGCCGCCCGGTTGGCCTGATACGGGGTTTCGCGCAAGGCATGCTGAAACGCAACCACATCAGCGCGGGTCACTTCCGCAATGGGCAACGGGCCAAGCCGGGGCCGGATGAAGCGACGGATGATGCTGTGATAATCGCGGGCGGTGGTCGGCTTGCAATGCTGCTCGACATATTCTTCCAGAAAACGGTCGCAGAGCCCCGCCACGGTCGGTGCGCGGCGCTTGGCCTGTCTCTCGGCGGATGGGTCGGAGCCGCGCGCTACGTCGCCCAAAAGCTGCTTGGCCCGTGTCCGGGCCTCGTCGGCGGTCAGGACCCCATGCTGGCCGATGGTGATGCGTCGGGTGCGGCGTCCGGCCCGGTACTGGATCAGGTAGGTCTTCTTGCCGGAAGGATAGACCCGCAATCCGAAGCCGCGCATGTCCCGGTCCCAGACGAAGTATTCTTCATCTGAAACGGTAAGCCCTTCGACGGCACGCTTGGTCAGTTTGAACATATCCAGAACACTCCTTGCTTCCGGCCTGCTTCCGGAAGCTATACGGAAGCAAATGGCGGCGAATTCTGGCGTTAGTCATGGCGTCAGGGCGCAGTCACGGTCAATGTAATTATTTGTTTTTGCGTGATTTTTGTCAGTGTGGCGAAATCTGGCGAAATGCGGCGAAATCGCACTGGCCGTTCTTTTAATCAGTGGGTCGCAGGTTCGAATCCTGCACGGCTCACCACTTTTTCCTAAGACTGACCAGGACGCCGCGTGGCGTGGTTACTTCTTTTCGAAGAACAGCACGACTTCGCCCAGCCGGATGCCAAAGCGCGACACGTAGGCGCGGTTCAGCAGGCGGTCATCGTCCAGCAGCCACATCCAGTCATCGAAATCGACGCGCATCGTTCCGTCTTTCACCGGCAGGTCGATGCGGTATTTCCAGTTGAACGTATCGCCGCGCTCGGTTCCTGACGCGGTGCCCAGAACGCCGGGCGCGGTGCCGGTCCAAGTATCCTCGCCGGTTTTGGTCAGGGTCCAGATGCGCTGTTCAGTGGCGCCGTCGTCATAGACGAAATCTTCGACCAAGGTCAGCGTCTGGCCGTCCCATGTCCCGTTGATGTCAACCGTGAACCGACGGGGGATGTTGCCTAGTACGTCCTGGAACTGCCCATAGGCCACGGTGTGGCCCTCAAAGAACTCTTCGAGGTTCAGCTGGCGGTCTGACAGAAAAGTGGTCGGAACTTTTGGTTTGAAGGCGCAAGCCGCCGTCAGCAGCAGGCAAGCGAAGGCCAGTCGTTTCATGAGACGGGTCATTGCAGGGCCCTCGGGTCGGCGGTGCGGGCATGACCGTTTGCGCCGGGCACATGCGCCGTCTTTTCTGGCGGGGCGGGGCGCATCGTGGCGACCAGCTCGGCCACCTTCAGGCCGAACTTGCGCATCTCCGAGCGGTTCATGATCGCGCCGCTCTCGGTCAGGTACATCCAGTCGGTGACGTCCAGGGTGTGGCCCCCGGCATCTTCGGGCAGAACGATGCGATAAGTCAGCCTGACCGTCGCGCCCGAGATCACGCCGCGGCCTTCGCCGACGATGTCGTCGGCGGTTGCGGTAAAGCTGTTGCCTGCGCCCATGGTCAGGTACCATTTTCGGTTCATCTGCTTACCGTTCGAATAGGTGAAATACTCGGTCAGAGTGCCGGAACTGCCGTTCCATTCCCCGATCATCCGCGCCACGAAGCTGTTCGACATCTTGCCAGTCGGGCCATAGATCAGCCCTTCGGACAGGATTTCCCCGTTCAGATTGTCCTTCAACGAGAAATCGGGGCCGGTTCCGGCATAGTCCGACGGCGATTGCGAGCGAAAGCTGAGAAGGCGGGCTTTGACCGTGATCAGGGCCAATACGGCCAGTGAGGCAATCAGGAGGAATGTCATTTTGCGGGTACCTCTGTAGGCAGCGTCAGGACCATTCCGAACGCGCCGAGTTTCAGGATGCAGGGCAGCACGGCATAGGCGAGGTTGAGCGTTTCCAACGCCTGCGCCGAATTCGCCTGACCGGGCACAAAGCCGCTGCGTTCCAGCAGCGGAAGGGTGAAGAATGCGGCCAGAGCCAGCCCCAGTTTGCCGGCGAAAGACCAGATGCCGAATGCGGCCGAGGCATTCAGCCCCGCGCGTGTCAGCACCACCGAGAACATGGCCGGCAGCACCACCATGTCCGCCCCCAGCGCCGCCCCCGACGCCAGGCAGATCACCGCGAACCCGACCAGGTTGCCGGGCGCCAGCATGGCCGCGCCGACAAAGCCCAGAATGGCCAGCGGCATCGCAATGATCAGTGTCTGTTTCGGGCCAATCCGGTTGCTGAGCCGCGCCCAGAGCGGCACTGTGGCCCCGGCGCTGAGGAAGAACAGGATCAGCAGTGGCCCGGCCTTGCCCGGCAATTGTAGCCGGTCCTCGACGAAGAACAGGAACAGGGTCGAGGTGATCGCAACCGGCAGGCTGTTGACCAGCGCCAGCGCCAGCAGACGCAGGGCCCCGGCCTGACCCAGCCCGTCGAACGAAAGCCCCTGCCCGGTGATGGGCGCGCGCCGCCAGATCGGCAATGTCAGCACCATCGTGGCCAGTGCCAGCCCGCCTAGAAACAGCCCGAAGGCCGGGTAGCCCTGCGCGCCCGCGCCCAGGGCCACGAACAGCGCCGGAGCACTGGCGGCCAGGACCACGCCGGCCAGTTGCCCGCCTTCACGAAAGGCGGCGAGGGTCATCAACTCGCGCGGGGTGGCCTGTTTCGCCAGCGTCGCGCTGCGGCCATAAAGCAGAATGGTGCCCAGGCTGTAGGCGGAAAACAGCAGGATCAGGATCGCCACGAGGGCTCCGACGCTCGCCCCCTGCGGCAGTGAGAACAACAGTGGAAAACCGACCGCCAGACCCCCTGCGGCCAAGACGGCAAAACCCATCTGTGCGCCGGGCCAGCGGTCAATGGCCCAGCCGATCAGCGGGTCTTGCACCAGATCCACCAGCCGGATCAGCAGCAGAACCGTGCCGATCACGCCCAGGCCGATCCCGAGGTTCACCGCTGCGAAACGCGGCAGGTGGATGTAGAGCGGGATACCCGCCGCAGCAAGCATCAGCGCATAGAGGCTGACACGCGGATACAGCATCACTGACCCCGCAGCTGTCGCGTAAAGGCGGCGGACCGGGTGTTGTTGCCCAGGAAGATCGACATGAAACTGCGCTTGATCCCCGGATGGGACAGGGTGCAGGTCTTGCGCCCGTTGCGCCAGAACTCGATCGCGTCGGGGCCTTTGGTGACAGCTACATAGCTGTCACCGGCACCGACCGCCTGATAGCAGGTTTTCAGCTGCGCCTCGATCGGGGCGCTGTTGCCTTGCCGGGCCATCTCGTCCAGCGTGGAGTCGATCAGCGCCTTTTGCTTCAGCGATTTCCGATAGGTCAGCTTCAGCCCGAAATCCTGCGACCAGTTCAGCGGACCGCCGCCTTTGGTAAACAGCTGCGCATCATAGATCGGCAGACCAAGGAACCGGAAGGTGGCGGTGCCACGCTGTTCGGCATCGGGCAGCACGTTGGTGACGGGCGTGGCCGCCAGCCCGGCAGGGGCCAGCAGAACCAGGCTCAGGAGCGCTGCGTTACGGGCTGGCCGTAACTGGGACAGCGACGCTTGGATCAGGTCTCGCATTTTCAGCTCCGATGGTTTGCGGATCGCCGTTCAACAGCCCGACCACATGCATCGCGCTGGCGATTCCGTCTTCGTGGAACCCATGCCGGTTGTAGGCGCCGGCGAACCAGGTCCGATTGCGGCCCTGCATCTCGCGGATCTGGCCCTGCGCCTTCAGCGCGGCCTTGTCGAACACCGGATGGGCGAATTCCACCTCGTCATAGATCTTGTCGGGTGCGATGTCGGTGGACGGGTTCAGGGTGACGAACAGGGGGTCGCTTTCGGGGATGTTCTGCAACCGGTTCATCCAGTAGGTCACGCCCACCTTCCCCGCCTGCGAGCGGTAGGTCCAGCTGGACCAGCAGGCGCGGCGGCGCGGCATCTGGCTAGGATCGCAATGCAGCACCGCGCGGTTGGGCTGATACCGGATCGCGCCCAGCGCCGCGGCCTCGTCGGCGGTGGCGTTCTGGCCCAGAATGGCCAGCGACTGGTCGGAATGGGTGGCCAGGATGATCTCGTCATATTGATCCGAGCGTCCCTGCGTCTGAACGGTCACGCCCAAGGCGTCGCGTTCGACGCTCGAGACCGGCGCGCCCAGGCGGATGTCGCAACCCCGGCCGCGCAACGCGGATTCGAGCCGCCGGACATATTCGATGCTGCCACCCTTGACGGTCCACCACTGGTGCTGGGCGCCGCGTTTGCTGGACAGCAAGGCGTGGTTGCGGAAGAACTGCACCAGCGACCGCGCCGGGAACTGATCGACGAACTCCACCGGAGTGGACCAGATCGCGCCGCACATCGGCATCAGATAGTTGTTGCGGAACCAGTGGCCCAATCGCATCTGGTCAACCAGTTCACCAATCGTAGTGTCATCATCCCGAGCGGCCTCGGGCGCTTCTTTGCCAAAGCGCAGGATGTCGGCGATCATCTTGTAATAGGACGGCCGCACGAGGTTGCGCTTCTGCGCGGTGATGGTGCGCAGGTTGTTCAGGCCATATTCGATGCGTCCATTGTCGATGGTGGCGCCAAAGCTCATCTCGCTTTTCATGACCGGCACGTCCAGTTCACCGAACAGCTTGGTCAGATAGGGATAGGTGGCATAGTTGAATACGATGAACCCGGTATCGACCGGTTGGTCGCCGTTGCGGCCTGCCATCACAGTGCGCGCGTGTCCGCCCAGACGGGGTTCGGCCTCATATAGGGTGACGTCGTGACTTTCTGACAGGTAATAAGCCGCTGATAATCCTGAGATGCCTGCGCCTACAATTGCGATTTTTTTCCGTACGCCCCGGGTTTCGTCGAACATGCCATCCTCTTTATGCGACATTTTACAATAGGATACGCAGGGTAGGCCGGAGCGGATCAAATCCGCGCCATGTTTTTCCCTGATTCCCGCTGATCGGTGGGCAGTGCGTCAGGATTGCATCAATCGCGGTTGTTGGTGATCCGAGGCCCGCCCGTCCGCGTAATGAGCAATGTTATGATCGAGACAACCCAACCCAAAACCGCGGCTGTTCACGCTTCGGCATATGCGAACCGCCCGGCATGAGCAGTTTTGACCGAAAAACCTACTGGATCGTAGGCGCCAGCGAAGGGCTGGGCAGGGCGCTCGCCGAGGCCTTGGGCGGTCAGGGCGCACACCTTGTGCTGTCCGCGCGCAGTGCCGAGCGGCTAGAGCAGATCTGCGCCGCGCTGCCCAATGCTCGCGCGGTGCCGCTGGACGTGACCGATCTGGCGCAGGTGCGCCGCGCCGTCGCCGAGATCGGCCCGGTGGACGGTCTGGTCTACAACGCCGGGGCCTATGAGCCGATGCGCGCGCAGGACTGGCAGACCGAAGCCGCGCTGGCCATCAGCGACGTGAACTATTCAGGCGCGCTGCGGGTTCTGGGGGAAACCGTGCCGGCCATGGTGCAGGCGGGGCGCGGGGATATTACCCTGATCGGGTCGCTGGCGGGCTATCACGGACTGCCTGCGGCGATCGGGTACGGGTCCAGCAAGGCGGCGCTGATATCGCTGGCCGAAACGATGCGGCATGACTTGGCCGGAACCGGGGTGACGGTGCGCATCGTCAATCCGGGGTTCATCAAGACCCGGCTGACCGACAAGAACAGCTTCAAGATGCCGATGCTGATGGAGCCCGAAGACGCCGCGCAGCGCGTGCTGCGCGCAATGGCGCGCCGGCGCTTCCGTACCGACTTTCCGGCGCCGTTCTCGTGGGTCATCCGGCTGATCGACTACCTTCCGGATCTTCTGGTCTATCGCGGAAAATAGACTCTAACTAAAGCGCCCTTGGCAGAACCAGCCTGCCGACATGGTGCCGCCATGGCCGTAGAACAGCCATAGCCGCTCGCCCTGCTCGGTCACCACCACCCAGTAATCGCGCACGCCGCTGCGCCAGTTGGGGTCATCCAGCCACCATTCCGGCGCGATCCGTTCCGGGCCGGTGGCCTGCGCCAGTTGCCAGTCGCGCCCGCGCCAGCGGAAATTGGCGGGCACATCGGGGCGGTCGGGGGCCATCACCGGCTCGGGCCGCCACATCAGCAGGGGGCGCGGGCGCGGCGGGGCGGGCCAGTCGCGCGCCGGTTCCGACCAGGCCGCCGCCAGCGTCTGGGCGGTTTTCTCGGGGATGTGCGAGGCCGCCGGGTGTTGCCGCGTGATCGCCTCGAGCCCCACACGCGCGCCCAGTTTGCCGATCAGATCGTCCAGCGCGGTGTTCCCCTCCAGCCGGTTGCGGACGGCGCGGCTGGCCTCGGCATGGCCGGTCAGGGTGCGGGCATGCACCGGCTCGGTCTGCACCGCCGCAAGGCGCAGCATGTCGATGCCATAGCCTGCGTCGATCTGATCGATTTTCATCTCTAACAAAGGGCGAATGCGGTGTTTGTCATGGCTCGGGCGGGCCAGCCCGATCTCGATGATCTCGGCCGCCTGATCGGTGCGGTGCGCCTCGAGCCGCAGGGTCCGCGCCCCGCGCGCCTTTTCCTCCAGCCGCGCGCACAGGGTCGGCAGCATCCGGTCGATGGCGGCCATCACGTCCTCGGCCAAGCCGATCGGGTTGGGCAGGGTCATCCGCACCGCAAAGTGATGCGGGGGCCGCGCGGGCGAGACCGGCTCGGGCGCGCTGCCCATCGCCTGATCCAGCCGCAGAACCAGACCGCGCCCGAACCGGCGGGCCAAACTGGCACGCGGCTGGCCCAACAGGTCGCCGATCCGCCGCAGGCCCAGCCGGTTCAGCTGCGCCACGGTCTGGTCGTCCAGCCGCAGCGCCGCGATGGGCAGGGGGGCGAGCGCGCCATAGGCCTGCCCCGGTGGCGCGATCCGGGCCCCGCCGCCCACGGCCACCACCTGCGGCGCGGCGCCGCCCTTGGTCCAGTGCCGCCGCTTGCCAGCCCGGGCGCGGGTGGCGCGGGCCTCTTGGGAAATGGCGTCGCCATTGCGGTCCGAGGTGGCCTCTTGCCCGGCATAGCGCGCCAGCGCCCAGGCTGCGCCCAGCGTGTCGGCGATACCCATCTGCACGCTCAGCCCCATGTCGGCGCAGTCGGTCTCGATCACGTCCAGCAGCGCCTCTTCGCCGCCGAACAGATGGGCGCAGCCCGACAGATCGACGATCAGGCCATCGGGGGCCTCTTCGGCGACCCAGGGGCTGAACTTGCCCGCCCAGCGGCGCAGCGCGGTCAGAAAAGCAGCCTCGGCCGGGGCGTTGCGGGGGCGGGTGACAAGGGCCGCGCACATGGCATGCGCATCGCGCACCGGCTGGCCCACGTGCAGCCCGGCGGCCTGTGCCTCGGTATTCAGCGAGGTGATGACCTGCATGTTCGACTGTTCGGCCACCACCGCCAGCGGGCCGGACTGCAGGCCGCGGGCGGCGCGGATCAGCCGTTCGGCCCCCAGACGTGGAAACCACAACGAGAGTATTCGGCGTTTGGGCATCGGGCAGACATCAGATTGTTCTTACTTTGTTCCTATCTGAGAATCATGCGCCGAGTCGAGTCCGCCCTTATCCGCAGGTCAGCCGCTGAATGACTCCGGCTCCGTTCACATAGACGTTCAGCCGGTCGATACGGTAATCCTGCGTGGCGATGTCATCGGGGCCCAGAACGCGGCTCCGTTCCGGCAGGCTGGCCTGAATGGTCGAGACCGGCTGCCCCACGGACTGGGCAAAGGGTTCGCCTTTGCAGAAGGCCAGATCCACCGGCGCGGCTTCGGGTTCCAGCGGGGCGGGCTCGGGTAGGTCGGTTTCCGCGCAGGCGGTCAGCAGGATCAGGATCGGGATCATGCGGTACATTGGCCCTCCTCTTTTCGGCAATGTCGTTTCTGAAATATCAATGGCTTGCAGAGCCTGCCATGAAAGCGCAGTTGAAAACACCCTGCAATTGACGCAGGGTCGTGCGAAATTGACAGGGAGACATAGCAACATGCGTACTCGTGCCGCCGTTGCCCTTCAGGCGGGCAAGCCCTTGGAAGTGATGGAGGTGAACCTCGAAGGCCCCAAGGCCGGTGAGGTTCTGGTCGAGATCAAGGCCACCGGCATCTGCCACACCGATGAATTCACCCTGTCGGGGGCCGACCCCGAGGGGCTGTTCCCGGCCATTTTGGGCCATGAAGGCGCCGGCGTGGTGGTTGAGGTGGGCGAGGGCGTGACCAGCCTGAAGCCGGGCGATCACGTGATCCCGCTCTACACTCCCGAATGTCGCGAGTGTGAATACTGCCTGCACCCCAAGACCAACCTGTGCCAGGCCATCCGCGAGACGCAGGGCAAGGGCCTGATGCCCGACGGCACCTCGCGTTTCTCGACGCTGGACGGGGATCCGATCCTGCACTACATGGGCTGCTCGACCTTCTCGAACCATACGGTTCTGCCCGAGATCGCGCTGGCCAAGGTGCGCGAGGACGCGCCGTTCGACAAGATCTGCTATATCGGCTGCGGCGTGACCACCGGCATCGGCGCGGTGATCAACACCGCCAAGGTGGAAATCGGCAGCCGCGCCATCGTGTTCGGCCTGGGCGGCATCGGCTTGAACGTGATCCAGGGTCTGCGTCTCGCCGGGGCCGACCAGATCGTCGGCGTCGACCTGAACCCCGCCAAGCGCGAGATGGCCGAGAAATTCGGCATGACCGATTTCGTCAACCCCGCCGAGGTCGAGGGCGATCTGGTGCCCTATCTGGTGAACCTGACCAAGGGCGGCGCGGATTACACCTTTGATGCCACCGGCAACGTACAGGTGATGCGCGCGGCGCTGGAATCGGCGCACAAGGGCTGGGGCGAATCCATCATCATCGGCGTGGCGCCTGCGGGGGCCGAGATCTCGACCCGTCCGTTCCAGCTGGTCACCGGCCGGTCGTGGCGCGGCACCGCTTTTGGTGGTGCGCGTGGCCGAACGGACGTGCCCAAGATCGTTGACTGGTACATGGAAGGGAAAATCGAGATCGACCCGATGATCACCCACACCATGGGTCTGGACGACATCAACACCGGCTTCGACCTGATGCACAAAGGCGAAAGCATCCGGTCTGTGGTGATCTACTGACAATCGGAAATTGCAAGGGCGGGGTTTAAACTGCCCTTTTTGCCTCTTATCTTCAGAGCATTGATAAATACCTGAATAGAGAGATTAAATTGACTACTGAAGCAACGGAACGCCTGGCCGTTCTGATCGACGCCGAAAACGTCCCGGCAAAACACGTCGCCGAAATTTTCGAAGAAGTCGCCACATTGGGAGAGGCGAGCCTGCGCCGGATCTACGGCGATTTTTCCGGCGGTATCCCGCAGGGTTGGAGCGCCGAGAAACTGGCGGAATACGCCATCGTACCGCACCAGCAATTCGCCAACACAACCGGCAAGAACGCCGGAGACATCGCCTTGGTGATAGACGCGATGGACATTCTGCATTCGGGCCGTTTCGACGGGTTCGTGCTGGTGTCCTCGGACAGTGATTTCACCCGGCTTGCCAGCCGCATCCGCGAGCAGGGTTTGAGGGTCTACGGCATTGGTGAGCGCAAGACCCCGAAGGCTTTCGTGGCGGCCTGCAACCGGTTCATTCTGATCGAAAACATCAAGAAAGAAAGCGCCGGCGGTGAAAAGACCAAGAAGGCTCCGTCGAAAAAAGACCTGAACCATGCCTACCAGCTGATCCGCAATGTCGTGCTCAAATCCGACGAGCCGGATGGCTGGGTCACCCTGGGCTGGGTCGGCCGCCAGCTGAGCATGAATTACCCGGATTTCGACACGCGGACCTACGGATTCAACCGACTGAGCGATCTGGTCCGTGGAATCGGAAAATTCGAAGAATCTGGCGAGAACGGAAATATCAAGATCCGCTGCAAAGAGAGGTAACGCGACCGCCCAGCCGCGTGGCGGCTCTAGGACCCTGGCCGCGCCGAGGCGCCGGTGTCGGAACGCGGCGAACGCACGCGCAGAACCGGTTTGTTCGGCGATACATTGGCCCGGCTCTCACGCCAGACAACGAATACACCGGACGCGATGATGATACTGGCCCCGACTGCGACCCAGACATCTGGGCGTTCGCCAAAGAAAACCATACCAAAGATCGTGGCCCAGATGATCTGGCTGTATTGGCTGGGGGCGACCACGCCGGCGGGCGCCGCGCGATAGGCCAGAATGATCAGGTGCTGGGCGATCACCGAAAACACGCCGACCAGCGCCATCATGGCCAGATGAAGCAGGGACGGCGGCTGATAGACGGCTGGTTGGGCCAGGCTCATGACCACGATCGCCAGCAGCATCGGATACAGGATCAGCACCGCCGAGCGTTCCTCGTTTCCGATCTTACGCACCAGCACGGATGCGAACGCGCTGCAGAAAGCCGCCATAAGGGCGGCAATGTGGCCCAGGGTGATTTCGGTCGCGCCGGGGCGCAGGACGATCAGCACCCCGATCAGGCCCACGCCCACCGCGGCCCAGCGTTGGGCGCGCACGACCTCGCCCAGTATCGGGATCGACAGGACGGTGACGATCAGCGGAAAGGAAAACAGCAGCGAGTAGACTTCGGCCAGTGGCAGGACTGAGAAGGCGTAGAAGGCACAGGACATACCCGTGACCATCAGCCCCGAGCGCAGCATGACCAACCATGGATGGCGAGGCAGGAAGTTTCCAGTGGCCTTGTCCGCCAGAATCGTGACCGCCATCGGCACAAAGGAAAACAGCGTGGCGAAAAAGATGATCTGCAGCACCGAATAAGTGCCGCCCAGCGTCTTGATCAGCGCGTCATGGGTGGCAAAGACGGCAAAACCGAGAAAGGCAAAGCCAAGTCCCTGAACGGTGGAGTTCTGTTTGCTCATATGGCTGGCCCCGGGCGGTTGGATGCAGTGGTAGGTGTCTGAGGCCTGATTAAACCCAATCGGCAGAGTCGGATAGCCCAAACTTTACCGCTAACATTCCTGCGGGACCGGCCTTTCAGCGCAAGATCGGCGGTGCCCCGGCCGGTTGGCGGGCGGCCGCGACACCGGCCTGCATTCCCGCCCTGATACGGCGGGCCAGCGCCACCCAAGGAGTGGCCGTTTCCGGGGGCAGGGTGCCGTGGGCGACCTTTTCGAACAGGTCCAGCCAATGGGCGAACATCTCGGGTTTCACGTCCGGACGCTCGACATGCACGCGCTGCGGATTGCCGCTGTAGACGCGCTCGAACAGGATGGCGTTGCGCCAGAAAGCGGCGATCTGGTCCTCATGTGCGGGCCAGTCGGTGACGTAACGGTTGAAGATCGGGCCCAGCAGGGCGTCCTGCCGGACGCGGGCGTAGAATGCGGTGACCTGCGCCCGGATCTGGTCGGGCGTGGCGGGAAAACGTGGGGGTAGCACGGGCCGGGACATGGTCGGGGCTTTCAATTCAGGCTCTGTTCCGAGCCGATACCGCGTTTTCCGGCCCGGATGCAGGGGCGGAATTGTCGCGCTGCCCCGGCGTCAGCAGGTGCCGCAGCAGGGCCACCGGGTGTGCCCGCAGGCTCAGGCGGGTGGCGACGTAATCCTCGACCACCTGTTCGCCCAGCGACATCTGCGGCAGATGGGCGGCGGGCTCGTCCAGCGCCTCACCTTCCAGATCCTGCGCGAACAGGGGCAGAGGCCGGGCGGTGGCGATCGCCTTGGCCTGCCACAGCGCCTCGCGCCGGGTCAGGCCGCAGGCGGCAAAGGCATCGGCCTCGGCCAGACGTTCGATCACCGAGGGGCCAAGCCCCGCGCGGCGCCAGACGTCGTCAACCTGGTGGTAGCCGTTGCCGCGCGCGGCGGTCAGCCAGCTGGCGTCCTCCTCGCTCAGGCCCTTGATCTGGCGAAAGCCCAGCCGCAGGGCCAGCCCGCCATGGCCGTCGGGCTCCATCACGTTGTCCCAGAAGCTGGCATTGATGCAGACCGGACGCACCTGCACGCCATGTTCGCGCGCATCGCGCACGATCTGGGCGGGAGCATAGAACCCCATCGGCTGCGAGTTCAGCAGCGCGCAGGCAAAGATGCCCGGGTGGTGGCACTTGATCCAAGCGCTGGCATAGACCAGCAGCGCAAAGCTGGCCGCGTGGCTTTCGGGGAAGCCGTAGGAGCCAAACCCCTCGATCTGCGAGAAGCAGCGTTCGGCAAATTCGGCGTCATAGCCGTTGCGCTGCATCCCGCGCAAGAACAGGGTGCGGAATTCGCTGACATTGCCATGCTTCTTGAAGGTCGCCAGCGACCGCCGCAGCCGGTCGGCCTGTTCGGGGGTGAAGCCCGCGCCGACGATGGCGATCTGCATCGCCTGCTCCTGAAACAGCGGCACGCCCAGCGTCTTACCCAGCACCTCGCCCAGTGCGTCCGAGGGGAAGCTGACCTCCTCCTCGCCATTCCGCCGCCGGATATAGGGATGCACCATGTCGCCCTGGATGGGGCCGGGGCGGATGATGGCGACCTCGATCACCAGGTCATAGAAATTGCGCGGCCGCATCCGGGGCAGGAAGTTCATCTGCGCTCGTGATTCCACCTGGAACACGCCCACCGAATCCGCGCGGCACAGCATGTCATAGACCGCCGGGTCTTCGGGCGGCAGGGTGGCGAGCGTGTAGCTGGTCTGGTGGTGCTGGGCGATCAGGTCGAAGGCCTTGCGGATGCAGGTCAGCATGCCAAGGCTCAGGACATCGACCTTGAGGATGCCCAGGGAATCGATGTCGTCCTTGTCCCAGCAGATGACCGTGCGGTCCTCCATCGTGGCGTTTTCGATGGGCACCAGCTCGTCCAGACGGCCCTCGGTGATGATGAACCCGCCTACATGCTGGGACAGGTGGCGGGGGAAGCCGTTGATCTGATGCACCAGTGTTAGAGTCTGTTTTAGTCGGCGATCCTCTGGGTCGAGGCCGATCTCGCGCATCCGCTCGGCCTCGAGACCCGCGGTCGAGAAGAACCCCCACAGCTGCGACGACAGGGCGGAAATCGTGTCCTCGGTCAGGCCCATGGCGCGGCCCACCTCGCGGATGGCGCGCTTGCCGCGATAGTGGATCACCGTGGCGCACAGCCCCGCGCGGTGGCGGCCATAGCGTTCATAGATGTGCTGGATCACCTCTTCGCGGCGTTCATGTTCGAAATCCACGTCGATGTCGGGCGGCTCGTCCCGCGCCTCGGAGACGAAGCGTTCAAACACCATGGTGCCCATCTCGGGGCTGACCGAGGTGACGCCCAGGCAATAGCAGACCACCGAATTGGCCGCCGACCCGCGCCCCTGGCACAGGATCCCGCGGCCGCGGGCAAAATGCACGATGTCGCGGACGGTCAGGAAGTAGGGCTCGTATTTCAGCTTGCCGATCAGGGTCAGTTCATGCGCCAGCATCGCCTTGACCTTTTCGGGCGCGCCGGCGGGATAGCGCCATTTCAACCCTTCATGCGCCAGCCGATGCAGGCGCTGGGCGGGGGTTTCGGTGCCGCTGACCTCGCTGGGGTATTCATAGCGCAGCTCGTCCAGCGAGAAGGTGAGTTCCTGGCTGAGCGCATACGCGCGGGCCACGGCGCCTTCGTGCCCCTTGAAGATGCGCAGCATCTCGGCCTCGGACCGCAGGCGCTGTTCGCCATTGGCCAGCGCGTGGCGGCCCAGATCGTCCACCTTGCGGCGCAGCCGGATCGCGGTCAGCACATCGGCCAGCCGGCGGCGCGACCCGTGATGCATCATCGGCGCGGCGCTGGCGATGGTGGGCAGGCCTAGATGGCGCGATTCAGTCTCTAATAAATGGAAAAATGCCGTATCCGCCCCGTCATAGCGGGGATGCATCAGCAGATGCATGCGCCCGGCAAAGCGGCGCGTCAGCTGTTGCGCCTGTGTCCGCCATCCGCTCGCGCCGCCGGTCGGACGGCCCGCCTGTGGCCAGAGTAGCAGGTGCAGACCGTCGGAAAACTCCAACAGGTCGGACAGGTGCAGGATGCAGTCGCCCTTGGCCGCGCGCAGCCGTCCGGTGGACAGGAGGCGGCACAGGTTGGCCCAGCCCTGCCGGTTGATGGGCAGGGCGGTGACGGGCGGGGCATCGGTAAAGATCAGCCGTGCCGCCGGGATCAGGCGCGGCACCGCATGCACCGGGAACGAGGGCGGTTTCGGGATGTGATTGGGGCAGGGCGGGCCGATGGGCGTGTTCCGCTCCTCCCACGCGCGGCGTTCACGCACCTTGCGGGCGATCTCGCGCGCCTGGGTGTGGGCGCGGACGATGCCGGCCACCGAGTTGTCATCGGCGATGGCGATGGCGGGCAGGCCCAGGGTGACGGCGCGCTCCATGTACTCCTCGGGGTGCGAGGCCCCGGTGAGGAAGGTGAAGTTCGACGTGATCGACAGCTCGGCATACATGGCGAGTCGTCATTATATTCTTGTTTTGTTCTTTTTCGAGTCCTTGTCTGCATTGCGCAGGAAACGGGTCGCCAATTCAGGTGCGGTGAAGTTCTGGTTCGAGCCCTGAGCGGACGTGTCGTGCATTCGCAGCAAACATCATCTTGGCTGGCTTCAAAGCTATCTTTGCATTCGTGAACCGATTGGATTGCAGCTTGGAAATCTACCTTCCGATCAGCGCGAAATCTGGGCTCAGCTCGTCACAGAGATATGGCTGTTCTTGCGCCCCGTGGTCGAAATGTAACTATTTGATTTCGAAGCTTTCAGTTGCGTGTAAACTCAGTTTCGCCCGCGCGTAAGCCGGTTTCCAATTCAATGTTGTCATAAAGCAAGGCGCGCAAAGTTTGCATCCGCCACCATTACACGCATTCTTAAAAAAGGAGAGATTTCTTAACAATGTCTGTCGACCGACCTTTATCTCACTCTTGGAGAGCATAAACTTCAGGTCTGTCTGAGGCACGACCCCTTCGTTCACGTATAAGCCACAGACTGCTGCCTTGCCCCCAACATTTATTGATGCATACGCGATTATTGTTTCCCCTTTCTGCTGCGCAAGCCACGTTACGGTCGTTTTTCTGAACTGCTGTTCATTGCCTTTTAGCGCGAGGCATCCTTCCAGAAACTGCCCCTCTGCATGCGTGGCTGAAACGGAACAGGCGAGGAGGGTCAGTACGATTGCGATTTTCGAAAGAGAAAAACTCATGGCCTCG
Source organism: Ruegeria sp. BHSC043 (assembly GCF_059612985.1). Classification (NCBI taxonomy): domain Bacteria; kingdom Pseudomonadati; phylum Pseudomonadota; class Alphaproteobacteria; order Rhodobacterales; family Roseobacteraceae; genus Ruegeria; species Ruegeria sp. BHSC043. The sequence continues at coordinate 244,756 of NZ_JBXWRS010000003.1, read as the reverse complement.
CTCCCGGTCTGACTACGGTTTGTTCGACAGTGAGCATTCGATTGCCCGTTTGAACGCCTTTGAGAGATCATCTCCATCGTTCGGAAAAGTCACAAGCAGTCTGCCGCGGTTATCATGAATAGAAATCGGCTTACCCTGCGAGATGAAGGAGCGGAACGTGGCTATGGAGATCGGGCGGCCAGCAAGAAAGTTGTGGCTCATCCCGGAAATCATCGAGCCTCCATAAAGTGCCTCAGGAATCCGAATTTCCCGCGAACCGGACTTCAACGTTAACTTTTTCCTGCCGAAGGAATAATCCCATCCCTTTTTGGATGCGTAGAACGACCAAGCCTGATCATTCTTCGCCTCGAACTCTAAGGATCCATCTTTGGAAAACAGCACCGCGCTACAGAGCGTATAGCGCCCTTTCTGTCCAGTTTGGGCTATGACAAATGTCGCAGGCTTCTTCACTACATACCAATACCCGAATCGTTCAACTTTTTCGCTCTTGCGGGTAGCCGGATCGGCCCACGCGACAGTCGAAAAACAAATGAGCGAAAGCAGGAAAAATGCAGGTCGAGATACTCTTGCTAGGGTCATCAATGGGCAAACTCCTACCTTTCAGAAAATTCAATTCGAGTAGCTTTCTCAGGATAGGGTTCCTCCGGCTTCCGTCATTGAGGTATGTCAAACTCTCGCTGGCTGGCAAAATGACCTGCCCCTGGTTTGCGTTACCTGGCCAACACCGTGCTTCGCCCATGTTTCCGCAAAACAGTTGTGCCTGGTGAACGAAGCGAAAGACAACTTCGTCCACAATGCGCTTATGCAAGGGCGGCGTGGCGAGTGGTCTTGGTTGTTCTGCAAAAAACCTCATCTGCCCAGACCGAAGTGGCACGGTGCCTAGTCACAGCTTGACCCGGTGCAGGCCTCGGCGCGGCTGGTCCTGATCATCGGCCGGGGCATCGTCGGCGCGCGCGGAGGTCAGGGCCAGGAACACGTCCTCGAGATCGGCCTCTTCGGTGCGCACGTCGCGGATGCGGATGCCGGCCAGACGGACCGCCTCTAGCACCTGCTCGGCGCTGGTTTCCGGGCTGCGGTAGTGCAGCGCCAGGCTGCCGTCGTCGCGCAGGCTGGCCTGAACGCCGGGGGCGGCGGGCAGGGCGGTCACGGGGGCCTCGGGGGTGATGACCATGGTGCGTCCGTCCATGCGGCCCAGCAGGTTGGCGGTGCTGTCCTGCGCCACCTTTTCCCCGTGGTTGATGATGGCGATCTCGTCGCACATCTCCTGCGCTTCCTCCAAGTAGTGGGTGGTCAGGATGATGGTCATGCCCTGCTGGTTCAGCTTGCGCACATTGGCCCACAGCATTTGGCGCAGTTCGATGTCCACGCCGGCGGTGGGTTCGTCCAGCACCAGGATTTTCGGGTGGTGCACCAGCGCCTTGGCCAGCAGCAGCCGCCGCCGCATCCCGCCCGACAGCGTGCGGGCATAGGCCTCGGCCTTGTCGCTGAGGCCGACCAGTTCGAGGATCTCGTCGCTGCGCCGCTGCGATTTGGGAACGCCGTAAAGTCCCGCCTGCACCTCGAGCGCGCCGCGGGGGGTGAAGAACGGGTCGAGGTTCAGCTCCTGCGGCATCACCCCGATGGCCGCGCGGGCCTGGCGCGGGTTGCGGTCCTGGTCATAGCCCCAGATCGTCACCTGGCCGGCGGTCTTGAGCACCAGCCCTGCGAGAATGTTGATCAGGGTCGATTTGCCTGCGCCGTTCGGCCCCAGCAGGCCAAAGACCGACCCGCGCGGGATATCCAGGTCAATGCCCTTCAGCGCGTGTTTCTCGGGCTGGCCCTTGCCGCCGCGATAGGTTTTGCGCAGGCCGCGAAGGCTGATCGCTGCATCGGTCATTGCTGGCTCTTGCCCCCGGTTTCTTGATCGCTCATAAACGCACCTAATGCATGCCCGCGAGGCCGACAACCAGTGAAGGATCGCACGCCGTGACAATCGAAGCTCCGGAAACCAAGATCGTCGAGACAAGCCGCGTCGCCTGCGATGGCGGCGAGGGCGCGCTGGGCCATCCGCGCGTCTGGTTGCAGGTCCCCGAAGATCAGGGCTGGGTCGAGTGCCCCTATTGCGATTGCAAATATGTTCTGAAGGACGCACAGCAACACTGATTGCCCGCCCAACCGCAGTCCGCCCAAATCTCGCCGCGATTTTCATCCAGTGCGTTGGTGTGACAAACGTGGGTGTGAATGATGACCGATATGACTGCTGCTGATTCCGGGAATCCGGTTTTTGGATGGGTTGGCTTTTGCCTTGCGGCACTGGCCCTGTTCGCAGCCCTGTTCGTGTTCTGGGCAGGGCCATTCGCGCCGCAGCAATCCACCGGCGTGACGCTGGGCGAACTGGCCGCCGAGTTGGGAAAATCGACCTTGCGGGCCGCTGCGGGGATGGAGCAGCCCGCGCCGGTCGCGCCCACCCGCGATCTGGATGATTTTCTGCAGATCGGCGTCGCCATGCTGGGCGGGTTGGCGATCGTCGTCTCGGTCATCGGCATCCTGCGCCACGAAAAACGCCGCCCGGCCATTGCCGGTGTGGTCATCGGAACGGGCGCGATCCTGTTCCAGTTCTTCGCAGTGGCGTTTTTCGCGTTCCTTGGCGCGCTGGTCATCATGGCGCTGCTGAACAGTTTCTCGGATGTTTTCAGCGGTCTGTTTGGCGGCTAGGGCGCGTTCCTGACTGGTCACCCGGCTGCCCCTGTGGCAGAACCGTCCCTGACTGACGGGGAGAGTGCGCATGAGCAAATTCGGAAAAGGCTGCCATCTGCATCTGATCGACGGATCGGCCTTCATTTTTCGCGCCTATCACGCCCTTCCGCCGCTGACGCGGAAATCGGACGGGCTGCCGATTGGCGCCGTTTCGGGCTTTTGCAACATGTTGCAGCGTTACGTGGATGGCGACCACGGCCCCGATGCGCCGACCCATCTGGCGGTGATCTTCGACAAGGGCTCGCACACCTTCCGCAATGACATGTACGACCTCTACAAGGCCAACCGCGAGGCGATGCCCGAGGATCTGCGCCCGCAGATCCCCCTGACCCGGCAGGCGACCGAGGCCTTCAACATCCCCTGCAAAGAACTGGAGGGGTACGAGGCCGACGACATCATCGCCACGCTGGCCTGTCAGGCGCGCCAGGCCGGGGGCCGGGTGACCATCGTCAGTTCCGACAAGGACCTGATGCAGCTGGTGGGCGACGGTGTCGAGATGCTGGACGCCATGAAGAACAAGCGCATCGACCGCGAGGGGGTGTTCGAGAAATTCGGCGTCTATCCCGAGCGGGTCGTGGATGTGCAGGCGCTGGCTGGTGACAGCGTCGACAACGTGCCGGGCGCGCCGGGGATCGGGATCAAGACGGCGGCACTGCTGATCAACGAGTTCGGTGACCTGGAGACGCTGCTGGACCGGGCCGAGGAGATCAAGCAGCCCAAGCGCCGCCAGACCCTGATCGAGAAGCGCGACCAGATCGAGCTGTCGAAGAAGCTGGTGCAGCTGGATTGCGATATGCCGCTGGATTTCACGCTGGACGATCTGGAGCTTCGCGACCCCGACCCGGACAAGCTGTTGTCGTTCCTGGCCGAGATGGAGTTCCGCACGCTTTCCAAGCGGATCGCCGAGAAGCTGGGGGTCGAGCCGCCGGTGATCGCGGATGCGCCCGCGCCGGTCGCGTCGGATGATCCGCCGGCTGACGAACTGCCGTTCGATGCCAGCAAATACGAATGTGTGCGTGATGCCGCGGCCTTGCAGAAATGGATCGATCAGGCGCATGAACGCGGCTGGGTGGCGGTGGACACCGAGACAACCGGCCTGAACGAGATGGTGGCCGATCTGGTCGGCATTTCGCTGTGCATCGAGCCGGGCGAGGCCTGCTATATCCCGCTGACCCACCGCGACGGTACCAGTGACGACCTGTTCGGCTCGGACGCGCTGGCCGAAGGGCAGATGCCGCTGGATGAGGCGCTGGAGATGCTCAAGCCGGTGCTGGAGGATCCGTCGATCCTGAAGAACGGGCAGAACATGAAATATGACGCCAAGATCTTTGCACGCTACGGCGTGGATGTCGCCCCGATCGACGACACGATGCTGATGTCCTATGCCATGCATGCGGGTGAGCATGGACACGGCATGGACACGCTGTCCGAACGCTATCTGGGCCACACGCCGATCCCGATCAAGCCGTTGCTGGGTTCGGGCAAGTCGGCGATCACCTTCGACAAGGTGCCAATCGACGAGGCCACCGCCTATGCCGCCGAGGACGCCGACATCACCCTGCGCCTGTGGAAGCTGTTCAAGCCGCAGCTGCACCGGGTTCAGGTGACCACCGTCTATGAAACGCTCGAGCGCCCCCTGGTGCCGGTTCTGGCCGAGATGGAGATGCATGGCATCAAGGTCGACCGTGACGTGCTGAGCCGCATGTCGAACGCGTTTGCCCAGAAAATGGCTGCGTTAGAGGCTGAAATCCACGAGTTGGCGGGCGAGAATTTCAATGTCGGCTCGCCTGCGCAGCTGGGCGAGATCCTGTTCGACAAGATGGGCCTAGAGGGCGGCAAGAAGGGCAAGACCGGCAAGTATTCGACCGGCGCCGACGTGCTGGAAGATCTGGCGACCGAGCATGAGCTGCCGCGCCGGGTGCTGGACTGGCGGCAACTCAGCAAGCTGAAATCGACTTATACCGACGCGCTGCAGACCCATATCAACCCCGACACGGGGCGGGTGCATACGTCTTATGCCATCACCGGGGCGAACACGGGGCGTCTGGCCTCGACCGATCCGAACCTGCAGAACATACCGGTGCGCACCGAAGAAGGCCGCCGCATCCGCGAGGCTTTCATCGCCGAGCCGGGCAACGTGCTGGTGTCGCTCGACTATTCACAGATCGAGCTGCGCATCCTCGCGCATATCGCCGATATTCCGGCCTTGAAACAGGCCTTTGCCTATGGGCTGGACATTCACGCCATGACCGCGTCGGAAATGTTCGACGTGCCGCTGGACGAGATGACGCCCGAAATCCGCCGCAAGGCCAAGGCGATCAATTTCGGCGTGATCTACGGCATTTCGGGCTTTGGTCTTGCGCGCAACCTGCGCATTCCGCGGGCCGAGGCGCAGGGCTTCATCGACCGCTATTTCGAACGCTTCCCGGGCATCCGGCGCTACATGGATGACACCATCGCCTTTGCCAAAGAGTATGGCTATGTGCAGACGCTGTTCGGACGCAAGATCCACACGCCCGAGATCAACGCCAAGGGGCCGCATGCGGGGTTCGCGCGCCGCGCGGCGATCAACGCGCCGATTCAGGGCACCGCGGCGGACGTGATCCGGCGGGCGATGGTGCGGATGCCTCAGGCGATCGACGGGCTGCCGGCCAAGATGCTGCTGCAGGTACATGACGAACTGCTGTTCGAAGTGGCAGAGGACGCGGTGGATCAGACCATCGAGATTGCGCGCGACGTGATGGAGAACGCGCCTGATCCGGCGGTGAAGCTGGACGTGAAACTGACCGTGGATGCGGGCAAGGGCGCCAACTGGGCCGAGGCGCATTAGGCAAGCGCCGTGCCACTCATCAAGCCCGGCGGGCCCTCTTCGCGGCAGGTCAGGCCTCGGGCCTGACCAACAGCGCGACCAGCCGACGGGTCAGCGGAGCCACGAACAGAACCACTGCGAAGGCCACCGGCCAGCTGACGCTCCAGGCGCCCATCCAGCTGCAAAGTTCTCGGGACCCAGCCCGATCTCTTTGACCGTTGCGATGCAGGTCACGATGCAGGACATCAGCCCCGACAGGATCAATCCGAACAGGACGGGGGCAAAACGGGCTGGGATCATGCGGCTGTTCCTCTGCTGATTTACCTTTTCATATGCAACATTCGAAATGTGATTTCCAGTGCGCAGGCGCACAGGCCTATCGCATCCAATGCAGAGAGGCGTCGGTGCGCCGGGTCGAGGGCGTGTATTCGGCGCTGACCCAGCCGTCATAACCGCTGTCGTCGATTGCTGCGAACAGTGCGGTGAAATCGGTCTCGTCCCGGCCGGGTTCCGACCTGTCGGGGGCCGATCCGATCTGAATATGCACGATCCTGTCGCGGAATCTGTCCCAGACGGCCTGCGCATTGCCATGGATCATCCGGGCATGAAAGCTGTCGAATTGCAGGCCCACATTCGGACGGTCGATCCGGTCCAGGCACGCGGCGGCCAGATCATAGTCGTTCAGAAAATACTCGGGCTGTGAGACCGGGTTCAGCGGTTCGATCGTGAACTGCTGATGCGGCGCAAAATCCGCGGCCCATTGCAGGTTGCGCACGAAACAGTCCTGCGCGTCCGCCCCCGAGGCATAGCCCGCCATCACATGGATCAGGCCGGGCCTCAACGCCTCGGCATAGCGCAGGACGCGGCGGATGTCGGACTGGAACCGCGCCTCGCCCCCCGGAACGGCCGCATAGCCTGGCTGGCCGCCGGTATAGTTGGGCGGCGGCGCGTTGATCAGTACCAGGTCCAGCCCGTTTGCCAGCAAAGCGCGGCGGGTTTCCTTGGCCGCCAAGTCATAGGGAAACAGGATCTCGACCGCTTTGAACCCTGCATCCGCCGCCGCCTTGAACCGGTCGAGATAGGGCAGCTCGGCAAAGAGCAGCGAGATATTGGCGGCAAATCGGGGCATTGTCCTCTCGGGCTGATGGCGCGCCGACCTTAGTGGCGTGCGGCGTGCAGAGGAAGGGTTTGAAAACGACAATATGTCGAAAATCGGCCAGACCGGCGCGGGCCGATTGTGAAGGGTCGGGGTGTCGCAGCGAATCATTTTCGTGGCGCTGCACCAACAAAAGGGTTGAAACCGATGGCGATGAGTCCGGACCCCGTTCGCGGGCCCAGTTTCACTGCGACCGGTGCGCGGCAATCCGCCCTGTCCGGAAACGGGCTGGCGGTGGCGTCGATGCTGACCTGGGCGGCCGGCTTCCCGGCGGCCGAGATCCTGTTGCAGTCTTGGCCGCCCGTCGCCCTATGGGCAGCGCGGCTGATGCTGGCGGTGGCAGTGATGGTGCCGATCTGGATCTGGATCGACGGACCCGGCGCCGTGCTGCGCGCCCGATGGAGACATGCGGTGCGGGTCGGCGGTTTTGGCCTGGGGCTGGGCATGTTCCTGATCATCCTGGCGCAGAAGCTGACCGACCCGGTGACGGTCGCCATCATCGCCTCGTGCGCGCCGCTGGTGGCCACCCTGCTGGAACTGGCCGCGGGAACCCGTCGCCTGCGCGCGAATTTCGCGCTGGGCGTGGTCGTTTCGATCATCGGCGGGCTGATCGCCACCAGCGCCATCGCGCCCGCGCAGCTTGGGCTGGGTGCGCTCTGCGCGGTCGGGTCCACGACATTGTTCTGCTGGGGCAGCATGGCCACGGCACGCGATTTCCCGGACCTCAGCCAGACCGGCCGCACCACGATCACGCTGGCCGGTGGCGCGATCGTGGCCTCGGTGCTGATCGGACTGGCCAGCCTGGCCGGGTTCGACCTCCGGCCCCAGGGTGCCATCGACACGCAGCAGGCCGGGATGCTGGTCATCTACGCGCTGATATCGCTGGGGCTCAGCCAGGTTCTGTTCATCGCCTCGGTCGGCAAGCTGGGCGTGGCGCTTGCCTCGTTCCACATCAACGTGGCCCCGTTCTATGTGATGGTCATCATGCTGGTGTTGGGAGAAGAGTGGAACTGGACCCGTGCGCTGGGCGCGGCGGTGGTGGCGCTGGCCGTGGTGCTGGCGCAGGACCGGCCCGGGCGGCAGACGGCCTAGCCGTCACCCACCATGTCCGATGGCGCGATGGCAAAGAACTGCCCGCCCGACCAGACGCCGAACTGCCCGTCGTGATGGGTGGCGATGTCCACCAGCCGATAGAAGCTTTTGCGGTCGATCCGCGCCTCAAGGTTCGATCGCACCAGAATGTAGGGGCTCGGCTCACTCGTTTCGGGGTCGATGACCACCCGGATCGGATGATCCGGCCCGGCCGTCACCGTATCGCCGACATGGGTGGTAAACGTCAGAACCCGATTCTCGCCCGCGCCGGTCCGGTCGAAATCGACCGCCACAAACGGCGCGTCTTCGACCGCTATGCCGACCTTCTCGACCGGGGTGACCAGGAAATAGGCGTCCCCTTCTTTCTTAAGAATCGAGGAAAAGAGCTTCACAAGCTCGAACCGGGTGATGGGCGACCCTAGATAATACCAAGTGCCATCGCGCGCGATGCGCATGTCCAGATCGCCGCAGAACGGAGGATTCCACTTGTCCACAGGGGGCAGACCCCGCGGTTTGGCCGCCTTGACCGAGGCCGCCAGACCCTCAGGGGACGGTTTCACAGGATTTTGTCCGCTCATTGTTTTTGCCATTTCCTCGCAGCGCGATACACTTCATCTATACTAAGTCCACGGAAGGGAAAGTCATGACCGAACCTGCCGACCTCGTGTCCGAGATCGAAGCGCTGGAAGCGAAACTGCAACAGGCCAAATCCTCGATCACCCGCCGCTTCATCGGGCAGGAGAGGGTCGTCGACCTGACGCTGACCGCGCTGCTGTGTGGCGGTCACGCCCTGCTGATCGGGCTGCCGGGCCTGGGCAAGACGCGGCTGGTGGAAACCCTGTCCACCGTCATGGGCCTGCATGGCAACCGCATCCAGTTCACGCCCGACCTGATGCCGGCGGACATTCTGGGGTCCGAGGTTCTGGACACCGCCGAGGATGGCAGCCGCCATTTCCGATTCATTCCCGGCCCGATCTTCTGTGAACTGTTGATGGCGGACGAGATCAACCGCGCCAGCCCGCGCACCCAGTCGGCGTTGCTGCAGGCGATGCAGGAACGCACAGTGACCGTCGGGGGCGAGGATCGCGCGCTGGGCGTGCCGTTCCATGTGCTTGCCACCCAGAACCCGATCGAACAGGAGGGCACCTATCCGCTGCCCGAGGCCCAGCTGGACCGTTTCCTGGTGCAGATCGACGTGAACTATCCCGACCGCCAGACCGAGCGTGACATCCTGCTGGCCACTACCGGCGCGGCCGAGGAGGCGGCGCACCAGATCTTCACCAAAGAAGAACTGCTGGCCGCGCAGGTTCTGCTGCGCCGGATGCCGGTGGGCGAGTCGGTGGTCGAACTGATCCTCGATCTGGTGCGCGCGTTCCGCCCCGAGGAACCCGGCGTGTCCGAGCGCGTGTCCGAGACGGTCGCCTGGGGTCCAGGTCCGCGCGCGGCGCAGGCGCTGATGATGACGGTGCGGGCGCGGGCGATGCTGCAGGGCCGGCTGGCCCCAAATGCCGAAGACGTGCTGGACATGGCGCGCCCGGTGCTCAGCCACCGGATGGCACTGAACTTCGCCGCGCGGGCACGCGGTGACAGCTTGGCCGACCTGATCGAAACCACCGCGGCCGGGCTTGTCCGGGCCGAGGCGGCGGCGTGAACGCGGCCCGCACCCTTCGCGAAAGATCCGAGGCCGAGGCGTCCCGGCTGCCGCCCTTGTTGGCGCGGGCCGAACACCTGGCCGGAACCGTGCTGCTGGGCGATCACGGCCGGCGGCGTTCGGGGTTGGGCGATGATTTCTGGCAATACCGGCCGGCGCAAATCGGCGACAGCCGGCGGATGATCGACCACCGGCGCTCGGCCCGCGGCGATCAGCAATATGTGCGCGAACGCGAATGGCAGATTGCGCAGTCGATCATGCTGTGGGTCGATCAGGGCGCCTCGATGCGCTTTGCGTCCGACAAATCTCTGCCCACCAAGGCCGACCGGGCCCGCCTTCTGGGGTTGGCCACGGCGATTCTGCTGGTGCGCGGGGGCGAGCGTGTGGGCCTGACCGGAACCACCCTGCCGCCCCGGCGCGGCAACGCCCAGATCATCCGGCTGGCGCAGGCCCTGTCCGAAGATACCGAGGCCGATTATGCCCCGCCCGAGCACCGCGCCATGATCCCCCATGCCCGCGCCGTGTTCATCTCTGACTTCCTCGGCCCACTGGACGAGGTCGAACTGGCCCTGACAAAGGCCGCCGACCGCGGCGTGCGCGGTGTGCTGCTGCAGGTTCTGGACCCGGGCGAGGAGAGCTTCCCCTATCGCGGGCGCACCATCTTCGAAAGCGTCGGCGGCACGGTCCGGCACGAGACCCTCAAGGCGGGCGACCTGCGCGATCGCTATCTGGCGCGGCTGGCGCGACGCAAGGATGACCTGACCCGCCTATGCCGGGTGACTGGCTGGCAACTGGGCCTGCACCACACCCAAGACAGCGCGCAGGCGGCCCTGTTGTGGCTTTATCGTGCGCTGGACGGAGGGGCGCGATGACAGTTCTGGCGGGCATCGGCTTTACCGCGCCGTGGGTGTTGCTGGGTCTGCTGACCCTGCCGATCCTTTGGCTGATCCTGCGCGCCGTGCCGCCCGCGCCGATCCGACGGCTGTTCCCGGCGGTGACCCTGTTGCTGGGCCTGAAGGACGACGAGAGCGTATCCGACCGCACCCCGTGGTGGTTGTTGCTGCTGCGCATGCTGGCGGCGGCGGCAATTATTGTCGGTCTGGCCGGCCCGGTGCTGAACCCGTCGCGCGACGAAACCGGATCGGGGCCATTGCTGCTGGTGCTGGATGCCAGCTGGGCCGGGGCCACGCGCTGGCCCGCCACACTGGATCAGATCGACGCGCAGCTGACCGAAGCCGGACGGGCCGGGCGCCCGGTCTCGATCCTGCGCCTGACCGAGCCGGAACCGCCCGTCTTCCAGACCGCCGAGGCCTGGCGCAACCGCCTGCCCGGGCTGGTTCCGCAGCCGTGGCAGCCGGACGCGGCGCAGATCGAGCAGGCGTTGGCCGACTTGGCGGGGGTCGAGGGCAGGTTCGACGCGCACTGGTTCACGGACAAGCTGGACTATCCGGGCCGCGAAACCCTACTGTCTGCGCTGCAGGCGCGGGGCGCGGTCACGGTCTATCGCGCGGCGGCGCCGACCCTGGCGCTGCTGCCGGCCACCTATCAGGATGGGGCGATCCGGCTGACCGCGGTGCGCGCCACACCCGGACCGGCGCAGACCGTCACCATCAATGCACAGGGGCGCGACCCGGCGGGCGTGATGCGCCTGCTGCAATCGGTTGAGGTCAGCTTCGACAGCGGCACGACCCAGGCGCAGACCGATCTGGCGTTGCCGTCCGAACTGCGCGCCCGCATCACTCGGTTCGAGCTGCAGGGCCAGCGGTCGGCCGGGGCGGTGTCGTTGACCGATGACAGCCTGCGCCGGCGCGAGGTCGCCCTGATCGCCGGAACCGTCAACCGCGAGGGGCTGGAGCTGCTTTCGCCACTGCACTACCTGACGCAGGTGCTGATCCCCACTGCCGATTTCGTCGAGGGCGGGCTGGCCGAGGTTCTGCCTGCCAACCCTGATGTGATCGTGCTGGCCGATGTGGCCAAGCTGACCCCCGCCGAACAGGCCGGATTGGTCGAATGGGTCGAACAGGGCGGGCTGCTGCTACGCTTTGCCGGTCCGCACATGGCGGCCAGCGATCTGGGCCGCGATGCCGAAGACGTCTTGCTGCCGGTACGGCTGCGCAGCGGTGGCCGCTCGGTCGGCGGCGCGATGAGCTGGGGCGAAGCCAAGGGGTTGGCGCCTTTCCAGGAAGGCTCGCCCTTTTACGGGTTGCGCATCCCCGACGATGTGACCGTCAGCACCCAGGTGATGGCGCAGCCCGACCCGAACCTGGCCGACCGGGTGATCGCCGCGCTTTCGGATGGCACGCCGCTGGTGACGCGCAAGCCGCTGGGCCTGGGTCAGGTGGTGCTGTTCCATGTCACCGCCGATGCCGAATGGTCGACCCTGCCGCTGTCGGGCCTGTTCGTCGAAATGCTCGACCGGCTCGCCGTGGCCTCGGCCGCCAAGACGCGGCAGGTCGAACAGCTGCAAGGCACCACGTGGGAGCCGATTCAGGTGATGGACGGGTTCGGAACCCTGTCCGACGCGGGCAATCTGGCCGGTGTCGATGGCCCCGCGCTGGTGTCCGGCGCATTGGGGCCCGACCTGCGCCCGGGTCTGTATGAAAGCGGCAAGCAGAAGCTGGCCCTGAACGTGCTGACCGAGGACAGCACGCTGCGCCCGATAAGCTGGCCTGCGGATGTGCCCATCAAGGGGCAGGAGGTCAGTGCCGAGACCCCGATCGGGGGTCTGCTGCTGAGCCTCGCCCTGATCCTGCTGGCGGTTGACGTTGTGGCCTCGCTGGCGCTTTCGGGGCGTCTGGGGCTGGCGCGGGCGGCGGCGGTGGCGCTGGGCGTGGTTCTGATCGTACCGCAGGCGAAGGCGCAGACACCGGAAGAGACCGAATTCGCCCTGCGGGCGACCAAGGAATTGGTGCTGGCCCATGTCCTGACCGGCAATGCCCAGGTCGATGATGTCGCCCATGCCGGGTTGCGCGGCCTGTCGCAGACCCTGACCTATCGCACATCCGTCGAACCGGCAGAGCCCATGGGTGTGGACCTCGAACGTGACGAACTGGCCTTCTTCCCGCTGCTCTACTGGCCGATCACACCGGATCAGCCCCAGCCCTCGGCTGAGGCTTATGCCAGGCTGAACGCCTATCTGCGATCGGGCGGGATGATCCTGTTCGACACGCGCGATGCCGACATCGCCGGGTTCGGCGCCGCCAGTCCCAATGGGCGCAAGCTGCAGCAGCTGGCGACTCCGCTGAATATCCCTGCGTTAGAGCCTGTTCCGCGCGATCACGTCCTGACCCGAACCTTCTATCTGTTGCAGGATTTCCCAGGGCGCTATGCCGGAACCGAGATCTGGGTCGAGGCCGCGCCCCCAGACGCTGAACAGATCGAAGGCATGCCCTTCCGCAACCTCAATGATAACGTCACTCCGGTGGTGATTGGTGGCAACGACTGGGCCGGGGCCTGGGCAGTCGACCGGAACGGGCAGGCGTTGCTGCCGGTCGGGCGCGGCTATGCCGGAGAACGCCAGCGCGAGCTGGCCAACCGGTTCGGCGTCAATCTGGTCATGCACGTGCTGACCGGGAATTACAAATCCGATCAGGTGCACGTGCCTGCTCTGCTTGACAGGTTGGGCCAATGACCGGTTCCGTCATCTTTGACCCGCTGATCCCGTGGCCCGCTCTGGTCGCCATTGGTTCGATCGCTTTGGCCGCGACGGTCCTGGCGCTGTGGCGCGGGCTGTCGGGCTGGGCGTTGCGCGGTCTGGCGGCGCTGGTACTCTTGGCGGCCTTGTCCGGCCCGGTCTACCAGATCGAGGACCGCGCTCCGCTGACCGACATCGTGCTGATGATCGAGGATGAAAGCGCCAGCCAAACCCTATCTGACCGCGCCGAACAGACCACGCAGACCGCCGAGGCCCTGGCTGCCGAGATCGAGGCCCGCGACAACACCGAACTGCGCCGCATCACCGTGGGCGACGGCGACGGGGACGAAGGCACTCAGGTCATGGCGGCGCTGAATGCGGCGCTGGCCGAGGAACCCCGCGCCCGCATCGCCGGTATTCTGATCCTGTCGGACGGCATCGTGCATGACGTCGATCAGGCCCCGGATCTGCCCGCGCCGATGCACCTGTTGCAGACCGGTCGCGCGCAGGATTGGGACCGCCGCCTGATCGTGCGCAACGCCCCCGCCTTTGCCATCATCGGCGAGCCGGTCACGCTGACCCTGCGGGTCGAAGACAGCGGCGCCGCGCCCGCCGGTGCAGTCTCGGCCCCGTTGGAAATTGCCGTGGACGGTGGCGAGCCGCAGCAATTCAGCATCCCGATCGGCGTGGATGTCGAGCTGCCGGTGACCCTGCCCCATGGCGGGCGCAACGTCATCCAGTTCACCGTTCCGCAGGCTGATGGCGAACTGACCGACCGCAACAACACTGCCTTGATCCAGATGAACGGGGTGCGCGATCGGCTGCGCGTTCTGCTGGTCTCGGGCTCGCCGCATCCGGGCGGGCGCACCTGGCGCAATCTGCTGAAATCCGACAGCTCGGTCGACCTGGTGCATTTCACCATCCTTCGCCCGCCCGAGAAACAGGACGGGGTTCCGGTGGACGAACTGTCGCTGATCGCATTCCCCACGCGTGAGCTGTTTCTGGAGAAGATCAACGATTTCGACCTGATCATCTTTGACCGCTACAAGCGGCGCGGCATCCTGCCGGCGATCTACCTGGACAACGTGACCAACTATATCAATGACGGCGGGGCGGTGCTGATCGCGGCCGGGCCGGATTTCGCGACCGCCGACAGCATTTTCCGCTCACCCCTGTCCGCGATCCTGCCCGCACAGCCCACGGCCCGCGTGATCGAGGACCGCTATGTGCCCACGGTGACCGACCTGGGTCAGCGGCACCCTGTGACCTCCGATCTGGGCGAGGACGGTGAATGGGGCGCATGGCTGCGGCAAATCGACGTCCAACAACGCGCGGGCGAGGTGTTGATGACCGGGGTCGACGACCGGCCGCTGCTGGTGCTGGACCGGGTGGGTGAAGGGCGCGTGGCGCTGCTGGCCTCGGATCACGCCTGGCTGTGGAGCCGCGGATACGAGGGCGGTGGCCCGCAACTGGAACTGCTGCGCCGTCTGGCTCACTGGATGATGAAGGAACCCGAGCTCGAGGAAGAGGCGCTGTGGGCCGAGGCCAACGGTCAGTCGATGCGCATCATCCGCCAGACCCTGAACGAAGAGGTCGGCCCCGTCACCGTCACCCGCCCCAATGGCGAAACGCTCGAGGTGCCGCTGCGCGAGATGTCGCCCGGCCGGTTCGAGGCGCAGTATTTCGGCCCAGAGATCGGCCTCTACCGCTTGCAGGAAGGGGACCTGACTGCCGTGATCGGCCTGGGCCCGGCCGCGCCGCGGGAATTCGAGCGCACAATCGCCACCCCCGAGATTCTTGCGCCGGTCATGGCGGCCATGCGCGGCGGTGCGATCCGTGTCGAGGACGGGCTGCCGGCCATCCGCAACGTGCGCTCGGGACGCCCGGCGGCCGGACGCGGCTGGATCGGGCTGACCCCGCGCGAGGCGTATGAAACCCGCGACGTGAGTCAGGCGGGCCTGCTCCCGCCCTGGCTGGTTCTGCTGCTGGCGGGGGGCTTTCTGTTGGCCGGCTGGCTGCGTGAGGGGCGTGGCTGAGGCGTTTTAAACAGATTTTCACGCTCTGCCGGAATCCTGTGTCCGAACGGACCGGGAAAATAACAATGAGCCTTGCTGAAAAACTGGCACAGGAACGGCGCGCGCGGTTGGCGGCCGAACGCATGTTGGCATTGAAACAGGCCGAATTGTCATCGGCCAATCAAAAGCTGGGTGAATACGCCCTGGCGCTGACCAAGCGGATCGGCGAAACCCAGGCCGAGGTTGCGACCGTTCGGGACGAGAATGAAAGGGTCAAATCCGACCTGACCATCGCACATGCCAAGATCGAAGTGGCCGAGCGCCGCCTGTGGCATTCGATCCAGACCATTCAGGACGGGTTCGCATTCTTTGACGGCAATGATCGCCTGATCAGCGCCAATACCGCCTATCTGAGCGTATTTGAAGGGCTGGATGAGGTCGCGCCAGGCGTCTCGTATCAACGCATACTCGATCTGCTGACCGACGAGGGGATCATCATCATCGCCGACGAAGAGGCCGAGACGTGGAAAGCCCGTATGCGGCGGCGCTGGGCCCGGATGGCCCCTCCGCCCGAGGTGATCCAGCTGTGGAACGGGCAGTACATCAAGCTGATCGACCAGCGTGGGCAAGGGGGCGACGTGGTCAGCCTGGCGCTGAACATCACCGCCTCGGTCCAGCACGAGACGCAGTTGCAGGCCGCGCGCGACAAGGCCGAGGCAGCCAACCGGGCCAAGTCGGCCTTTCTGGCCAACATGAGCCACGAAATTCGAACCCCGATGAACGGCATCGTCGGGATGACCGACCTGTTGTCGGAAACCCCGATGAACGACGAACAGCGGCTCTATGTCGATACGATCCGCGCCTCGGGCGAGGCGTTGCTGGTCATCATCAACGACGTTCTGGACTATTCCAAGATCGAGGCCGACAAGCTTGAACTGCATCCCGAGAAATTCGACCTGGAACGTTGCATCCTCGAGGTCGCGACGTTGCTGCAACCCACGGTGCGCGACAAGGGTCTGACCCTTCTGGTCGACTACGACCTGTTTCTACCCACGCTGTTCGTGGGCGATCCGGGCCGGGTGCGGCAGGTCCTGACCAACCTGGTCGGAAACGCGGTCAAGTTCACGCCCCAGGGGCATGTGCTGATCCGGGTCACCGGGGTGCCGAATGCCGAACGGAAGACTTGCGACATCCACGTCGCGATCGAGGATACGGGCATCGGGATTCCGCCCGACAAGATCGACCACATCTTCGGCGAGTTCAACCAGATCGAGGACGCCAAATCCCGCGAGTTCGACGGCACTGGGCTTGGGCTGGCCATCAGCAAGCGGCTGATCACGATGATGGGCGGCGCCATCTGGGTTGAAAGCGATCCTGGCAAAGGGTCCTGTTTCGGGTTCCGCCTGACGCTGCCCACCGTCGAGGGCGCGCAGCCCGTTCCGCCGCCGGATCTTGCGGACCGGCTGAAACATGTCGTCCTGGTCGAGGATCTTGCCGTCAACCGGGCGATTCTGGGCAAGCAGCTGCGACGGCTCGGGGCCGAGGTGACGGACTGCGCCACCGGCACCCAGGCCTTGTCGGCGATGCAAGGGTCGGTGGATCTCGTGCTGTGCAACCATGATCTGCCCGACATGGATGGGTTGGAACTGGCGGCGACGTTGCGCAGCCGGGGCTGGGACAAGGTGCCGATCGTGCTGATTTCGGCGAATCCGGGCATCATTCATGCTGACCCCAACCACCACCTGATCCAGGGCGTTCTGAAGAAGCCGATCCCGCGGGCTGAACTGTTCTCGCGCCTGATGGATTTGGGGGGTGGGGTATTGCCGCGACCCAGAGCGGCGGACTTTGCCACTGCCCCGGTGCGCATGGCGAGCGGGAAACGACGTCTCATGCGGGTTCTGGCCGCCGAGGACAACCGGACAAACCAGCTGATCCTGACGAAAATGACCAAGGGCCTGAACATCGAGCTACGGCTGGCGGCCAACGGGCTCGAGGCGATCGCGGCCTATGACGAATTCGAACCCGACCTGATTTTCATGGATATTTCGATGCCGAAGATGGACGGCAAGCAGACGACCGAGGAAATACGGCGCAAAGAGATCGGAACGGGCCGGCACGTCCCGATCGTGGCCCTGACGGCCCATGCGATGATGGGCGACAGAGAAAATATCCTTGCGGCGGGTTTGGATCATTTTCTGACCAAGCCCCTGCAGAAGAAGCTGATCTGCGAAATGATCCAGGCGCATTGCCCGACGGGTGCTCAACCCGTCATTGTCGAGCCAGCCGGTGCGGTTTAGGCGGGCGCCATGTCACAGGAACGAGGTTTTCGCCCCCGCGCCTTGGGCGAAATTGCAATACGCTGCACCAACATGGCGGCGATGGTTGACTTCTAGGAAAACGTCATCGGGCTGACCCGCCTGCATGGCGGTCATGATAGGGCGATCGCATTCTTTCGGATTGCAGAAGGGTTCGACGGGCACACACAGGTTTTGGCGCTGTTTCACCATGGGGCAGCGCCGCGGTCGGGTTTTCACCCCACTGCTGCCGACAAACCCATGACTGGGGCGCAATCGTCGCTGCACCATATCGCCTTGTCTCTTCCGTTTGCGGAACAGGAGGTCGTCATGCGCTGGTATGATCAAATCGGCCAGCCCTATCGCGTCGAACGGTTCGGCTGGATCGGTTGGCGCGGCGTGTTTACCACGGACCCCGAGGGCAACACGGTCGAGCTGGTGGCATATGATGCCTCGATGCTGGATCAGGCCTGATAGGGGCGCACGAATACCGGTTTGTCCGGTTCCGACAAATCAGACCGATACACATAGCCGCCGGTGTCGAAATCCTGCAGGCTCTCCGGATCGGTCAGCCGGTGCCGGATGATGTACCGCGCCATTGAGCCGCGGGCCTTCTTGGCAAAGAAGCTGACGATCTTGGGCGTGCCGCCCTTGTCCTCCATGAAGACCGGGGTGATGACCCGCAGTTTCAGGGCCGTGGGATCGACTGCGCCGAAATATTCCTGGCTGGCGCAGTTCACCAGCGTATCGGTGCCCAGTGCCTCGGCCTGCGCGTTCAGCGCCTTGCTTAGCTGGTCGCGCCAGTAGTCATACAGGTTCTTGCCGCGTCGGGTTTTCAGCCGGCTGCCCATTTCCAGCCGATAGGGCTGAATGGCGTCCAGCGGGCGCAGCAGGCCGTAAAGCCCCGACAGGATGCGCAGATGGTCCTGCGCCCAGGCCAGCTCCTCGGCGTCCAGCGATGCCGCCTCGAGCCCCTGATAGGTGTCGCCGGCAAAGGCCAGTGCGGCCGGCCGGGTGGCCTCGGGCTGCGGCGCGTCGGCAAAGGCGCGGAACCGGTCGCGGTTCAGCCGGGCCAGATCGTCACTGAGGCTCATCAGCTTTTTCAGATCCCCCAGCGTCAGGTTGCGCGCGGTTTTCGCCAACCGGATCGCGTCGTCCTGAAAATCGGGCTGGGTCGGTGCAACGTCCCGCTCTGCCCAGTCCAGCCGCTTGGCCGGAGAGATCACCACCAGCATGTCTGCCCCCTTTTTCGTGCCTGCCCGTCGATACCTAGCCCGCCGCGCGCAGCACGTCCAGAAATGCTGCGGCGAAACGTTCGGCGCGGCGGTCGCCCAGAATCTGCTCCAGCGCGCGTTCGTCGCAAGGGCGCATCTGCGCCACCTTAGCCAGTTGCGCGGCAGAGCAGCTCAGTGGTTTGTCGATCCCGTCCGGGCCTCGGGCCAGCTGCGCCTGCACCTCGAGCAGTCGGTCGTAGATATCGCCCTGTTCGCGCCCTGCCAGCTTGCGGCGCGCCGGATGCAGCGCCTGCGCCTCGCCTGCGATCACCTCAAGGAAGGTATCGCCATAGCGGTCCAGCTTTTTCGCGCCAACACCGCCGATCCGGGCCATCTCGTCCAGCGTCATGGGGCGTTTTTCCGCCATCTCGATCAGCGTGCGGTCGGGAAAGATGACATAGGCGGGCACGCGGGCGGCCTCGGCCAGCGCGCGGCGCTTGGCCTTGAGCGCCGAAAGCAGGGGCGCGTCCTCCTCTGAAACCATCATCTTGACCGCGGGCCGCCGGGTGGCCTTGCGCAGCGTATCCTTGCGCAGGGTGATCTGCGCCTCGCCCTTCAGGATCGGCTTGGCGGCCTCGGTCATGCGCAGCGCGCCGTGGCGTTCGGGGTCGGGGCGCACCAGGTCGTGGCCCATCATCTGTCGGAAGATCGCCTGCCATTGCGGGCGCGACCAGTCCTTGCCAATGCCGTAGGTGGGCAATTCGTCATGCCGCCGCGCGCGGATCTTGTCGGTGTCGTTGCCCAAGAGGATGTCGATCAGGTGGCCCGAACCAAACCATTCCTCGGTGCGCAGGATTGCAGACAGGGCCATGCGCACTGGCGTGGTGCCGTCGAACAGCTCGGGCGGGCTGTCGCACAGGTCACATTTGCCGCAGGGCTCGGCCTGTTCCCCGAAATAACCCAGCAGAGTCTGGCGGCGGCAGTGCAGCGCCTCGGCCAGACCCAGCAGCGCGTTCAGACGGGCATGGTCGGCGGCGCGGCGTTCAGGTGGGGCCAGACCCTCGTCGATCTGGCTGCGGCGCAGGCGGATGTCGTCGGGGCCGAACAGGGTCAGGGTCTCGGCCGGCCCGCCGTCGCGGCCGGCGCGGCCGATTTCCTGGTAATAGGCCTCGATCGATTTCGGGAGGTCCGCATGGGCGACCCAGCGGATGTCGGGCTTGTCGATGCCCATGCCGAAAGCCACGGTGGCCACCACGATCAGCCCGTCCTCGCGCGCGAAGCGGGTTTCGACGATGCGGCGGTCCTCGGCCTCCATCCCGCCGTGATAGTGGCAGGCGCTGTGGCCTTGTTCGCGCAGGGCCTGCGCCAGCACTTCGGTCTTGTTGCGGGTGCCGCAATAGACGATGCCCGACTGGCCCCGGCGTGCGTCGGCGAAATCCAGGATCTGCTTGCGCGGGCTGTCCTTGGCGGCAAAGGCCAGGTGGATGTTCGGGCGGTCGAAGCCACGCAGGAACTTGCGCGGGGGCTTGCCGTCGAACAGTTTCTCGACGATTTCGTCTTGCGTTTCCGCGTCCGCCGTGGCGGTGAAGGCGGCCAGCGGCACGTCCAGCGCGCGCCGCAGCTCTCCGATCCGCAGGTAGTTGGGGCGGAAATCATGACCCCACTGGCTGACGCAATGGGCCTCGTCCACGGCGATCAGGCTGACATTAATCCGCCGCAGCATCCCCAGCGCCGAGCCCGCCGCCAGCCGTTCGGGCGCCATGTAGAGCAGCTTCAGCCGCCCGGCCTCGAGCGCCTCCCACACGGCGTCGGTTTCCTCGGGCGTGTTGCCCGAGGTCAACGCACCAGCCTCGACACCGGCCTCTTGCAGCCCTCGCACCTGGTCGCGCATCAGCGCAATCAGCGGCGAGATCACCACGGTGACCCCATCGCGCAGCAGGGCAGGTAGCTGATAACACAGGGATTTGCCGCCCCCGGTGGGCATGATCGCCAGCACGTTCTCGCCGGCGGTCACGGCATCGACGATCTCTTCCTGCCCGGGGCGGAACTCATCGAATCCAAAGACATCTCGCAGCAGAGGCGCGGCGTCGAACATGTGCGGGGGTGCCCTGTTTCAAGATTTGACTGCTCTTGAACGGACAATCACACAGTCGGAATCGGGGAACAAGAGGTCAGTAGAAATAGACCGCGTTGTTGATGAGGATGATCCGCAGCGCATAGACCCCGATCAGCACCACCAGCGGCGTCAGGTCCAGACCGCCCATGTTGGGCAGAATGCGGCGGATCGGGCCATAGATCGGCTCGAGCAGGCGGTTCAGGCCGTACCAGATCTGGGCGACCAGCTGTTGATGCAGGTTCAGGACCTGGAAGTTGATCAGCCAGCTCATGATCACATGGGCCAGGATGATGAACCAGACGATGTCCAGGATCAGCAGCAGGATTTGGATCAGCGACAGCATGGGCACCTCGTTTTCCGTACGGGCTGAGACCTAAGTGCCCGGGCGGCAATAGGCAAGCCCGCAGTCACAGAACGCTTGCGAAATGGCCCGAAGGCCCGTCTTATGAAATCAAAAGCAGGCAAGGGGCAGAGATGGCAGAGATTTCCAAGCGCAGGCGCATCTGGGGCTGGTGGTTTTTCGACTGGGCCAGCCAGCCGTATCACACCCTGTTGGTGACCTTTGTCTTTGGCCCTTATTTCGCCGGCGTTGCGGCTGAAAATTATGCAACCGCAGGGATGGATGCCGACGCTGCCGCCGCGCAGGCGCAGACGGTCTGGGCCAACTGCCTGACGATCACCGGGCTGATCATCGCTTTCGGCGCGCCGCTGTTGGGGGCCATGGCCGATGTCTCGGGGCGGCGCATCCCATGGATATTTGCCTTTTCCGTGATGTATGCCGTGGGGTCTGCGGCGCTGTGGTTCACGCTGCCGGACGGGTCGAACATGTGGCTGATGCTGTCGGCCTTCGGTCTGGGCTTCGTGGGGGCGGAATACGCGCTGATCTTCATCAACTCGCAATTGCCCGATCTGGGTGATGACAACGAGGTGGGCGAGATCTCGGGCTCGGGCTTTGCCTTCGGCTATTTCGGCGGGCTGATTTCCCTGGCGATCATGCTGGCGCTGTTCGTCGAGCAGCCCAACGGCAAGACGCTGATCGGGATGGAGCCGCTGTTCGGGCTGGACGCCGGCGCGCGCGAGGGCACGCGCTTTGTGGGGCCGTTCACCGCCGGGTGGTTCATCCTGTTCATGGTCCCGTATTTCCTGTGGGTTCGCGACGATCCGGCAGCCGACAAAAAGGGCAGCGTATCCGAAGCGCTGCGCCTGCTGGGAAAATCCGTGGCCGCTCTGCGGTACCGGGTCAGCCTGGCCAGCTATCTGGGGTCATCGATGTTCTACCGGGATGCGCTGAACGGGCTGTACAGTTTCGGCGGCGTCTATGCGCGGCTGGTGCTGCAGTGGGACCTGATCAAGATCGGCATCTTCGGCATCATCAGCGTGCTGGCTTCGGCGGTCTTCGCCTGGATCGGCGGCAAGCTGGACCGGAAATTCGGCCCCAAGCCGGTGATCCTGACTGCGATCTGGGTCTTGATCCTGGTTTGCACCACCATCGTGTCGATGGACCGGTCGCAGATCTTCGGCATCGCCCTGCCCCAAGGGTCGGGCCTGCCGGACATTGTGTTCTTTGGCTGCGGCATCCTGATCGGCGGGATGGGTGGCATTCTGCAATCGGCCAGCCGGTCGTTGATGGTGCGCCACACCGACCCGACCGCCCCGGTCGAGAGCTTTGGTCTTTATGGTCTGTCGGGCCGCGCCACCGCTTTTGCGGCGCCATTGATGATCGGAATTGCAACAACCGCGACCGGCAGTGCGCGGTTGGGGGTGTCTCCGATCGTCGGGTTGTTTATTCTGGGATTGTTCCTAATGCGCTGGGTCAAACCGGAAGGGGATCAGAGCAGATGATTTCATTACGTTTTTTGGTATTTTTGGCAGGAATTGCGCTAGCCGGGGCGGCCGGGGCCCAACCGCTGGCCAAGCAGTTGTTCGGGGCTCAGAAGTACAGTTCGCAACAAAAACCGGCCGCTTTCGGCAGTTATTCGCGCGGATGCGCGGCCGGATCTGTGCAACTGCCCGAGACCGGACCCACCTGGCAGGCGATGCGTCTGTCGCGCAACCGCAACTGGGGCCATCCGCAATCCATCGACTTCGTGCAGGACCTCAGCCGTTTTGCGGCAAAGCAACCGGGATGGAACGGGCTGTATATCGGGGATATCAGCCAGCCGCGGGGCGGGCCGATGACCTCGGGCCACCGCAGCCACCAGCTGGGCCTCGACATCGACATTTGGATGCTGCCCGGTGACAACATGCGCCTGTCGCGCAAGGCGCGCGAGAATATCTCGTCAATCTCCTTGCGCCGCGCGAACGGCGCCTATGTGAATGGCAACTGGACAAAACAGCACCACGCCATCCTGCGCGAGGCGGCCAAGGACAAACGCGTGGCCCGCATTTTCGTGTTTCCGGGTGCCAAGGTGCAGATGTGCAAGGACGAGACCGGCAACCGTGCCTATCTGCGCAAGATTCGACCCTGGTGGGGGCATCATTATCACTTCCACGTTCGGCTGAACTGCCCGCGCGGTTCGCGCGGTTGCGTCAATCAGGATCCGCCTCCCAAGGGCGACGGCTGCGCCGAGGCCGAACAGTGGGTGCGCAACATCTTGAACCCGCCGCCGCCCGACCCCAACGCGCCGCCTCCGAAGAAACGGCGTGAATATGTTCTGGCGGATCTGCCCCAGCAATGCGCCGCCGTCTTGCAGTCCAACTGATCGCCAGCCTGTTTCTGGCCGGTTCCGCCTGGGCGGTCGAAGTCAAATCGGCCGAATATCTGGGCAGCTTTGCATGGCGCGCCAGCCATGACTGGTTCGGCGGTTTCTCTGCCATCCATGTCTCGGAGGATGGGCAGCAGGCCTGGGTGCTGAGCGACCGGGCCATGCTGGTATCGGCCCGCCTCGACCGGGATGGCGATCGGATCGCCGGGGTGCGCATCGTGTATCATGAACCGCTGAAGTCCAGCCGCGGGCGGGCGCTGCGCGGCGGTGTCGGCGATTCCGAGGGGCTGGCGCTGGCGCCCGACGATAGCTTCTACATCTCGTTCGAAGGTGTGCATCGCGTGGCCCACTACGCAACGCCAAAGGCCCGCGGCCGCGTTCTGCCGCGACCCGCCGAGTTCGACGAGCTGGAGCGGAACGGTTCGTTCGAAGGTCTGGCCATCGACGCGCAGGGCCGCCTGTACACGCTGCCCGAGAAAAGCCGAACGGCAAATGGCGACATCCCGGTCTATCGCTGGAACGGGCGCGCCTGGTCCACCCCCTTCGTCCTGCCGCAACGGGGCCGCTTTCTGCCGGTGGCCGCCGATTTCGGCCCGGACGGGCGGTTCTACGTGCTGGAACGCGCGGTGGCTCTGATCGGGTTCCGGTCGCGGCTGCGTCGGTGGCAGGTCGACGGTGATACACCCACGGCCGAAGAAACCCTGTTTCAGACGGCAACCGGAACCCATGACAACCTCGAGGGGCTGTCCGTCTGGCGCGACGGGCAGGGGCGGATGCGGGCCACGATGATCTCGGATGATAATTTTCTGGCGCTGCAACGCACCGAACTGGTCGAATATCTGCTGCCGGATTGACACGGGCCGATCCCGGGCCTAAAAGCGCGGCTTGCTTTGGGAAACCCCCGGGGCCAAGTCGCCGCTACCTTGTCAAAACGGGCATCAGAACATGCAACGCAGCTTTTTCCCCGGCATTCTTGCCATGGCCGCCATCGTCGTGGCCTCGAACATCCTGGTCCAGTTCCTGATCTTTGACGGGCTGCTGACCTGGGGTGCCTTCACCTATCCGCTGGCCTTTCTTGTCACCGACATCATGAACCGCGTCTATGGCGCGGGTCCGGCCCGCAAGGTCGTGTTTGCCGGCTTCGTCACCGGCGTGATCTGCTCGCTGATCGGCAGCCAGATCATGCTGCAGGGCGACGGGTTTACCTACGCCGCCGTGCCGTTGCGCATCGCCGTGGCTTCGGGAACCGCGTTCCTGATCGCGCAGCTGACCGACGTCACCGTGTTCAACGCCATGCGCGAAGGCCGCTGGTGGCGCGCGCCGTTGGTGTCCACACTGGTCGGATCGGCGCTGGATACCGCGATCTTCTTCACCATCGCCTTCTCGGCCTCGGTGACCTTCTTCGGTGCCGAAGCGGATGCGGCCATCAACTGGGCGTGGGAGCCCGTGCCCTTCATGCTGTCGGGCCCCGAGGCGCCCCTGTGGGTGACGCTGGCCTTTGCCGACTGGCTGGTGAAGCTGTCGCTGGCCCTGGTCGCGCTGATCCCCTTCAAGATGATCGTCGCGCGCCTGACCGCACAGCCCGCGTAAGAAAACGCTTTGAGAATGGCACAAGTTGTGTCACCATCCTTTTCAACCGCAACAGATAGAAAAGGAGGTGATCCAGTGTCGAGAAAGAGATTGGAGAGAGGTGTCGGAACAACCGGGGGGACCGCCTGCTAGGGCAGCCCTTGGCGGAGCGCGCGCTCCGGCTGGTCGATTGATCTAACCGACCCGACCTCCTGAACTTTCGAAGGGCCGTCCCGCCGGGGCGGCCCTTTCTGTTTTCGGGTGACGCCTGTAAGGTCACGCCCATGCTGCGCATCACCGATGATATCACCCTGTACGATTGGGAAATGACCGAGAGCTTCATCCGCGCCTCGGGTCCCGGTGGGCAGAACGTCAACAAGGTCTCGACTGCGGTCGAGCTGAGGTTCGAGGCCGCGCGCTCGCCCTCGCTGCCCGATCCGGTCAAGGTGCGGCTGAAACGGCTGGCCGGGCGGCGCTGGACCAAGGATGGCGCGATCATCATCCAATGCGACGAGACCCGCAGCCAGGCCCGCAACCGCGAGATCGCCCGCGCCCGTCTGGCCGAGTTGATCGGCAAAGCGCTGGTCAAACCCAAGCGACGGATCGCGACGAAACCCACCTACGGCTCGGTCAAGCGACGACTGGCGGCGAAAAAGGCCCGGTCCGACGTCAAGGCGCTGCGCGGCAAGGTGGCGGAAGATTGATCTAGCATCTTTCCCTGCCGTTGCTAGTCTGACCGCGTCAAGAGGCAGGGAGGCAAGGCCATGAGGCTGGAGGGAAAAACCGCAATCGTGACCGGCGGCGCATCCGGGTTCGGGGCCGGGATCGTACAGAAGTTCCTGACCGAGGGCGCACGGGTGATGATCGCCGACATCAACGGGGATGCCGCGCGTCACATGGCGGCAACGCTGGGCCCTCTGGCCGACCACCGCCAGGTGGATGTCTCCGACGGCGACTCGGTCCAGGCGATGTCGGATGCGGCGCTGGGACTCTACGGCCATCTGGACATCCTGGTGAACAATGCCGGTGTGACCCACCTGCCGACGCCGCTGGAGGAGGTCAGCGAAGAAGATTTCGACCGCGTCTATCGCGTGAACATGAAGTCGGTCTTTCTGACCGCGCGGACGCTGGTGCCGCATATGAAATCGCGCGGGTCGGGGGCGATCCTGAACGTCGCCTCGACCGCCGGATTGTCGCCGCGCCCGAACCTGAACTGGTACAACGCCTCAAAGGGCTGGATGATCACCGCGACCAAGACCATGGCGGTCGAGCTGGCCCCGTCCGGTGTGCGCGTGAACGCGATCTGCCCGGTGGCGGGGGAAACGCCTCTACTGAAATCCTTCATGGGCGAGGACACGCCCGAAATCCGCGCCAGGTTCTTGTCGACTATCCCGTTGGGCCGGTTCTCGACCCCGCAGGACATGGGCAACGCCGCCTGTTTCCTGTGCTCGGACGAGGCCAGCATGATCACCGGCGCCGCGCTTGAGGTGGACGGCGGCCGCTGCATCTGACTGCCCCTTCATCTGGCCCAAAATATCCCCGCCGGAGGCAGCGCGCACCGGCGCGCTTTCCCGCAGTAAAGGACAAACCCAAATGACCCCCGGACCCAGAAACCTGATCACCGACATACCCGGCCTGCTGGTGGGCAACGCTCAGGACGCGGCCCTGAAATCAGGTGTCACGGTCCTGACCGGGGATCAGCCCTTGCGGGCCTCGGTGCATGTGATGGGGGGCGCCCCCGGCACGCGCGAGACCGATCTGCTGGCCGCCGACAAGACCGTCGACCGGGTGGATGCGATCGTGCTCTCGGGGGGCTCGGCCTTCGGGCTGGATGCCTGTTCAGGCGTGATGGACGGGCTGCATGCCCAAGGTCGTGGGTTTCAGGTAGGGTCGGCCGTGGTGCCGATCGTACCCGGTGCGATTCTGTTCGACATTCTGAACGGCGGCGACAAGGCGTGGGGTGAAAACCCGTACCGCGCTTTGGGCCGGGCCGCATTTGACGCCGCGGCGGAGACGTTCGATCTGGGCAGCGCCGGGGCCGGAACCGGCGCGCTGACGGCCATGTGCAAGGGCGGGCTGGGCTCGGCCTCGGCGATTTTGCCGGGCGGCGTGACCGTGGGTGCGCTGGTTGCGGCCAACCCGTTGGGCAGCGTCACCACCCCGGGCGACCAGCATTTTTGGGCCGCCCCGTTCGAGATCGGGGCCGAGTTCGGCGGGCTGGGGCCGGATGCGGCGTCCGGTCTGGGGGTTCCCGCGCCCAGCCGCAAGGCCCGGGCAATGGGCCATCCCCCGCCCGACAAGGCCAACACGACCATCGCCATCGTCGCCACTGATGCGGCCCTGACCAAACCGCAGTGCCAGCGCATGGCTGTGGCCGCCCATGACGGGATCGCCCGCGCCATCCTGCCCGCCCACACGCCGGGCGACGGTGACTTGGTGTTCGGCGTCAGCACGGGGCGGACCCCTTCGGCCGATGTTGATCTGGCTCTGCTGGGCCACGCCGCTGCCCTGTGCCTGACCCGCGCCATAGCGCGCGCGGTCTACCATGCGAAACCGGCGCCAGGCGACCTTCTGCCGTGCTGGTCGGACCTGAAAAGCACGCCTTGAAAATAGCCCTTTCGAATGCGTCAGGTCACCGCCGCGCGTCAAATTGCGCATTGACTTCGCGGGGGTTTGCTACTGGTTAAAGGGCAGCCAATTCTTATCGGAGCAACGCCAATGAAACGTATCATCGCGACTGCCATCGTCGGCCTGATGGCCGTGCCGGCCCTGGCCGAAGGCGACGCCGAAGCCGGCGCCAAGACCTTCAACAAGTGCAAGTCCTGCCACATGATCGCAACACCCGAGGGCGAGACGATCGTCAAGGGCGGCAAGACCGGGCCGAACCTGTACGGTATCGCGGGCCGTACCGCCGGCGCCGAGGAAGGCTTCAAATACGGCGCCAGCCTGGTTGCGGCCGGTGAAAAAGGCCTGGTCTGGGACGAGGAAAGCTTCGTCGCCTATGTTCAGGACCCCAAGGCGTTCCTGAAAGACTACCTGGGTGAAACCTCGGCCAAGTCGAAGATGACCTTCAAGTTGAAAAAGGGTGGCGAAGACGTCTTTGCCTATCTGCAAAGCGTTTCGGCCGAATAAGCCGCACTTGCCAAAAAACCGGAACAAGTACAAAAGGCCGCAGCCCTGCGGCCTTTCGTGCGCTTGATTGAAACGTCGATCATCGCCAGATTCGTCGCGGACCAACAACGCTGCGCCCGACCCACCAGCGCATCGCGCCCAGTCGCCGATGCCGCCAGAGCGACGCAGTCACATCAGGAGAGGACAGATGGGAATCATGATCCCGGCTTGGGTTCATGGCGAGCTGACACCCGTGGACAAGCTGGAAGCCCACGAAAAGGGGCTCAAGCACAAGGCGGTCTCGGTCTTCGTCGTGCGGGGCACCGAGATTCTGATGCAGCGTCGCGCGCTGGGCAAATATCACACGCCCGGCCTGTGGGCGAATACCTGTTGCACCCATCCCGACTGGGACGAAAACTCCTCGGACTGCGCCGTGCGCCGTCTGCGTGAGGAGTTGGGCATCACCGGGCTTTATCCTGAATACCGGCACCGGCTGGAATATCATGCGGATGTCGGAAACGGGATGGTCGAGAACGAGGTCGTGGACGTGTTCTTGGCGCATGTGCGCGGGCCGCTGAAGATCGAGCCCAATCCCGACGAGGTGATGGAGATCCGCTGGATCGACTATCACGATCTGCTGGCCGAAGTGCGCCGTCATCCCGAACGGTTCACCC
The DNA here is from genome assembly GCF_059612985.1 of Ruegeria sp. BHSC043. Classification (NCBI taxonomy): domain Bacteria; kingdom Pseudomonadati; phylum Pseudomonadota; class Alphaproteobacteria; order Rhodobacterales; family Roseobacteraceae; genus Ruegeria; species Ruegeria sp. BHSC043. Next base: position 215,980 of record NZ_JBXWRS010000003.1, on the reverse strand, counting down.
CGTGGCTGAAGATCTACCTGCACAACCACGCTGACACGATCTTTGGCCCCGACCTGATCATCTCGGCCAAATCCTGACGCGCCCATCTTGCAAGGGCTGACGAAGCCGCATACATCACGGCGTCATGGCCAAGCAAAAGCAGAAGACAGACCCCAATTACAAGGTGATCGCCGAAAACCGGCGGGCCCGCTTTGATTACGCGATCGAAGAGGATATCGAGTGCGGCATCGTGCTGGAAGGGTCCGAGGTCAAGTCTCTGCGCGCGGGCGGGGCGAACATCGCCGAAAGTTATGCCGCTGTCGAGGATGGCGAACTGTGGTTGATCAACAGCTACATCGCGCCCTACGAGCAGGCCAAGGCGTTCAAGCACGACGAGCGCCGCCGGCGCAAGTTGCTGGTCTCCCGCAAGGAACTGTCGAACCTGTGGGCCGCCACCCAGCGCAAGGGCATGACGCTGGTGCCGCTGGTTCTGTATTTCAACCACAAGGGCCGGGCCAAACTGAAGATCGGCATCGCCAAGGGCAAGAAGATCCACGACAAGCGCGAAACTCAGGCCAAGCGCGACTGGTCGCGCCAGAAACAGCGTCTGCTGAAGGATCACGGCTGACCCGGGCTGCGCCGCGGGTCAGAGTGGATCAGAATGCCATGGTGGCCTGCACCGCCCGTTTCCAGCGCGCATAGGCCGCTTCGCGGTCAGCCTCCGGCAGGATCGGTTCGAACCGTTGGTCCAGCGCCCAGGTGTCGGCAAATCCGGCCTGATCGGGATAGACCCCGGCCTTCATCCCCGCCAACCAGGCCGCGCCCAGCGCCGTGGTTTCCTGCATCACCGGCCGGTCGACCGGCGCGCCCAGGATGTCCGACAGACCCTGCATCGCCCAGTCGGACGCGCTCATCCCGCCATCGACCCGCAGGATCACGTCCGCGTCGGCGCCCCAATCGCCCTGCATCGCGTGCCACAGGTCGCGGGTCTGGAAGGCGATGCTTTCCAGCGTGGCCCGTGCGATCTCGGCCCGACCCGAGTTGCGGGTCAGACCGAACATGGCGCCGCGGCAGTCGGGCTTCCAATAGGGCGCACCCAGCCCGGTGAAGGCGGGCACCAGCACGACATGCTGGTTGGGGTCGGACTGCGCGGCCAGTTCGCCGCTTTGCGGGGCCGAGTCGATGATCTGCAGCGCGTCGCGCAGCCACTGCACCGCCGCGCCCGCGATGAAGATCGAGCCTTCCAGCGCATAGGTCCGCTGACCGTCCAGCTGATAGGCGATGGTGGTCAGCAGCGCAAAACAGCCCGTGCCATAAGTGGATTTCATCATGCCCGGCTGGAAACAGGCCTGCCCGATCGTGGCGGCCTGCTGGTCACCGGCCACGCCCAGAATCGGGATCGCCCCGCCAAACAGGCTGGTCTGGCCGAAATCGGCCGCGCAGTCGTGCACCTCGGGCAGCATCGACAGCGGCACGTCCAGAAGATCGCAGATCTCGGCGCTCCAGTTGCCCTTGTGGATGTCGAACAACAGGGTGCGCGCGGCGTTGGTGGCGTCGGTGGCGTGGACGCGGCCCTGGGTCAGGCGCCAGATCAGGAAACTGTCGATGGTGCCGAACAGCAGCTCGCCCGCCTCGGCCCGGTCGCGCGCGCCGGGTACGGTGTCCAGTATCCACTTGACCTTGGTGCCCGAGAAATACGGGTCGAGCAGCAGGCCGGTTTGGGCGGTCACGTCATCCTCGCAGCCCGCGTCGCGGAACCGCCGGCAGATCTCGGCGGTGCGGCGGTCCTGCCAGACGATGGCGTTGTGGATGGCCTTGTCGGTCGTCTTGTCCCAGACCACGGTGGTTTCGCGCTGGTTGGTGATGCCGATCCCGGCGATTTGGTCGGCCGAGGCACCGACCTCGTCCATCACCTGCCGGCAGACGTTCAGGACGCTGTCCCAGATTTCCTCGGGGTCGTGCTCGACCCAGCCTTCCTGCGGGAAATACTGGGTGAATTCCTGCTGTGCGGTGCCCACGCGCTGCATCTGCGCGTCGAACAGGATCGCGCGCGAGGACGTGGTGCCCTGATCGATTGCCAGAATATAGGTCATGCCCGTGCTCCCCCTGTCATCATTTTCAGGGGACATTAGGCGATTGGTCAGGGCCGTTCCAGACCCCAGTTTCAGGCCACCGGCACGTCGATATTGTCGATTAGGCGCACGCCCTCCAGCCAAGCGGTGGCGAACAGGCGCGCGGGGCGGGTGGCGGCGGTCAGCGGCGTAAGCGTTTCGGCGCAGCGCAGGTCGATATACTCCACTTCGGAAAAGCCTGCCGCCAGCAGCGCGTCGCGGGCCGGCCCCACCAGATCCGCGAACGCGGCGCCCTGCGCTAGTTGCCCGGCCATGTCCTGCATCACCGCATGCATCCGCGCCCCGGTCACCAGCCCCTGGTCCGACAGACGCAGGTTGCGTGAGGACATCGCCAGCCCCGAGGGCTCGCGCACGGTGGGGCAACCGATCACTTCGATCGGGATGTCCAGATCGCGGGCCATGCGGCGCACGACCATCAACTGCTGATAGTCCTTTTCGCCGAAATAGGCTCGGTCCGCCTGCGTCTGCAGGAACAGTTTCGCCACGACGGTCGCCACGCCGTCGAAATGTCCGGGGCGGAATTCGCCCTCCATCACGTCGGTGAGGCCGGCGACGGACACAGTGGTGGCGAATCCGTCGGGATAGATCTGGTCTGGGTCGGGGACATAGATCGCGTCGACCCCCAGCGGCGCCAGCTTGGCCGCGTCGTCCTGCTCGGTGCGGGGGTACTTGGCCAGATCCTCGGGATTGTTGAACTGTTTGGGGTTGACGAAGATCGTCACGATCACCCGGTCGCAATCGGCCCGCGCCGCCTGAGCCAGCGACAGGTGCCCCTGATGCAGCGCGCCCATGGTGGGCACCACGCCGATGGTCTGGCCTGCCCGGCGCCAGGCCTGGGTCATGGCGCGCAGGTCCGGCAGGGTGCGCAGGATGGGCGCGGTCATGCCTTGCCCCCCTTGGCGGGAGCCTGATCGGCAAACACATGCTCGGCTGCGGGGAAGGTGCGGGCGCGCACCTCGGCGGCGTATTCTGCAATGGCAGCCTCGGCCAGCGGGCCCAGATCGGCATAGCGTTTGACGAATTTCGGCTTGAATGCGGTGAAGAAGCCCAGCATGTCATCGACCACCAGGATCTGACCGTCACAGCCCGCCGAGGCGCCGATGCCAATGGTGGGAATGGGCACCTCGGCGGTGATCCGGTCGGCAAGACCCTGCGGAACCTTCTCGAGCACGACGGAAAACGCCCCGGCCTCGGCCACGGCGCGGGCGTCGGCCAGCACCGCCTCGGCCTGTTCGTCGCGGCCCTGCACCTTGTAGCCGCCCAGCGTGTTGATCGACTGCGGCGTCAGACCCACATGCGCCATCACCGGGATGCCGCGCTTGACGAGAAAGCGGATGGTCTCGGCCATCTCGACCCCGCCTTCCAGCTTGACCGCGCCCGCCCCGGTTTCGGCCATCAGCCGCGCGGCGTTGCGAAAGGCCTGTGCCGGGCCTTCCTCGTAGCTGGCAAAAGGCATGTCGATGACCATCATCGCTTTCTCCAGCCCGCGGGCGACGGCCTGGCCGTGCAGGATCATCATCTCCATCGTCACGCCAAGGGTCGAGGTCAGCCCATGCAGCACCATGCCGACGCTGTCGCCCACCAGGACGAAATCGCAATGGGCATCCATCAGCCGTGCCATCGGTGTCGTGTAAGCGGTCAGGCTGACCAGTGGCTCGCCGCCCTTTCTTGCTCGGATATCCTCGGCGTTCGGGGCTTTCTTGCGGGCTGTCGCGCTCATCTTGGGTCCTGTGGACAAGTCATGTTGCAGCGCGGCATAGCAGAGAGCGTCTCCGTTTTCAAAGACCGGTTGCGCCAACAATTCCTTGATTGACCTGAGGTTTGGGGGAACAGTGATTGCAGGCGGCCGCGAAATACCGGGCTGCGACGTAAGCATAGGGGAGGGAATTTTCATGACGAAATCAAGGTATCGCGCCTTTGCGTCCGCCTTGGCGGTGGGCGCCAGCCTGTTTGCGACCCAGGGCTGGGCGCAGTCGGACATCACCATCGCCATGCAGCTGGAGCCGCCGCATCTGGACCCGACCAGCGCCGCCGCGCAGGCCATCGACTCGGTGGTCTATGCGAACGTGTTCCAGGGTCTGACCCGCTTCATGGGGGATGGCTCGATCGTGCCGTCGCTGGCCGAAAGCTGGGACATCTCCGAGGACGGCAAGACCTACACCTTCAAGCTGCATGACGGCGTGACCTTCCACGACGGCACCACGATGGATGCCGAGGACGTGAAGTTCAGCCTCGACCGCGCCACCGCCGAGGACAGCGCCAATGCGCAGAAGGCCCTGTTCGCCGGGATCGAGTCCGTCGAGGCCGTGGACCCGCTGACCGTCAAGATCACCCTGACGGAACCGAACGGCAATTTCCTGTTCAACCTGGCGTGGGGCGACGCGGTGATCGTGGCGCCGGAAAGCATCGAGAACATCAAGACCAACCCGATCGGCACCGGCCCCTACACCTTTGCCGAATGGGTGCAGGGCGATCGCGTCGTCTTGCAGCGCAACCCCGATTACTGGGGCGAGCAGCCGGCGCTGGAAACGGCCACGTTCAAGTTCATCTCGGACCCGACCGCCGCCTTTGCCGCCGTGATGGCCGAGGACGTGGACGTGTTCACCGGCTTCCCGGCCCCCGAAAACCTGCCGCAATTCGAGGCCGATCCGCGGTTCCAGGTGCTGGTCGGCTCGACCGAGGGCGAAACGATCCTGTCCACCAACAACAAGCGGCCGCCGTTCGACGATGTCCGCGTGCGCAAGGCACTGGCCCATGCCATCGACCGGCAGGCCATCATCGACGGCGCGATGTTCGGCTACGGCACCCCGATCGGCACCCATTTCGCGCCGCACCACCCGGCCTATGTCGACCTGACCGGCAACTCGGCTTATGACCCAGAACAGTCCAAGGCCCTGCTGGCCGAGGCAGGGTTCCCGGACGGGTTCGAGACCACCCTGCACCTGCCGCCGCCTTCCTATGCACGGCGCGGGGGCGAGATCATCGCCGCGCAGCTGGCCGAAGTCGGCATCAAGGCCGAGATCATCAACGTCGAATGGGCGCAGTGGCTGGAAAGCGCGTTCAAGGGCAAGGATTACGGCCTGACCATCGTCAGCCATACCGAGCCGATGGATATCGGCATCTATGCCCGGCCGGACTACTATTTCCAGTATGACAATCCCGAGTTCCAGAAGCTGATGGAAACGCTCAACGCCACGACAGACGAGGCCAAGCGGACCGAGTTGCTGCAACAGGCGCAGCGGATCATCGCCGAGGATTACGTCAACGGATACCTGTTCCAGCTGGCGGCGCTGAGCGTGGCCAAGGCCGGCGTCAAGGGCCTGTGGGTCAATGCGCCGACGGCGGCGACCGACCTTGCCGCGATTTCCTGGTCCGAGTGACCGCAAAGGTAGGAGGCCCGGGTGCCCGGGCCTCCGCATTCACCCCAAGGTGCTGGTCCGCATGTATTTTTTGCGCCTTTCGCGTCTTCTGATCTTCAACTTCGCCCTGCTGCTCGCCGGGCTGTTCCATTCGCCCGGTCCGGCCAACGCTCAGGATCTGTTGTCCGAAGGCTTTGCGACAAAGGTGGAAATCCCCGACGAACCCTTGCAGGTCGGCATCGGCATCCATATCGACCAGATCACCGGCGTCGACCAGAAAGCCGAAAACTATGGCGCCGTGGTGGTCATTCGTGGCGAATGGAAAGATCCGGCACTGGCCTTCGATCCGGAAGAAAGAGGGCGAGAGGTTCTGGTGGTCGATCCAAAGAAGCTTGCCGATTACGCGACCTCCATCGGAACGGTCATTCCCGTCTTCGTCATCCAGAACCAGCAGTCCAACCGCTGGATCCACGAATCCGTGGCCGCGGTCTATAGCGACGGCCGGGTCATCTATGTCGAGAAATCGTCCCTGACGTTGCAGGCACCCCATTTCAACTTTCTGAAATACCCGTTCGACACCCAGGAGTTCCACTTCAAGGTGGAATCGATCCTGCCGTCTGAATTCGTGTCCTTCGTGCCGCTACGCGAATTTTCGGGGCTGGGGGATCAGCTGGGAGAGGAAGAGTGGATCCTTGGCAACGACAGGATGGAGAAGAACCACGTCATCGGCGTATCGGGGCGGATCAGCGACCAGGTGGATCTGGTTTTCGAAGGCAAGCGGCACCTGACCTATTACATCATCCGGGTCTTCCTGCCGATGCTGGTTCTGATCACCGTCAGCTGGGCTTTGTTCTTTCTGGATGAATACCGCAAGCGGATCGAGATGTCCGGGGCCAACCTGCTGGTTTTCATCGCCTTCAACTGGGCGATTTCGGCCGACCTGCCCAAACTGGGGTATCTCACCTTCGTCGACTTCATCCTGCAGTGGATGTTTTTGGTCACGGGCGCGATCATTGTCTTCAACGTGGTGCTGCGAAAGATCAAAATTTCGGGGCGCGACGACCTCGCCCGCAAACTCGACAATTACGTTATCAAGTGGATATATCCGCTGGGCTATGCCGCGATCGTGGGCTGGGCGGTTTATGCCTATCTGCTAGCATCTTAGGCGCTGGACCCAGGGCAAAACCGCGCCTAACGTGGCCCTGATGCTTCGCTATGCGCTCAAACGCCTGATTTCGCTGGTTCTCAGCCTTGCGGTCGCCTCGGTGGTCATCTTCGCGGTGATCGAGGTGGCACCCGGCGATCCGGCATCCTTCATGCTGGGGGTGAACGCGCAGCCCGACACGCTGGCGGCCTTGCGCGCCGAGCTTGGCCTGGATGTGCCCAAGATCGAGCGCTATTTCGCTTGGGTCGGCGGGATGCTGACCGGCGATTTCGGCACCTCCTACACCTACCGCACTCCGGTTTCGACCATGATCGCGGACCGGATGTGGGTGTCTCTGCCGCTGGCGCTCTATGCGCTCACGTTGTCGACGGCCATCGCCTTTCCGGCAGGCATCTACGCGGCCTCGCGGCGCGGCCGGCCCGGGGACATCGCGGTGATGGGCGCCACCCAGCTGGGCATCGCGGTGCCGAATTTCTGGTTCGCGATGATGCTGGTGCTGGTCTTTGCGATCAATCTGCGCCTGTTCAACGCGGGCGGCTTTGCCGGTTGGGAAAGCGGCATCTGGACCGGCCTGCATTCGCTGACCCTGCCGGCCATCGCGCTGGCACTGCCGCAGGCGGCGATCCTGGCGCGGGTGATGCGCTCGGCCCTGCTGGACATACTAGGTGAGGATTTCATGCGCACTGCCCGCGCCAAGGGCCTCAGCCGCCGTCAGGCGCTGTGGCGGCACGGGGTGCGCAACGCGCTGATCCCGGTGCTGACGATCATCGGGCTGCAGTTTTCCTTCCTGCTGGCCGGGGCGATCATCATCGAACAGGTCTTCTACCTGCCCGGTCTCGGGCGGCTGGTGTTTCAGGCGATCTCGTCGCGCGACCTGATCGTGGTCGAGTCGGTGGTCATGCTGCTTGTCTTCGCGGTCATCACCGTCAATTTCCTGGTCGATCTGGCCTATGCCGCCGTCGATCCCCGGCTGAGGAGCCGCACATGAGCCGCAACCTGATCCTCGGCGCATGCCTGTCGTCTCTGGTGGTTCTCGCAGCGCTCGTGTCCTTTGTCTGGACGCCCTATGACCACGCCGCACTGAACATTCCTGACAAGCTGCAACAACCCAACGCGCAGCACTGGTTCGGCACCGATCATTTCGGGCGCGATCTGTTCTCGATGATCATGGTGGGCGCGCGCACCTCTATCGCGGTGGCGCTGGTGGCGGTGGGCATCGGCATGGCGCTGGGCGTGCCGCTGGGCCTGACGGCGGCGGCGCGCAAGGGGTCTTGGCTGGACGAGCTGCTCATGCGCGGCAACGATCTGGTCTTTGCCTTTCCCTCGCTGGTCATCGCCATCCTGATCACCGCCGTCTTCGGCGCGGGCGCGATCAACGCGATCATCGCGATCGGCATCTTCAACATCCCCGTCTTTGCCCGCATCACCCGCGGTGCGGCCCTGTCCCTGTGGGAGCGCGAGTTTATCCTGGCGGCCCGTGTCGCGGGCAAGGGCGCGGCGCGGATCTCGGCCGAGCACATCCTGCCCAACGTCGCCAACCTGTTGATCGTGCAGGGCACCATCCAGTTCTCTCTGGGTATTCTGGCCGAGGCGGGTCTGTCCTATGTCGGTCTGGGCGCGCAGCCTCCCACGCCCAGCTGGGGCCGGATGCTGGCCGACGCGCAGACAATGGTCAGTTTTGCCCCGCATTTGGCTCTGATTCCGGGGCTGGCGATCATCGTCACGGTGCTGGGGCTGAACCTGATGGGTGACGGGCTGCGCGACTGGCTCGACCCCCGCATCCGGGTGGCGCGCGCATGAGCTTGCTGGAAATCCATAACCTGTCGCTGTCGATCCACGCCGTCGGCATCCTCAAGGACGTAAGCCTGTCCGTCGATCCCGGACAGATCGTGGCCGTCACCGGCGAGAGCGGTTCGGGCAAGTCGATGACGGCGCTGGCGGTGATGCAGCTTTTGCCCAACGGGGCGCGGATATCGGGGGCGCTGCGACTGGACGGGCAGGACCTGCTGGGCCTGCCCGAGGCCGAGATGTGCGCCCTGCGCGGGGCGGCGATCGGCATGGTGTTCCAGGAGCCGATGACGGCGCTCAACCCGGTCCAGACCATCGGGGCGCAGGTGATGGAGACCATCCTGATCCACAAGGCGATGCCGCCCGATCAGGCCGAGGCCCGTGCCCGCGAGGTTTTGACCCGCGTCGGCCTGCCGCCCGAGAGGTTCCCGCTGGACCGCTACCCGCACGAGTTGTCGGGCGGGCAGCGACAGCGGGTGGTGATCGCCATGGCCATCGCGCTGCGCCCCCGGTTGCTGATCGCGGACGAGCCGACGACGGCGCTGGACGTGACGACGCAGGCGCAGATCCTCGATCTGCTCAAGGGTCTGGTCACGGAATACGGCATGGGCCTGCTGATGATCACCCACGATCTGGCGGTGGTGGCGGGCATGGCCGACCGGATCGTGGTGATGCGCAACGGCGAAGTGGTCGAGGCCGGGCCTACGGGTCAGCTGCTGACCAACATGCAGCATCCCTATACGCGGATGCTGTTCGAGGCCTCGAACCACCAAGTCGAACTGCCCGCCCCGGCGGCCCCGGCGCCTCTGCTTTCGGTCTCGAAGGTGGTGCGCGACTATCGCCTGCCGCGTGCGCGGCTGTTCGAAAAGCCCGGCCATCATCGCGCCGTGGACAATGTGAGTTTCACGCTGAATAGGGGCGAACGCCTTGGGCTTGTGGGCGAGTCCGGTTGCGGAAAATCGACTCTAACACGGGCCATTTTAGGGCTCGAGGAGGTGCAGGGCGGGCAAATTCTGCTGGACGGCCAGCCGGTGTTCACCGGGCACAAACCCAACCTGGCCGTGCGCCGCAAGATGCAGGTGGTGTTCCAGGACCCGTTCGGCAGCTTCAACCCCCGGCACCGGGTTGCCCGCCTGATCACCGAACCTTTTCACCTGCTGGAAACCCCGCCCACCGGGTCGGAACGGCAGGATCGCATCGCCGAGATGCTGACCGCCGTGGGCCTGTCGCCCGACGATGCGTGGAAATACATCCACGAATTCTCGGGCGGGCAGCGCCAGCGCATCGCCATCGCCCGCGCGCTGATTATCCGGCCCGAGCTGATCTTGTTCGACGAGGCCGTCTCGGCGCTGGATGTCTCGGTCCGGGCACGGATCCTCGACCTGCTGGCCGAGTTGTGTGCGACCTATGACCTGACCTACCTGTTCATCAGCCATGACCTGAGCGTGGTGCGCACCATTACCGACCGGGTGATGGTGATGCAGTCGGGTCGGATCGTCGAGCAGGGTGAGACCGAGCGCGTGTTCTCGGACCCGCAGCACCCCTATACGCAAACCCTGATCCAAGCCGTGCCGAAATTGCCCGATCTCGGGCAAGGCGCAGCATGAAACCTCTTTGTTAGAGCCTGTTTTGGAGGCAGAAATGCAAAATCCCATCTGGTTTGATTCTACCTTGTGCCTGATCGGCGGCTATTGGGTCGCGAGCGATGACACGCTTGATCTGACCAACCCGTCCGACGGCACGCCGCTCGGCCGAATTGCGCGCGGTGGGGCGCCGCAGATCGAAGCCGCCGTGCAGGCCGCGCAGGCCGCGCTGGACGGCGACTGGGGCCGGATGACCGCGCCGGAGCGGGGCCGCATCCTGACCCGTCTTGGACAATTGGTGCAGGACAGGATCGAGGAGCTTGCGCTGCTCGAAGCGTTGGATGTTGGAAAACCGCTGACCCAGGCGCGCGCCGACGCTCTGGCGCTGGCGCGCTATTGCGAGTTCTACGGCGGTGCGGCGGACAAGGTGATGGGCGAGACCATCCCCTATCTCGACGGCTACACCGTCTATACCCTGCGTGAGCCGCACGGGGTGACCGGCCATATCGTGCCTTGGAACTACCCGATGCAAATCATCGGCCGCTCGGTCGGGGCGGCGCTGGCCATGGGCAATGCCTGCGTTCTGAAACCGGCGGAAGAGGCCTGTCTGACCGCGCTGGCCTTTGCCCATCTGGCAACCGAGGCGGGGCTACCCGCCGGCGCGCTGAACGTGGTTCCCGGCATCGGGGCCGAGGCGGGCGCGGCCCTGTCGGCGCATCCGGGTGTGCATCATATCTCGTTCACCGGATCCGTGGCGACGGGCGCGCTGGTGCAGCAGGCGGCCGGGCGCAACGTGGTGCCGGTGACCCTGGAACTGGGGGGGAAATCTCCGCAACTGGTGTTTGATGATGCCGATCTGGAGGCCGCATTGCCGTTTCTGGTGAATGCGGGCATCCAGAACGCGGGTCAGACCTGCTCGGCCGGGTCGCGTGTTCTGGTTCAGCGCGGCGTCTATGCCGAGGTCAAGGCGCGCATGGCCGCCGCCTATGCCGACCTGACCGTCGGCCCCGCGACCGAGGATCTGCGCGTTGGGCCCCTGATCTCGGACCGGCAGAAGCAGATCGTGACCGGCTTTCTGGCGCAGGGGGGCGATCTTGAGATCGCAGCACAGGGCCGAATCGTGGATCACGCGCCGCCAGGCGGGGCCTATGTGCGCCCGACTCTGTTTGGTGACGTGCGGCCCGATCATCCGCTGGCGCAGCAGGAAATCTTTGGCCCCGTCCAGATTCTGATCCCGTTCGACACCGAGGAACAGGCCATTCAAATCGCCAACGGCACCGACTATGGGCTGGTGGCCGGGGTCTGGACGCGGGATGGCGCGCGGCAGATGCGGCTGGCCAAACGGCTGCGCGCGGGGCAGGTGTTCATCAACAATTACGGCGCGGGCGGCGGGGTCGAGCTGCCGTTCGGCGGGGTCGGAAAATCGGGCCATGGCCGCGAAAAGGGGTTCGAGGCGCTGTACGGTTTTTCCCAGTTGAAAACCGTGGCCGCCCATCACGGCTGAGCCGGGCTAGACGATCACTTCGATCGCTTCTTGTTCCCCTACGCCAAAGACGCGCTTGTAGCGCTCGATCTCGTCTTTCGGCCCCATCGCCTTTTCGGGGTTGTCCGACAGTTTCACCGTCGGCCGCCCATTGGCCGAGACCGCCTTGCACACCAGCGAGAACGGCGCCAGCGCATCCCCCGGCACCAGACCGCGGAAATCGTTGGTCAGCAACGTGCCCCACCCGAACGAGACCTTCACCCGGCCCGCGAATTGGCCGTGCAATTCGCGGATCTTGTCCACATCGAGCCCGTCCGAGAATATGATCCGCTTCTGGCTGGGATCCTCGCCGCGCGATTTCCACCACTCGATGGCGATCTCGGCGCCCTTGGCCGGATCGCCGCTGTCAATGCGGATGCCGGTCCAGCCGGCCAGCCAGTCGGGTGCGCGGTCCAGAAACCCCTTGGTGCCATAGGTGTCGGGCAGGATGATCCGCAGGTTGCCGTCATGTTCGTCATGCCAGTCGCTCAGCACGTCATAAGGCGCGCGGGCCAGTTCCTCGTCGGTTTCGGCCAGCGCCGAATAGACCATCGGCAGTTCATGCGCATTGGTGCCGATCGCCTCGACCTCGCGCCGCATGGCGATCAGGCAGTTCGACGTTCCCGTGAAAGCCGGGCCCAGCCCCTCGATCATCGCCTGCACGCACCAGTCCTGCCACAGGAAGGAATGCCGCCGTCGGGTGCCGAAATCGGCGATGCTGAGGCCTTCGATCGCGCGCAGTTTTTCGATCTTTTCCCAGACGCGGGTCATGGCGCGGGCATAAAGAACCTGCAACTCGAACCGGCGCATGTCGTTCAGCACCGCGCGCGAGCGCAGCTCCATCAGCACTGCCAAGGCCGGTATCTCCCACAGCATGACCTCGTGCCATTTGCCCTCGAACGTCAGCTCGTACTGGTCGCCCTTGCGTTCCAGGTGATAGGGCGGCAGGCGCAGATTCTCGAACCATTCCATGAAATCGGGGCGGAACATCTGGCGCTTGCCGTAGAAGGTGTTGCCCCGCAGCCAAGTGCTTTCACCCCGGCTGAGGCTGAGCGAGCGGATATGATCGAGCTGTTCGCGCAGCTCGCCCTCGTCGATCAGCTTGGCCAGCGGAACGTGATTCGACCGGTTGATCAGGGAAAACACGACCGTCGTTTGGGGCTTGTTGCGAAACACTGACTGGCACATCAGCAGTTTGTAGAAATCCGTGTCGATCAATGACCGCACGATCGGGTCGATCTTCCATTTGTGATTGTAGACACGGGTCGCGATGTCGACCATGGGGAGCTCCTGCCATTTCCGTTGTTAGATCAATCGGTGCGGTGATTGGCAAGAGTCCCGGATCTGTTAACAATGCCAAGGACAGGTCACAATCCGGGCATAAAGTCCGATCCTTTCGCGATCTAGTGAGGGGGTGGGATGGGACCAGAAGTTTGTAAGTGGTGAATGAGTCTGACGTACGATTTTGATATTGTAACGATTGCTGAAGAGTCCGAGACGGAAAACCCTGAGGCCGGTGCCCAGGTGGCGGGGCGGCATGTCTATGCCGTGTTTCGCGATATCCGCACGGCGGATGCGCTGCGCCGGGCCTCGCCCAGAATCCGCAGGATTTTCGTGGATGCCGGTTTCAGTCTGGAATCCAGACGGACCGGGCTCGAGCGCGATCTGTACCCGGCAGAAGATGCCGAGGCGCGCGCGCTCATCCTGCGCCGGTTGTTCGACAACATTCGGAACCGGGGCGTTCAGGGCCAGTATTGCGGCACGTTCGACATCCTGGCGTTTTTGCAACATGTACGTCGTGCGCAGCCGCTGCCCCGCAGGCCGGTCCAAGAGAGACCAAAGCCGGCCCGGGCCGGTGCCGACGCGAAGAAGACCGCCCGCCGCTCGATCGTGGGCCGGGTCGGGTTCGCGCTGGGGCTGGCGGTCATCCTGTTCGTCGTGCTGAAATATCTGGCGGCCACCGGGGCGACGCCCTGATCAGAGCAGCGCCACACCTGCCGTTTGCATGGCTTGCTCGGCCGCAGCCAGCGACCCGTCTAGGTCGATCGCCCGGCAGGCGTCGGTTCTGACGGTCACGTCAAAGCCCAGCCGGGCCGCATCCACCGCCGAATAATGCACGCAGAAATCGGTCGCCAGGCCCACCAGCGTCAACCGGTCGATCCCGCGCGTGCGCAGATAGCCTTCCAGCCCGGTGGGCGTGGTCCGGTCGTTTTCGAAGAAGGCCGAATAGCTGTCGATCGCGCTCCGGAAGCCCTTTCGCAGGATCAGGTCGGCATCGGTGCGCAGGTCGGGGTGGAATTCGGCGCCGGGTGTGCCCTGCACGCAATGGTCGGGCCACAGGACCTGTGGGCCATAGGGCATTTCGACCAGATCATAAGGTGCCTTGCCCAGATGGGATGACGCGAACGAAGAATGACCTGCCGGGTGCCAGTCTTGCGTCAGGATCACCGCGTCGAAATCTGGCATCATGGCATTGATCGGGGCAACGATCTCATCCCCGTTGGGAACCGCCAGCGCGCCGCCGGGGCAGAAATCGTTCTGGACATCGATCACGATCAGGGCATGGGTCATGGCAGCCTCCTTTGCGTGTGCTATCGGTAGGGGGGCGGGCGGTGGTCGTCAATGCGGTCTCTTGCGTTGCGGGGGGCCGCGCATTAGATCGCGGCCATGTACACGATCGCCGCACTGTATCACTTCACCCGTTTTGCCGACCCGGACGCCCTGCGCGCGCCGCTGCTGGAGCTGTGCCGCGCGCAGTCGGTCAAGGGCACGCTGCTTCTGGCGCATGAAGGCATCAACGGCACCATCGCCGGCCCCCGCGCCGGGATCGACGCGGTGCTGGCGCATATCCGGGCGCTGCCGGGCTGTGCCGACCTGGAATGGAAAGAGGCCACCGCCAGCCAGCCGCCCTTTGGCAAGATGAAGGTGCGCCTGAAGAAAGAGATCGTGACCATGGGCCAGCCGGATGTCGATCCGCGCGCCCGCACCGGCCATTATGTCGAGCCGCAGGACTGGAACGCTCTGATCCGCTCGGATGATGTGGTGGTTATCGACACGCGCAACGACTATGAGGTGTCGATCGGCACATTCGAAGGCGCAATCGACCCTAAAACGAACAGTTTCCGCGATTTTCCCGCTTGGTGGGAGCAGAACAAGCATAGGTTCCACAACAAGCGCGTCGCCATGTTCTGCACCGGCGGCATTCGCTGCGAGAAATCCACCAACTATCTGCTTGGGCAGGGGGTCGAGGATGTCTACCACCTGAAGGGCGGCATCCTGCGCTATCTCGAGGAGGTCCCGCCCGAAGACAGCACCTGGAAGGGTGAATGCTTCGTGTTCGACAACCGCGTGTCGGTGGGGCACGGGCTGGTCGAGGGGCCGCACCAGCTGTGTCATGGCTGCCGCCGCCCGATCCTGCCCCAGGACATGGAGCGCCTTGAATACGAGCATGGCGTGTCTTGCCACCAATGCATCCACGAGACGTCCGAGGCCGACAAGGCGCGGTTCCGCGAACGGCAGAAACAGATCGCGCTGGCGCGGGCGCGAGGCGAAGAGCATCTGGGCGGTCAATAGCGAATCGCGAAAGCGCTTGTGATGGCGGACGCTTCGGTGAAGGATGGCCGAAGCCGAACCGCCGAGGATGACAGATGCCCGCCGACCCAACCACCTTCGAGGACTGGAAGCCCACATTGCTGGCCGCGCTGGGGCTGATTCTGGTCAGCACGATGGCCTGGTATCTGCTGTCGCATCTGAACGAGGCGACCGCGGGCACCACGATCGGGACCGCCACGACGATCGGGCTGGCGTTTTTGCTGGTGTGGCAGACCTGGTACTACATGACTCGGGTCCGCAACCCCAAGCGGCAGCTGCTGCTGATGGGGATCTCGTTCATTCAGGCGGTGCCGTTCCTGTTTGCAGCCGTCTATGGGTCATATGGGTATCACGACCTGTGTGTCGAGGGCGCGCGCCGCCCCAGCGATGTGCTGTATTTCTCGTATGTCACCTTCACTACGGTCGGGTTCGGCGACCTGCGGCCCATCGGCGTCTGCCGGGCCCTGGCCGTGGCCGAGGCCATCACCGGATATATCCTGCTGGGCCTGTTCGTGGCCGCCGCCGTGGGCCTGTACGGCAGCACCCATCGCGCCCGGCGAAACCACTGACGCTTACTTGTTGCGGTCGATCCACTGTGACATGGCACGTTTGTCGCGAAAGCACTCATCCGGGATCGGGCGGCGCTTGCTGCGCGAAATACGTTCGGCAAATGCCACCTGCTTGCCGGTGGGATAGTTTGCAAAGGGCGACGTGTCCCTTGGTTTGTGTGCTGAAATCCAATCGGACATTGACCGTCGGTCACGCTGCGCTTCGACGGGAATCTCCAGCGCGGCCTGATGGGCGATCGCGCGGGCATAGCGCATCTGCCGATCCGTGACCGGAAGTAGGTGATAGTCGTTTGTGGGCTCCATCCGGGCCGTAATCTGCCGGGACCGTTGCATCGTGCAATCCTCCGATCATATGGAACATAAATAGAACATTAACCAAATTTTTCAAGTTTCCTTGCGGTTTCAGCGGCGGAAACTGGCCGATGCCAGTGTTTTATTGACTGACCAATCAACAACCCTTAACTGCGGTTGGAACCCATTTGCCGCTGGCCTGACCGGCGGCCCCGCAAGAAAAGGATCCGCCATGAAATTTCAGCCCACGGCCAGCCATTTCATCGATGGCGAATATGTCGAAGACACCGCAGGCACCCCGATCGACGTGATCTATCCGGCTACGGGCGAGGTCATCGCCCGCCTGCATTCGGCGACGCCGCAGATCATTGAACAGGCTCTAAACAGTGCAAAACGCGCTCAAAAGACCTGGGCGGCGATGACCGGGACCGAGCGCGGCCGCATCCTGCGCCGCGCCGCCGACATCATGCGCGAGCGCAACCGCGAGTTGTCGATCCTCGAAACCCATGACACCGGCAAGCCGTTGCAGGAAACGCTGGTGGCCGATGCGACCTCGGGCGCGGACGCGCTGGAATATTTCGGCGGACTGGCCGGGTCGCTGACCGGCGAGCATATCCCGCTGGGCAGCGGTGATTTCGTCTATACCATCCGCGAGGCGCTGGGCGTCTGCGTCGGCATCGGCGCGTGGAACTACCCCACCCAGATCGCCTGCTGGAAGGGTGCCCCGGCGCTGGCATGTGGCAATGCGATGGTGTTCAAACCCTCGGAAACAACGCCCCTGTCAGCGCTGAAAGTGGCCGAGATCCTGATCGAGGCCGGCGCGCCCAAGGGCATCTACAACGTGGTTCAGGGCTATGGCGATGTGGGCGCCGCGCTGGTCACCGACCCGCGCGTGGCCAAGGTGTCGCTGACCGGATCGGTGCCCACGGGCCGCAAGGTCTATGCCGCCGCCGCCGAGGGCATGAAACACGTCACGATGGAACTGGGCGGCAAGTCGCCCCTGATCGTGTTCGACGACGCCGATATCGAAAACGCCGTCTCGGGTGCGATCCTGGGCAATTTCTATTCCTCGGGCCAGGTCTGTTCCAACGGCACCCGGGTCTTCGTGCAGAAAGGCATCAAAGAGGCCTTTCTGACCCGACTGACCGAACGTCTGGCCAAGGTGAAGATCGGCGACCCGATGGATGAGGCCGTGAATTTCGGCCCGATGGTCAGCGAGAACCAGATGAACATCGTTCTGGGCTATGTCGAGAAGGGCAAGGCCGAGGGCGCACGGCTGGTCCATGGCGGCGCGCGGCTGGATCGCCCGGGCTTCTACCTTCAGCCAACGGTCTTTGCCGACGTGACCGACGACATGACCATCGCCCGCGAGGAAATCTTCGGCCCCGTCATGTCGGTGCTGGATTTCGAAACCGAAGACGAGGTGATGGCCCGCGCCAACGCCACCGAGTTCGGCCTGGCCGCCGGCGTGTTCACCAACGACCTGACCCGCGCCCATCGCGTGGTGGCCGGTTTCGAGGCAGGCACCTGCTACATCAACACCTACAACCTGGCCCCGGTCGAGGCGCCGTTCGGTGGGTCGAAAATGTCGGGCGTCGGGCGCGAGAATTCGAAGCTGGCGATCAACCACTATTCGGAAATGAAAACCGTCTATGTTTCGATGAACGACGTCGAGGCGCCTTACTAGACGATCCCAAACCGGGATTCCGTCCAACTTGCCCTGTTCCCGACATTTGGGGTCGGGAACAGAGCATACGGTGTGCGGGTCCTGTGGCTGACTTCTGAAGCAGAGGGGTGACGCGCCCCCGCTAGTCAGGAGAGAAGCCCAATGAGAACCCATGCACAGGCCGTCGTGATCGGAGGGGGCCTTGTCGGTTGTTCGATCCTCTACCATCTTGCCAAGCTGGGCTGGACCGACGTGATCCTGCTGGAACGGGACGAGCTGACCAGCGGTTCAACGTGGCACGCGGCGGCCAACATCCACGGGCTGCACGACAACAACAACGTCACCCGCATCCAGCACTACACGATGAACCTGTACAAGCAGCTGGAAAAGGAAACCGGGCAGGGCTGCGGCGTGTTCCAGCCGGGCTCGCTGTATCTCGCCCAGACCGAAGCGCGCGAGCACCAGCTGCGCCTGCAAGAGGCCAAGGCGCGGTTCTACGGCTTGAACTTTTATGAGATCAGCCGCGAACAGGCGATGGAGCTGCACCCACTGGCGCAGTTCGACGACATCCGTTGCATCATGTACGAACCTGACGGCGGCAACGTGGACCCCTCGGGCGTAACCCATGCCTATGCCGCCGGAGCGCGCGCGCTGGGGGCCGAGATTCAGCGGTTTTGCCCTGTAATAGGGACTGAACAGCAGCCTGACGGCTCGTGGATCGTGCGCACGGAAAAGGGCGACATCCACACGCAATGGGTGGTCAACGCAGCCGGGTTGTGGGGGCGCGAAGTGGCCGCGCTGGCCGGGCTGGAACTGCCGCTGCAACCGACCGAACACCAGTATTTCGTGACCGAAGCGATTGACGAGGTGGCAGCCCTTGGCCGCCGGCTGCCCTCGATCGCCGACCGCGACGGCGAATATTACTTCCGGCAGGAAGGCAACGGGTTGCTGATCGGCGCCTATGAGAAAGACATGCGGTTCTGGGCCGAGGACGGCACGCCCCTGGATTTCGCCCATGACCTGTTTCCCGACGATCTGGACCGGATCATGGAGAACGTGATCCGCGCGACCGAGCGTGTGCCGGTGGCTGCGACCGCAGGCGTGAAACGGGTGATCAACGGCCCGATGATCTGGTCGCCGGACTCCAACGCCATCTGGGGGCCGGTGCCCGAGCTGCGCAACTATTTCTGCTGCACCGGTATTATCCCCGGATTCTCGCAATCGGGTGGGCTGGGCCTCTTGGCCGCGCAATGGATGATCGAGGGCGAGCCGCAATACGACATGTTCGCCTGGGATCTGGCGCGGTTCGGCGACTGGGCCGACAAGAACTTCACCAAGGCGCGGGTCGCGGACCAATATTCCCACCGCTTTGCCATCCACTTCCCGAACGAAGAACGCAGTGCCGGCCGCCCCGCTCGTGTGCGCCCTGCCTATGAGATGCAGAACCAGATGGGCGCGGTCTTCGGCCTCAACTGCGGCTGGGAACACCCGCTGTGGTTCGCCGACCGGCCCGGAACGGTCGAGACCACCGGCTTCACCCGCCAAAACTGGTTCGAACCGGTGGGCCAGGAGGCCCGGATGCTGCGTGAAAGCGTGGGCGTGATCGACATCTCGAACTTTGCCAACTACGTCATCAAGGGGCCGGGCGCGCATGACTGGCTCGACCGGCTGGTGGCCAACCGAGTTCCGACCGAGGTGGGACGTTCGTGCCTGACCCCGATGATCTCGGTGCGCGGTGGCGTGGCGGGGGATTTCACCATCACCAAGACCGCCGAGGACGAATACATGATGATCGGCTCGGGCATGGCCGAACGCTATCATCAGCGGTTCTTCAACATGGTGGACCTGCCCGAGGGCACCACCTTCGAAGTCGCCACCAACCGCATCGCAGGCTTCAACGTCGCTGGCCCGAAATCGCGCGAGGCCTTGCAACGGCTGACCAACGCCGACCTGTCGAATGAGGCGTTCCGCTTCATGCGCACGGCCACGATCGAGGTTGCCGGGGTCACTTGCCTGGCGATCCGCGTCAGCTTTACCGGCGATCTGGGGTGGGAGCTGCACTGCGCCGAAAGCGACCAAGTCAGACTCTATACTGCGCTTCTGGACGCGGCCCATGCCTGCGGTGGTGGGCCGGTCGGCAGCCGGGCTCTGGGCGCATTGCGGATCGAAAAGGGTTATGGCTCGTGGGGTCGTGAGTATTCTCAGGAGTACTGGCCGCACGAGGTCGGTCTGGATGGGTTGATCAAGCCAGACAAGGATTTCCTGCACAAGGCGGCCTGGCTGGCGATCAAGGACAATCCCGCGCGCGAGGTGTTGTCGATTTTCGAGGTCAATATCACGCACGATGCCGATGCCAGCGGGGGCGAGCCGATCTTTACCCCAGATGGTACGCCCGTCGGGCGCGTCACCTCGGGTGCCTATGGCTACACGGTCGGCAAGTCGCTGGCCATCGGATACGCCAACCCTGATGTCGCCCAGCCGGGTGACGAGGTGTATGTCTTCATCCTGGGCAAGCCGCACAGGGCACGGATCTTGCATGCGCCTCCGTTCGACCCCAAGGGCTTGCGATTGCGTGACCAAAAACCGGTGATGGAGGGCGCCAAGTGACCGAAACCTTTGCCCGCGTTGCCGAGTTTGTTCTAAACCGCCCGGCGGATAAAATGCCCGACAGCGCGCGCGAAGCGGCGGCCCTGATGCTGCTGGATACTTTGGGCATCGTGATTGCCTCGACCCCGATGGAGGCCGGTGTTATCGCCCGCGACACTGCGGCATTGCTGTACGGAACGACCGATCATGCGTTCTCGGCGCGGATGCTGTGCGATGGGCGCCGGGTCAGTCTGGCGGGTGCAGCTTACGCGGCCGCCACGCAGACTGACAATCTCGACGGGCACGACGGCTACAACCCGACCAAGGGGCATATCGGTGTCGTGGCAATACCCGCGCTGTGCGCATTGGCCGAGCACTGCCCTGACCTGTCCGGACCCGATGCCTTGGCGGCCGTCATCACCGGCTACGAAATCGCGGGCCGCGCGGGTATCACGTTGCACGCCACCGTCAGTGACTATCACACCTCGGGGGCGTGGAACGCACTGGGCGTCGCGGCGATGGCGGCCCGCTTGCGGGGCCATTCATCCGACCAGTTGCGCCAAGGCCTTGGCATTGCCGAATATCACGGCCCCCGCAGCCAGATGATGCGCGAGATCGCCAACCCAACCATGCTGCATGACGGCTCGGGCTGGGGCGCGCTGGTGGGAATGTCGGCGGCAATTCTGGCCGAGCGCGGCTTTACCGGCGCCCCTGCCATCACCATCGAGGAGGACCGCGCCGCACCCTATTGGCAGGACCTCGGCACGTTTTGGCAGATGGAACATCAATATGTGAAACCCTATCCGATCTGCCGCTGGGCCCATGCCGCCATAGACGGGCTGCGCACGGTGATGCACACGCACGGTCTGACCCATGACCGGATCGCCCATGTTGATATCAATACCTTTCATGAGGCATGCCAGCTGTTTTCCGGCGTGCCGCAGACGACGTCTCAGGCTCAGTACTCGCTGCCCTTCGCCGTTGCGGTGCAAGCGGTGCACGGCCGGATCGGAGTGGAACACTTGATGGGGTCGGGGCTAGCTGACACGGACGTGGTCGGGTTCATGTCACGAATTTCGGTTCGAACATGCGATCGGCACTCGGCCCGGTTTCCAGCCGGACGCTGGGCGGACGTCTCGGTCACGACACGCGACGGCCGGTTGTTGCACTCGGGGGACACGCATGCCCGGGGTGGCCCCGAAGCGCCGATGTCGCGCCAGGATGTCATTGGCAAATTCCTGGAATTCGCGACGCCGCAGATGGGGGGCGATGCCAAGACGCTGGCCGAGGCTGTTCTCGACCTGGTCGACCCCGATGCGCTGTTCGACCGAGTTGCCAGCTTTCTCTACCCGGGCCTTGACCGGTAACGCCCGCCCCGCCCGATGTCAGGTGTCGGGCAGCAGGGGATAGTCGGCAAGCCGATCATACCGCGATCCCTGCGGAGTCAGGGTCGAGGAGAAAAGCGCGAACCGGTCTACCGGCATGTCTGGCGCATCCGGCAAGAACCCGGAAAAACCCTTGAGCAGAGCCGGATTCGCGCCGCGCTGGATGGTGATGTGCGGCCG
Source organism: Ruegeria sp. BHSC043 (assembly GCF_059612985.1). NCBI lineage: Bacteria > Pseudomonadati > Pseudomonadota > Alphaproteobacteria > Rhodobacterales > Roseobacteraceae > Ruegeria > Ruegeria sp. BHSC043. The sequence goes on along the minus strand of NZ_JBXWRS010000003.1, from coordinate 194,184 downwards.
AAATCTGCGCCGCGGTACGTCGATGCCCGCCCTTCGCGCCAGTTGCAGAGTTTTCGTCTGCAATTCCTGCAAGGACGGGTTTTTCGCAACGGCCAAGTGTATGGTGTTTCCAAACATTCCCAAACCGTCGAACCGGATGCAATAGGCAGGGTGCTGAACGCGCTCCAATTCGACATGCAGAACGGAAAGTTGTTCTTCCGGCGTGTCCCCCAGAAAAGCCAGTGTGACATGCAGATTCTCTGCCACAACCGGGCGACCTCCGGAAAAGCCGGATTGTAGGACGCGGCAGAACCGCACCAGATCCGGCGTTGCGGGAATGGCCAGAAAACTGCGCATTTCGTCCAGACCTGACAGGCCGGTTCGGGGCCTGTCTCATGGGTTTGTATTTCGGTCAGCCCATCTTGAGCTGGCGGACGAACTTTGCAAGCCTCGGCGCGACGCCCATGGTCGGTTCAAGGTCGTCATTCTGCGTCCGTTTCGACAAGAGCCAGCAGATCTCGGATTTTTTCGCGCGTTCCGGTGCTGGTCTCCAACAGTTCCCGCGCGTCCTTCAAGGGCGATTCCGGTGACCGTTCCGCCGCGTTATCCAGTTCAGCGCTCAAGGCCATCAACCGGCCCACTCGACCGTCCGAAAGGTTGATCTGCGCCCTTGGCGAACCCGCAAACCACGACAGCCGGGCGGCCTCGACATCCTCTCCCAACTCGGTCAGGATCCCTGCGGCTTCCTCAAATTCGCCCAGCTCGGTCAGTGCCGCGGCCCGCAGACGCTGGGTCCGCTCGGATCGGTCGTCTGCCAGTTCTTCCAGCGCCTGTCGCGGCTGGCCTTCCATCATCGCGACGCGGGCGCGCAGCCATGCTCGGTCGCGCTGGCGGGTCCGGTCTTGCCCTTTGTCGACCAGCCGCCGGACTTGCGAGGAAAAACCCAGATCGGCATATCGCTCGGCCAGGGCCAGGGCGGTGTCGGTGCTGAGGCGTTGAACCAGCGACGGATCCATCGCGAAGGTCATGCGGACGAAAGTACCGTCATCCGCCCGTTCTGCCATCAACTGCAGGATACGGTTCTGAGTGCCATCCCAATCGGCGTCCCCCACATGAGCCGAGGAAAGCCGGAATGCCGGTTCAAACTCGTTGAACAGGCTCAGCGCTACGGCATGGCTGCGAGCCATGACGGGCCCGAGTTCCGAGTTCTTCAGTTCAACGGCATAGGCCCCGGCAAGGTCCAGCTGTCTTTGGGTGATCGCGCCACGGTCGGCCCATTGCTGCTCGATCAGCCTTGCCAGAGCCAACGGAGCTTCGACCCGCGCCTTGGGATCCTCGATCACCCTGCTCAGCAACGTTCTGCTGCTTTGCGCGTCTTCCGCGGCTGAGGCGACTTGGGCCTTTGCCAAGTTGGTTTCGGCGCTGACTTCTGGCTCGATGCGCTCCACCGAGCGCAGAATCCTGCGGGCAGCCTCCAGTTCTTCGGCCTTCGTGAAGACCTGCGCCAATCTGGGACCAAGATGGCGCCGCAGATGTTCGGGCAACCGTTGGAACGATTGCTCGACTGTTTCCGGCCGAGCCTCGGGCTGCAACTCTCCTTGGGCGAGCGCGGCCCAAAGCGCTATTGCACCGTCACAACGTTGCAACCCCTCGAATGGTGGCGGCCCGTCGGATGGAAGCGCATCGATGACCGTCGCAATGCCGGCAACCCACTCTGCTTCCTCGGGAACCTGGGAGAGCAGGCCCAACGTTTGTACCGCTTCGGCTCCGAAGCCGAAATAGGTCAGGACCTCGGCAAGCCTGATCACGGCGTCTGGATCGATGCGATCGAACTCTTGGAACAGGGCGCGGCGTAGGTCTGCCACCTGCTGATGGAACGGACGGCCATCTGTCCAGGACTCGAAGTCCAATGCGGCGTCCGAGATGCAGGCCGGCCCAGGTTCCAGAATTGGCAATGGCAAATTCGCCATGAAGCCCAACTCGTCCAAAACCGAGGTTATCGCCAGGTTTGGTGACAGGTCGGACCCAAGCAAAGTCGGCGGAGGCGGCGTCGAGGCGCGCGGCCCGACGCCCGACAGGTCGAGATCGACGATCTCGCGGTCGGCACTCTGCAGGAAGCGGGTGGCTAGACGGTCTTCGATGTCTTGCCGGCTCAGGCGCAGTAAAGGTTCGGCCAGATGGCTCAAAGGCAGGTCTTTGGCCGGTGTCGCCTGGTCCACGCGGGGAAGAACCGGTGGCGGGATATCGAGATCGGGCAAGGGCAGCGCCTTCCCCGGAGCGATGTCCACCACGACCATCGTGTCCTTGAACAGAAAAGCGGTTGCCGCACATTCGCAGCCGAATTCCATTTCCAGCGGCGCGCCCGGCTGCGCTTGCGTGAGGCCCGAAAGCCGGTTGCCCGACAGGCGTGTAAATACCGATTTCATGTCGAACACCACGTCGGTCAGGGCCAGCGAAAGGGTGGCCCCCTTCTTGCGATGTGTCAGCCGCCAGGAGGTTCCGCTCGGAACCTGCACGACCAGCCGGGTATAGCCGTCATGTTCGCCCGATCGCACCGGAATGGTGGTTTGCGCCGCTGCTCCTCCGGTCGCGGCCCCCAGAAAAGCAAATACCAGAGCCAGCCTTCGCATCATGCCGCCGCCTGCTTGATTTCCTTTAGCGCTTCTTCCAGTTCGGTGAAATTCGGCCGGTTGTGGGTCGGCGTGTTCTGCCGTCCGACCTCGATACACATCGCCGCGTTGTGGTTGTGAAGGTTGGCGACCAGAACTTCCTTGATCAGTTGGTAGAAATGGTTGTCTTCCTCGACGACCGCTTTCAGCTTTCCGGCGAACGGGCCGACTAGGCCATAAGCCAAAAACACCCCCAGGAAGGTCCCGACCAATGCGCCCCCGATCAACTTGCCCAGAACCTCCGGCGGCTGGTCGATCGACCCCATGGTCTTGATCACACCCAGAACCGCAGCAACGATTCCCAAGGCCGGCAGGCCGTCGGCAACCGTCTGAAGAGCGTGGCTGGAATGCATGGCATGTTGAAAATTGGCTTCCATGCGTTTCTCCAGAACCTCTTCGACCTGGTGCGGGTCATCATAGTTCATCGCCGCAGACCGCAAGGTGTCGCAGATCAGGTCGACGGCTTCCTTGTCGGCCTGAATCTTGGGATACGCCGCGAACAGAGAGGAGTTTTCCGGATCCTCGATATGCCCCTCGACCTCGACCGGGTTGGACCGGGCCAGCCGGATCAGTGAAAACAAAAGGCACAACAGGTCCCGATAGTCTTCGGGTTTCCATTTTGGGCCCTTGAACACCTTTCCCAGATCCTTGACCGTATGCTTGACCGCGGACATGTCGTTGCTGATCAGGAAAGCGCCGACAGCGGCCCCACCGATCATCATCATCTCGAAAGGCAGGGATTTCAGGATGATGGCCATCTTGCCGCCGGCGGCAAGATAACCGCCGAAAACCATCGCGAAAATGACGACAATACCAAGAATTCCAATCATGCTTGCTCTCCGACAGGGCGACATTTGGAGTGGTGGGGCAACGGCCTACTCCGTAGGTGCGTTGGCATTGCGGCCTGCCAAGACGACACTGATCGTATAGGCCACCTGAGGGTTCAGCCCGGCCATGATGCCGGCGGCCGTATCCGAGGGCATGCGCGCCAGGAAACCCGCGGCGAATACAGGGTCCATCGTTTCGAACAACTTTGCGGCATCCTTCGGCTTCATGTTCTGGTAGACATCGGTCAGACGCGCCAGATCCCGCTCGGCCGCCTGGTCGGCAACGGCCAGAGTTTCCCGCAGCGACTCTTCGGCCTTACGCAGATCGGCGAGGCGCTGTGAGATCGTCTTTTCCGCGATCTCGACTACCTTTTCCTTCTCGCGCAGCATGTTCTCCCGCTGTCGGAGCGCGGTTTCCCGTTGCGACAGCTCGGCCAGAAGCGCGTTCAAGTCCGAGGCTTGGGGTTGTGGATCGTGGTGCTCGGCCGCAGCTTTGGGTGCGCGGGCAAGGGCGGGCCCCGCCTCAAGCCCCAATCGGATGACGGCGGACCCGATCATCAAGGCGGAGATCAGGGTCAATACCCCTCCGCGCTCCCGCGGTTGCGCGTGTTGCGGGGCGGAGGTCATTGTCGCGCCTCGCCGCGTTGAGTCGTATGACGGAAGAACAGGACGCCTTTGGGCATCGCCTTTGCCTCCTCGGCGCCCTTCTCCGAACCGCCCCTTGCGTCAGGCTCGTCGTTCGGCTCGGTATCACCTTCGCCCGAGGCGTCTTTCGCTGTCTCTTCACCTGCGCTCGCACCATTTTCTGTTTCGCCGCTTCCTGCGTCGGCTACGCCCGCTTCGGACTCGTTGAATTCTGGTTCGGCCGGTGCCGTGGGCGGTTCGTCAGGTCGAACCAGGTCGTCAGGTTGCGGCGGTTCGTTCTTTTTTTCGGTATCCGAGCCAGTCGCGGGCACCACATCGTGCATCGAGGCCATGATCAGCTCTAGCCGTTTGGCAACCGATTCCGCGCGTTCGGTCAGGCCTTGCAGTCGCTGCCCAGACTGATCCGAGGCCGCTCGCGCAGCGTCCAGGGATTTTCTCAGCTCTTCCGCCTGGGCGGACAGCACGGAAACCGCCCCGCCGACCCCTTTCTCAAGGTCGGTGAACCGCTTGAGTCGCCGGGCCAGAACGAAACAGTACAAGCCCGCCCCAAGCGCGCCTGCCGCCAGAAGAATGTCCGCAATCAGCTCCAATTTCGCCTCCTAGTTCAACACGAATTCCATGACCAGAACGTCACGCACCCGGCCCTCGCCCACGACCATGCCGATGCGCCGCAGCAAGTGGCCGCGAATCCGCACCAACGCCAGCGAGTCCTCGAGGTCCGACAGATCGACTGCGCGCAGATAGCTGTTCATGACATCCACGATTCGGGGTTTCATCGCCTCGACTTCCGAGGCATATCCGGCCTCGACCTCGAGCTGAGCATGGAATTTCAGGTGCCGCGAATCGCCGGTGGTTACCGCAACGATGACCTCCGGCAGGTCGATGAACTGAACGTTCGGCGCCGCATGGCCGGCGGGGGACTTTTCCGCCGTTTCTTCATGCGAATCTCGGCCCAGCGGCAACAGCCCTGAACTGGTCATAAAGTACCCGCCGGCAGCGCCAGCCAAGGCCAGCACGAGCCCAACGATCAGCCCTGCTTTACCCGATTTTTCAGGGACTTCTGCCTGTTCTGCAGTCGCGTCCGTCATGGCGTCCTCATTCTTGCGTTCGGACACCGTCATAACCCTGCAGGGACTAACCGATTGTTAAGGGCAATCGTCCAAACAAGGGACGAGCCGCACAGAATGTCGGCGAGTCGGAGGTGAGCGTGCAGCAGATCGGAACTGTCTGGGCAAGTTTGGACAGGCGCAAGCAAATCATCGTGGCGGGCGCCGCGATCCTGGTATTCCTGAGTGTGCTGGCCATGTCGCGGCTGGTGACTTCTCCATCGATGACCCTGTTGTATGCCGGGCTGGAAAGCGGCGCGGCGGGCGACATCGTTCGCGCACTGGATCAACGCGGCGTCGCATATGAGATCCGGGGCGGTTCGATCTATGTGCCAGCCTCCCAGCGGGATGAACTGCGCATGACGCTGGCGTCCGAGGGCCTGCCGGCCAATGGCAATCGGGGCTATGAACTGCTCGATTCGCTCAGCGGGTTCGGCACCACGTCGCAGATGTTTGACGCCGCCTATTGGCGCGCGAAAGAGGGTGAACTGGCCCGCACCATCGTCAGCAGTCCCCATGTCAGCCAGGCGCGGGTGCATATCGCGAACGGGTCGTCCAACCCGTTCCAGCGGTCGGTCGCCCCCACGGCCTCGGTCTATCTTGTGCCGGCTGGCGCCCGGGTGACGGCCGAGCAGGCCAAGGCAATCCGATTCCTGGTCGCCTCGGCGGTGACCGGATTGGCGCCCGAGGATGTTGCGGTGATCGATTCCAACGGCGCGGTCGTCGGCCCGCAAGAGGCCACGGTCGCTGCCGATACGGCCGACGACAAGGCCAAGCAGCTGCGCGAGCGGGTGTTGCGCCTAGTCGAGGCGCGTGTCGGGCCCGGAAATGCCGTGGTCGAGGTGAGCGTCGATACCGTGACCGAGACCGAGTCGATCCGCGAGCGGCGGTTCGATCCCAAGGGCCGCGTTGCCATCAGCACCGATATCGAGGAACGCTCGGACAGCTCGCGCAACCAGTCTTCGGACGTCACCGTGGCGTCGAACCTGCCGGATGGCGATGCCGCCGGCGGGGACGAATCGAACTCGACCGCGACCCAGACCCGCGAGCGTGTGAACTACGAGGTGTCCGAGACCGAATTGGAAGTGCATCGCGCCCCGGGGGCGATCAAGCGCCTGACCGTGGCGGTCATGGTAAACGGCACGCGCACGGTGGATGCGTCGGGAGCGTCGGTGTTCCATCCGATGCCCGACACCGAGCTTGAGGCCCTGCGCGAACTGGTGGCCTCGGCGGTCGGCTTCGATGCCGAACGCGGGGACGTGATCACGCTCAAGTCGATGGAATTGCCGCAGGTGGAGCCGCAGGGAACCCTGGCCACGGCCTCGATCTGGCAGAACATTCATCTGGACACGATGTCGTTGATCCAGATGGCGGTATTGGCGATCGTGTCGCTGGTGATGGGGCTGTTCGTGATCCGTCCGATCCTGACCACCGCTCCGGTCGCGGCATTGCCGCCGGCGGCCGAGCGGTCGACGGCACCGGATGCCCAATATCTGGTCGGCGAGATCGCCGACGGCCAGGATCAGGATTTCGCGCCGCTTGCCCCGGCCGCCGACCAAGGCGCGGTCCCCGCAATTGCGCAAGCCACGTCCGAGGATGCGGTCGCGCGTCTGCGCAGCATGATCGGCGACAAGCAGGAGGAAACGGTCGAAATCCTGCGCAGCTGGCTTGAGGAAAGCGAGGAGAAGGTGTGATGTCGATAGCCCATCTGCTCGAGGATTTCACCGCCCAGGCCGAAGGCGCCCCGATGCGCCTTCTGGACGAGGAAGCGTTGGAGGAAGAACGGTTCGCAGCCTTTGAAAAGGGATACGGGGCCGGCTGGGAGGACGCGTTGCAGGCTCAGGGACAGGGCCGGGCTGCCCTGACCGAAGAGTTGCGCGCCGCCTTCGCGGACCTGTCTTTCAGCTATCACGAGGCGTTGACCCGCATGACCTTGTCGCTCGAGCCGATGTTCCAGTCGCTCGTGCAGGTGGTTCTGCCGCAGGCCATCGATCAGGGTTTTGCCGCGCGCGTAGTCGAACAGTTGTGCGAACTGTCACGTGAACAGGTCGCCCAGCCGGTGCACCTGGTCGTGCCTCCGGGCGCGGCCGAGGACGTCTCGGCGCTGTTGCCCGGCGGCATCGACCCCGCACCCAAGGTGGTCGAGGACCCGGCACTGCAGCCTGGACAGGCGCGGTTGCAGGTCGGCACGGCCCGAGCCGAGGTCGATTGCGCGGCGCTGTTGGAGGCGATCGCCGCAGCGTTCAACGCGTATGTATTCGAGGCAAAAGAGGCTTTGTCAAATGAGTGAAAACCAGCCCCCCAAACCGGAAAAATACAACCCGTTCGAGACGGTGCCGATCGAAGTGACCGTCTCGGTCGGCCGGGCGCGTCCGTTGGTTCGCGACCTGCTGAACATGGGCGAAAACGCGGTTCTGGCGCTGGACAAACGTGTCGAGGATCCGGTCGACCTGTATGTCGGCGATCAACTGGTTGCGCGTGGTCTGCTGGAAGAGATGGAGGGGGAGCATGCCGGCCAGCTTGCCGTGCGCCTGACCGAGATATCGGATTTCAAGACCGGGCTGGGATGATGCGCGGCGGATTCTGGCTGATCCTCGCGGCGGTGTTGCTGGCGCCGGCACTGGCTTCGGCCCAGGAGCTGTCGCTGTCTCTGGGCGAGGGCGGCTCGATATCGGCGCGCACGATCCAGTTGATTCTTCTGATCACCGTGCTCAGCCTGGCGCCCGGGCTGGCGATCATGGTCACCTGTTTTCCGTTTCTCGTGACGGTTTTGGCAATTCTGCGGCAGGGGATCGGGCTGCAACAGTCGCCGCCCAACATGCTGATCGTCAGCCTGGCGATGTTCCTGACCTATTTCATCATGGAACCGGTTTTCACCCAGGCCTGGGACACCGGAATCCGGCCGATGGTCGAGGAAACGATGGACGTCGAGCCTGCGTTGGAGCGTGCGCTGGTGCCGTTTCGCGAGTTTATGGCCGCGCGGCTGGATGCCGATACGTTCCGGGCGATGGCTGCCCTGCGGCCGAATGGCGAAACGTTGGAGCTGTCGCCGCAGGCGCCTCTGTCGGTGCTGATGCCGTCCTTCATGCTGTCCGAGATCGCCCGCGCGTTTCAGATCGGGTTCCTGATCTTCCTGCCGTTCCTGATCATCGATCTGGTGGTAGCCGCGGTGCTGATGTCGATGGGTATGATGATGGTTCCCCCGGCTACGGTGTCGCTTCCGTTCAAGCTGGCGTTCTTCGTCATCGCCGACGGGTGGTCGTTGATCGCGGGAGCGCTGGTGCGCAGCTACTCGTGAGGCGGAGCGTCACCTCAGGATCGTGAACCGGGCGCGCAACCCCTGTTCGCCGGCCTCGAACCGCAGGGAGCCGCCGTGTTGTTCGGCCACGGTCGCGACGATGGTCAGGCCAAGGCCGAACCCGTCCGACGAGCCGGTGTTGGACCCGCGCCGGAAAGGGGCCATCAGCGCCTCGATATCGGTGACCGTCAGGTCGGTGCCCTTGTCCTCGACGATGACCGTGGCGGTTTCGGCATCGGTCTCCAGCGCAACCCTGGCGTGCCGACCGTATTTCAGCGCGTTGTCGATCAGGTTGGTCAGCGCCCGCCGCAGCGAGATCGGGCGGGCCATCACCAGGATGCGCCGGCTCTCCGGCAGGCTGGCGTGGCCGCGCCGGGACATGAATAAAGAGGAGGCGCCTTCGACTTCGACCGGGGCGATCTGCTGCAGATTCACCGGCAGGTCCATGTCCTGGTAATCGGCCACCAGCGACTCGACCAGCGAGGTCAGTGAGATCTGCCGCGGTTCCTCGACGCTCAACTCCGACCGGGTATAGGTCAGCACGCTTTCGATCATCCCGGTCATCTGGTCGACGTCCGATTCCAGCTTTTCGCGCAGGTCGGGGTCGGGGATCAAGGCCGCGCGCAGCCGCACCCGCGCGGCAGGGGTGCCCAGATCGTGGCTGACCCCCGACAGGACCGTGGCGCGTTTTTCCAGCTGTGCGCGTTCATCCTGAAGATAGTCGTTCACGGCCGAGACGATGTCGCGCAGCTCGGCCGGGCCGGCAATGTCATAGCTTTGGGGACCGCCATGCCGGCGCCGGTCGCGCAGCGCCTGTGCGAAGCGGGCGAAACTGTCGGTGGCATTGCCGATCGATGTGAGGATAGCGGCCAAGGCTACGACCGCCGCCAGGATCGCCGGCAAGCGCAGATCGGTCGGCGCGGCACCGCACCCCCAGACCCGTGTTCCGTCCACCTGCTGCCAAGCACCGCGGCCGTACCGGGCGATCAGGACCGGTTCGCTGCAATAGGTGGCCAGCAGCCGGGTCAGGTTTCCCATTTTCTGCGGACCGGTCTGATCGCTGCCTGAAACGATGTCGGACACCGGATAGACCAGCCGGTCGGACATCACGGCCAGTGTCAATTCGCGCCCACCCAGCGGCGCGGAACTGTCGGTCAGGATCGACAGGTTGGTTACGAAGCGCCGCTCCTGCAGGCCAGGCAGCTGTTCGAACTCGCCGGCCTCTGCCAGCCGTGCGGCCTGCGGAGACAGCGGCGTGGTCGTGATGTCAGGCAGGGCGCCGCGCCCGGTACGCAAATTCTCGTAGACGGCAAACCCGGCCGCGTAGGCCCGGGTCAGGTAACGGTCCCAGTTGCGGGCCGAAGCAAACCACAGCCCGGCCGCCAGCAGCCCGGCGGCGAAGGCACTGATGGCCCAGACCCAGCCGAGACTGCGCAGGCGCAGGGTCATGCCTCGTCTTCCACGGCCACGTCGCAGGCAAAGACGTATCCCACCCCGCGCGCGGTGCGCAGCATCTGGGGATCCTTGGGGTTGGCCTCGATCTTGGAGCGCAGACGCCCGACCAGAACATCGATGGCGCGGCCCTGAGCCTCGGGCTTGTCGCCGCTGCCGGTCACGTCCAGCGCGGCGGCGATCTCGTCGCGGGTCAGGGGGATGTGGGGATTGGCCAACAGCACCTTGAGCAGCGCGGTTTCCCGCTGCGAAAGAGACACTTGATAGCCGTCGGGGGCATGCACCTCGTCGCGTTTTCCGTCATAGACCCAGCCGCCGAAGCGGAACGTACGGATCCTCCGGCGATAGGCCAGAGACGGCGTGCGCCGCGCGCGCTGCATCACCGCCCGCACGCGCGCCAGTAGCAGCTGCGGGTTGAACGGCTTGGCGATGTAGTCATCGGCGCCCACTTCGTAGCCGGCCATGCGCTGGTGATCGGCCGACAGGGCCGACACGAAGATGATCGGGACGTCCTGTTCTCGGCGCAGGCGGGCACAGATCTCGACCCCGTTCTCGTCACCCAGCATCACGTCCAGCAGGATCAGGTCGATGCGGCCCGATTTCAGGTGCGCACGCACCTGGTCCTCGGTTGCGGCCGGCAGGGCGATGAACCCGTTCTGCTGAAAGAACTGGGTCAGCATCGACCGGATCTCCGGATCGTCGTCGACAACCAGCAAACGTGGAATGCTCACGTTCGTCCTCCCTGAGTTTCCCTACGACGCTGCCCTCAATTGTAACGGACTGCAACGGATTCAAGATCAACGTAACATGCTGTAACAAAAGCCGGGAAAAATTGCCTCCGGCGCCGGGTTCGGGCCAGATTTTCCGTTGCCTGATGACGGTTTGTTTCCGGTAATATTCGGCATCGCCGCCCAAACGGCGGTATGACATAGGTTCTGGGAGGATACCGAACATGAAACGTTTTGCATTCGCCACGGCGTCGTCGCTGGCCGTTCTGGCCGCGTCCTCGGTCATGGCCGAGCCGCAGGCCGAAGTTCTGCACTGGTGGACATCGGGGGGCGAGGCCAAGTCGGTCGCCGTTCTGCAGGAGGAATTCGCGGCCAATGGCGGCACCTGGACGGACATGCCCGTCGCGGGCGGTGGCGGCGACGCGGCAATGACCGCGCTGCGCGCCCGGGTTCTGGCCGGCAACGCGCCGACCGCGGTTCAACTTAAGGGCCCGGCGATCCAGGAATGGTACGAAGAAGGCGTTCTGGCCGACATCTCGAACGTGGCCGAGGCCGAGGGCTGGGACAAGGTTCTGCCCGCTTCGATCGCGGCGCACATGAAGTGCGAGGGCACCTGGTGTGCAGCGCCGGTGAACGTGCACCGGGTCGACTGGATCTGGGCCAATGCCGACGTGCTGGCGGCCAATGGCATCGAGATGCCGACCACTTGGGACGAATTCAACGCCGCCGCCGAGAAGCTGCAGGCCGCGGGTGTGATCCCGCTGGCCCATGGCGGTCAGGCCTGGCAGGACGCGACCGTGTTCGAAACGGTCGTTCTGGGCCTTGGCGGCCCCGAGTTCTACAACAAGGCGCTGGTCGAGCTGGACGCCGAGGCGCTGACCTCGGACACGATGGTCAAGGTGTTCGACCAGATGCGCACTCTGCGTGGTTTCGTTGACGAGAACTTCTCGGGCCGCGACTGGAACCTGGCCACCGCCATGGTCATGAACGGCGAGGCCGCCTTCCAGATCATGGGCGACTGGGCCAAGGGCGAATTCCTGGCTGCAGGCAAGGAACCGGGCAAGGATTTCCTGTGCGCCTCGACCCCCGGCGACGGATACCTGTATAACGTAGACAGCTTTGCGATGTTTGACGTGGAAGGTGACGACAAGCGCGCCGGGCAGGAATTGCTGGCCAAGCTGATCGTCGCGCCCAAGTTCCAGGAAGTGTTCAACCTGAACAAGGGGTCGATCCCGGCCCGGACCGACGTGTCGCTGGACAAATTCGACATGTGCGCCAACATCTCGGCCGAAGACATGGCGACCTCGTCCGAAAACGGCTCGCTGCTGCCGTCCTATGCCCACGGCATGGCGCTGCGCGGGTCACAGGCCGGTGCGATCACCGACGTGGTGACCGCGCATTTCAACTCGGACATGTCCTCGCAAGAGGCCGTGCAACAACTGGCTGACGCAGTGGCCAACAGCTACTGATCTCCAACCCGCCCTGCCCCCATGCGCGGGCAGGGCACCTTTCTCCCCGGAGGCTCAAATGTCGGAATGGCTGGAAAACCACCTGCCCAAGGTGGTGCTGGCACCCTCGTTCATTGCCGTATTGATCTTTGTCTACGGTTTCATCGGATGGACGGCCTGGGTATCGCTGACCCGCTCGAAACTGCTGCCGAAATACGAGATCAAGGGCTTCGTGCAATACGAACGCCTGTTCGACTCGCCCCGCTGGGACACGGCAATCAACAACCTGTACATCTTTGGCGCGCTGTTCATCGTGATCGCGATGGTACTGGGCCTGGCGCTGGCCATCCTGCTGGATCAGAAGATCCGCGTCGAAGGGTTCATCCGCACGATCTACCTGTACCCGATGGCGCTGTCGATGATCGTCACCGGCACCGCGTGGAAATGGATCCTGAACCCCGGTCTGGGGATTGAAGCCACCGTTCGGGGCTGGGGGTTTGAAAACTTCACCTTCGACTGGCTGGTGAACCCCGATTTCGCGATTTATACGATCGTGATGGCGGCGGTCTGGCAAAGCTCGGGCTTCGTGATGGCGCTGTTCCTGGCCGGGCTGCGCTCGGTCGATGGCGAGATCATCAAGGCCGCGCAGGTCGACGGCATCCCCACCTGGCGGATCTACACGGCAATCATCATCCCGTCGATGGCGCCGATCTTCCTGTCGGCCTTCATCGTGCTAGCCCACCTTGCAATCAAGAGTTTTGACCTGGTCATCGCCCTGACCGGCGGCGGCCCCGGCTATGCCACCGATCTGCCGGCTACCTACATGTACGCCATGGCGTTTTCGCGGGGCGACATCGGCCAGGCGGCGGCGTCGGCGATGATCATGATGCTGGTCGTCTTTGCGATCGTGGTTCCTTACCTTTACTCAGAACTGAGGGCGAAAAATGACTGATCTGTCGATGCCCCGAACCCGTGCGCAGGGCACGGCCGGCAAGACCGCGCTGCGCTGGCTGCTGTATGTCCTGCTGGGCCTGTTCGCGCTGTATTACCTGATGCCGCTGTTCGTGATGGTCACGACCTCGCTGAAAAGCCTCGAGGAGATCCGCACCGGCAGCCTGATCGCACTGCCCCGCGACGTCACGCTCGAGGCGTGGAAAACCGCCTGGTCCAGTGCCTGCACTGGGATTCAGTGCGAAGGGTTGCGGCCCTATTTCTGGAACTCGGTGCTGATCGCGGTGCCGGCGGTGATCCTGTCGACCCTGCTGGGCGCGCTGAACGGGTATGTCGTGGCGCAGTGGCGGTTCCGCGGGGCCAACATCATCTTTTCGCTGATGCTGTTTGGCTGCTTCATCCCGTTCCAGGTTGTGCTGCTGCCGATGGCGCGGCTGCTGGGGCTGATGGGGCTTGCGGGCACCATTCCGGGCCTGATCTTCGTCCACGTGATCTATGGGCTGGGCTTCACCACGCTGTTTTTCCGCAATTACTATGTCACCATTCCGGCCGAGCTGACCAAGGCGGCGCGGGTGGATGGGGCCGGGTTCCTGCGGATCTTTTGGTCGATCTTCCTGCCGCTGTCGCTGCCCATCATAGTGGTGACGGTGATCTGGCAGTTCACCCAGATCTGGAACGACTTCCTGTTCGGCGTTTCGTTCAGCCAAGCGGGCACGCAGCCCGTGACCGTGGCACTCAACAACATCGTCAACTCAACCACCGGCGTCAAAGAATACAACGTCGACATGGCAGCCGCGATCATCGCGGGGTTGCCGACGCTGCTCGTCTATGTCGTTGCCGGCAAGTATTTCATCCGCGGCCTGACCGCCGGTTCCGTGAAGGGATAACCCATGGCTCCCATCCTCGATATCAAAAAACTGTACAAGAATTACGGCGCAACCGAGATTCTCAAGGACATCAACATCTCGATCGAACCGGGCGATTTCCTGGTGCTGGTCGGGCCGTCGGGCTGCGGCAAGTCGACCCTGCTGAACTGCATCGCCGGGCTCGAGCCGATCTCGGGCGGGACGCTGTCGATCGGCGGCAAGGACATGACCCATGTCAGCCCCAAGGACCGCGACATCGCGATGGTGTTCCAGTCTTACGCCCTGTACCCGACCATGTCGGTGGCCAAGAACATCACCTTTGGCATGAAGGTGCGCGGGGTCGATCAGGCGACACAAGACGCCAAGCTGAAAGAGGTCGCCGCGCTTCTGCAGATCGAGCCGTTGCTGAACCGTCGCCCCAGCCAATTGTCGGGTGGCCAGCGGCAACGTGTGGCGATGGGCCGGGCGCTGGTGCGCGACCCCAAGCTGTTCCTGTTCGACGAACCGTTGTCGAACCTCGACGCCAAGCTGCGGGTCGAGATGCGGACCGAGATCAAGAAGCTGCATCAGACGCTGGATGCCTCGATCGTCTATGTGACCCATGATCAGATCGAAGCGATGACCCTGGCCACCAAGATCGTGGTGTTGAAGGGCGGCGTGGTGCAGCAGATCGGCACCCCAGCCGAGATCTACAACCGCCCCGCCAACCTGTTCGTGGCCGATTTCATGGGGTCGCCGGCAATGAATTTGATCCCGGCGCGGGTCCAGCGCAACGGGACCGGCACGCAGGTCGCAATCGCGCGTGCGGGGGGCGATCCGATCGTGCTGACGGACACGCGCGATCTGCACCTGCCTGAAGAGGTGATCCTGGGCCTGCGCCCCGAGGACATCGCCGAGGCCGGGTTCCGCGCCGGCGCCGGCGTGCAGGAGGCTGCCTGCCTGGTCGATATGGTCGAGCCGGCGGGGGCGGACACCTATGTCGTTTCGGAACTGGGCGGCAAACAAGTGACCGCGCGTCTGCATGCCGAAACCAGCGCCAGGGCCGGGCAGATGCTGAACCTGGCCTTTGACATGAGCAAGGTGTCGTATTTCGCCAAGGACACGGGCGAGCGGCTGAACTGAGCCGCTTATTCGGGCACGAAAATGCCGCGCATATCGGATGCGCGGCGTTTTTGCGGTTCGGTCCGGCGGGGTCAGCCGGTGGTTTTCAGGTCGCGGATCAACTGATCCAGATTACCCTTGCGGGCATCCAGCATCGCGCCGATCTCGGTGCGCTCGGTCAGCAGCAGGTTCACCCCTTCGATGAACATGTTGTAAAACTTGTCGCGGCCCGATTTGTCCGACACCAGGAAGGTTACCTCAAACGGGGCTTCGCCGCGCAGCTTGACGGTGCTGCGCACCTCGTATCCGGCCTTGATCTTGCGGGCCGATTTCACAGTGACCTGACCGCCGATGAACTCGCGGAACCGGCGGCCATATTTGCGCGAGATATAGCCCTGGAACGCTTTGGTGAATTCGCGCAGTTGCGCTTGGCTGGCGCTGCGCGCATCCGCCCCCAGCGCATAGCGCGCCATGATCGGCACATCGGCGTATTGCACGAAGATCTTCTCGAAATCGCGCAGCATCGCGCTTTCGGATTTGCCCGATTCGATGACGCGGTTGATCTCGGCCACCACCCTGTCGACCAAGACCTTGGCCGATGCCTCGGTCAGGGCCAGCGCGGGCAGGGGAAGGGTGGCTGCCGCCACGCCGGCCAGGGCGGTGGAGACGAAACCGCGGCGGGTCAATGTGTCATTCGGCATAGGGGTCCTCGTAGGGGTCAAGATAGGCGTCCGCGGCCGGATCGCCATCAAGGTCGGCATAGGGGTCCGAGTACAGATCCAGATAGGTATCTTCATCGTCGCGTGCCAGTTCGAACCGGCGGTTCTGCAGATAGATCAGGCGCGCCTGCGCATAGCTGTCGGCGCTTTCATAGAGGATAGAATCGACAGTGTCCGAGAACCTGCCCCGATCGCCCATACGGCGCACGACCTCGGCATAGAGGCCTAGGTTGTCGGCTGGGCGGGTCGGCGCCAGGTCGATCGGGTTGGTGAACAGGTTCACCACCACGCCGACCGCGTCGCGCGTGGTGGACGGGCCGTAGAAGGGCAGCTCGACATAGGCGCCCTCGCCGAAACCCCAGACATGCAAGGTTTCGCCGAAATCAGTATCGACCTGCGGCAGGTTCAGCTCGTCCGCCGGTTTGGACAGGCCGAACCCACCGACAGTTGAGTTGATCACGAAGCGCAGCAGGGCGTTTCCGGACTGTTTCAGATTGCCCTGAAGCAGGTAATCGACGGCCTGCCCGGGCAAGGTGATGTTCTCGGCGAAGTTGTTGAAACTGGTCACCATCGGGTCGGGCACGATCTTGACATAGCCCTTGGACGCCGGGCGGAACAGAAATCGGTCCACGCCCAGGTTGAACTTGTGTATGCCCCGATTGGTTTTTTCGTAGGGGTCGAAAACCTCGCCCCGCGTCGCGGCATCCTGTGGCTGGCTGGCGCAAGCCGACAGCACCGCCAAAAACGCGGCAAGGGCGACATGTCTGAAACGGATCCGGCTCGACACGGTCTCATTCACTCCCGTTCGCCCGGATGTAAGGCAACCGGACACTCAATCAATACTCTTGGCCTGTTCGCACCGGCCCAATTCTCCGGCAGATAGTTGCTTTCTGCCCGAAATGAAACTCCTAGCGTGTTACCTGCGCACATCCGCAAGGTAAAGTGGCCGGCGTTCAACACCTCGGGGACAAGAGAAAACGCGCCGTTTCGCAGACTGGCGGGGAAATGACGGTTTTGCGTCTTTTCGCGAATCCCGTTCCCGGTTAGCGTCCCGAAAACAGACCGGAAGCTGAGGACAAGAACATGAGCATCGCGGCAAAACTGGAATCCATGGGCGTGACCCTGCCGGACGCCCCGGCGCCGGCGGCGAATTACGTGCCGTTCGTGCGGGTAGGCAACATCGTTTATGTCTCGGGCCAGATCTCGAAGGACGATGCATTGATCACCGGCAAGCTGGGCGCCGACATGGATGTCGCGGCCGGTGCAGCGGCGGCTCGGGTCTGTGCCATCAACCTGCTGGCCCAGGTCAAGGCGGCCTGCGGCGGGGACATCGACAAGCTGGTGCGTGTGATCAAGCTGACCGGTTTCGTGAACTCGACCGCCGATTTCACCGACCAGCCGCAGGTGATCAACGGCGCGTCCGATTTCTTGGTCGAGGCGCTGGGCGAAGCCGGCCGCCATTCGCGTTCGGCCGTCAGCGCCGCGTCGCTGCCGCTGGGCGTCGCGGTTGAGATCGAAGGGATTTTCGAGATCCAATGACACCGTCTCTGCCTCGTGTGTTCATGGGCGCGCCGATTGCGCATCGGGCGCTGCATGACATTCGCCAGACCCGCCCGGAAAACAGCCGGGCTGCCATCCGGGCCGCCATTGCTGCGGGCTACGGGATCGAGATTGACCTGCAGATGACGTCGGACGGCCATGCCATGGTTTTCCACGACTATGACCTGACGCGCCTGACCGGCCAGTCCGGCGCGATCCAGCAGATCACCCGGGCCGAGGCCGCAGACCTTCCGCTGCTGCACGGGGACGAGGGGATCCCCTCGCTTGAGGAAGTTCTGCAACTGGTGGCGGGCCGCGTGCCGTTGCTGATCGAGTTCAAGGATCAGCACGGTGCGATGGGGCCTGTGGACGGGCGGCTGGAACGGGATGCGGTCGCGCTGCTGAAGTCCTATGACGGTCCGGTCGCGCTGATGTCGTTCAACCCCAACTCCGTGGCCGAGCTGGCCCGGCTGGCGCCGGAGATTCCGCGTGGGCTGACGACCTGTTCCTACAAGCCCGAAGTCGAGCATCTGCCGGCCGAGGTCTGCGACCACCTGCGCGACATCCCCGATTTCAACCGGGTTGGCGCCAGCTTCATCAGCCACGAGGTGCAGGACCTGGCCCGACCCCGCGTCGCCGAGTTGAAGGCGCAAGGCGTGCCGATCCTGTGCTGGACGGTGCGCTCGGCCGAACAGGAGGCCGAGGCGCGAAAGGTGGCCGACAACGTGACCTTCGAAAACTATCTGGCCGCCATTCCGGGTTGAACCCGGCTGCCGGCGTCACAGATAGTTCAGGGGGACGCAGGAGGGCACATGGACCAGTCACAGATCGAGATCCGGGTTCTGTCGACGCTGGATCAGATCCCGGCGGCCGAATGGGACAGTTGCGCCTGCCCCGAGGCCGCCGACGGCACCCGCCCGCTGGACCCGTTCACCACGCACCGGTTCCTGCGCGCGCTGGAAGACAGCGGATCGGTCGGGCGGGGCACAGGCTGGCAGCCGCAATACCTGACCGCCTATCTGGACGGCCTGCTGATCGGGGCCGCGCCGATGTATGCCAAGTCGCACAGCCAGGGCGAATACATCTTCGATCACAGCTGGGCCCATGCCTATGAAAACGCGGGCGGGCGGTATTACCCGAAATTGCAGATCGCGGTGCCCTTCACCCCGGCCACCGGACGGCGGTTCCTGACACGGCCCGGCTATGACGGGATCGCCATGTCGGCGCTGGTGCAGGGGGCGGTGCAACTGGCCGCCGACAACCGCCTGTCTTCGCTGCACGTCACCTTCTGCACCCAGGCCGAGGCGCTGGCCGGGCAGCAGATGGGCCTACTGGCGCGCGACTCGCAGCAGTTTCACTGGCTGAACGATGGCTATGCCGATTTCGACGATTTCCTCGCCGCCCTGTCCTCGCGCAAGCGCAAGAACATCCGCAAGGAAAGGGCGCAGGCCAACGCCTTCGGCGGCGAGATCCGAGCCCTGACCGGCGCCGATCTGCGCCCCGAACACTGGGACGCGTTCTGGGACTTCTATCAGGATACCGGTGCGCGCAAGTGGGGCTCGCCCTATCTGACGCGGCAATTCTTTGACATCGTTCACGAAACCATGGCCGATGACGTGGCGCTGGTGCTGGCCGAGCGGGGCGGATACCCGGTGGCCGGCGCGCTGAACTTCATCGGGCGCGAAACCTTGTTCGGGCGCTATTGGGGCTGCACCGAACATCATCCCTGCCTGCATTTCGAACTGTGCTACTATAGGGCGATCGACTTTGCCATCGCGCAGGGGCTGGCCCGAGTCGAGGCCGGCGCGCAGGGCGAACACAAGCTGGCGCGCGGCTATCTGCCCACGCGCACGCACAGCCTGCACTGGATCGCCGATCCCGGCTTTGCCGACGCCGTGGCGCGGTACCTTCAGGCCGAGGCCCAGGCGGTAGGCGAAGAGATCGAGATTCTGACGGATTACGGCCCGTTCAGAAAAGCCAACCCGGAGGAACGGCAATGAGCGAACTTCTGTCCACCGAGACCCGCGGCCCGCTGCTGGACCCGCTGTTCAGGAACGGCTGGACCATGGTCGAGGACCGCGACGCGATCACCAAGACCTTCATCTTCGACGATTTCGTCGATGCCTTTGGCTGGATGACCAAGGTGGCTATCTTTGCCGAAAAGTGGAACCACCACCCCGAATGGTCCAACGTCTATCGCACGGTCGAGGTGGTTCTGACCACCCATGACGTGGGCGGCCTGTCGTCTCAGGACGCCAAGCTGGCGCGCAAGATGGACAGCCTGCTTTAGCCGCGGTCGCCGCGCGACCCCATTCCGCCGGCCAGCAGGGCAACCTCACCCAGCCGCTGGAACTCGGCCGGGGTCACGGTGCCATCGCTGACATCTATTTCGCGCGGAATACCTGTGGTGCGGTTGCCCACCATCCGAACGCTGCGCGCGGCCGGATTGATGTCGAGGCAGCGCGTCTGATAGCAGGTCAGACCCGATGTGTTGATCTGGATGCGGGCCTGCCCGTCGGGGCCGGTAACAACAGGGGACTGTGGCACCTCGCAGGCGGTCAGAGCGACCATGGCGCCGATCCCAGCCAGTGTTTTCATGTAGGCCATCAAGATCCTCCTTGCCGTTTATCCGGCCATTTGCAGGCGCCCGGGCGGGCACCTGCGGTTGGGTTTCCTTTTAGCGGTCAGATAACCGCCAGCAGGCCTTCTCCGGCCGAAATCTCGCAGGCACCGGGGCTTTCCTCGAGGTTCAGCGCCACGACCTTGCCGTCTTCGACCAGCATCGCATAGCGCTTGGAGCGCGCGATCAGGCCGGCGGGCGGGGCGTCGAAATCCATGCTGATCGCCTTGGTGAATTCTGAAGCCGGATCGGCCAGCATGGTCAGCCCTGCCGCGGTCGCACCCGTGGCCTCGCCCCAGGCCTTCATCACGAAGGGGTCGTTGACCGACACGCAGATGATCTCGTCAACGCCCTTGGCCGCGAACTGGTCCTTGGTGCGCATGAAGCTGGGGACATGGGCCGAGTGGCAGGTGGGGGTGAACGCGCCGGGCACGGCAAAGATCACCACCTTGCGGCCCTTGACCTTGCTGGAGAGCCGCACCTCTTCCGGTCCGTTTTCGCCCATCTGGATCAGGGTTGCTTCGGGCAGGGTGTCGCCGGTTGAAATCATCTTCATGCTCCTGTCGATTGAAATTGCAAACTCGCTCCTTGCCGCAATATAGGTGGGCGGGTGGCACAAGCCACGGGAAATCGACAGGGGGCGGACCAGATGAGCCATATCGTCGTGATCGGAGCCGGACAGGCGGGGTCGTCACTGGTGGCCGGGCTGCGCAAGGGCGGGTTTGACGGGGCGATCACCCTGATCGGGGCTGAGCCCGTGCTGCCCTATCAGCGCCCGCCGCTGTCCAAGGCCTACCTGCTGGGCGAGATGGAATTGGAACGGCTGTTCCTGCGCCCCGAGAGTTTCTATGCCGAAAACAACATTACCCTGCGGCTGGGTCAGCAGGTGACGGCGATCGACCCGGCGGCCAAGACCGTGACCATCGGCGACGAGGTGATCTCCTACGACCAGCTTGCCCTGACCACCGGTTCGCATCCGCGCTGCCTGCCCGCCGCGATCGGCGGAGACTTGGAGGGCGTGCATGTGGTGCGCACGCTGGCCGATGTGGACGTGATGGCCCCCGCCGTGATCGAAGGCGCTCGGGCGCTGATCGTGGGCGGCGGCTATATCGGGCTCGAGGCCGCAGCCGTCTGTGCCAAGCGCGGCGTGCAGGTGACGCTGATCGAGATGGCCGACCGCATCCTGCAGCGTGTCGCCGCGCCCGAGACCAGCGACTATTTCCGCGCGCTGCACGGCACCCATGGCGTGGACATCCGAGAAGGCGTCGGGCTGGAGCGGATCACCGGTGAGAATGGCAAGGTCACCGGCGCGGTGCTTGGCGACGGGACGGAACTGGTGGTTGATTTCGTGGTGGTCGGCGTGGGCATCACCCCGGCCACCGAACTGGCCGAGATGGCCGGGCTTGCCATCGAGAACGGCATTAAGACCGACGTGCAGGGCCGCACCTCTGCCCCCGATATCTGGGCGGCGGGCGATTGTGCCTCGTTCCCCTACAAGGGCCGACGCATCCGTCTGGAAAGCGTGCCCAATGCGATCGACCAGGCTGAGGTGGTGGCGCAGAACATGCTGGGCGCGGGCAAGGATTACGTGGCCACGCCCTGGTTCTGGTCGGACCAGTATGACGTGAAGCTGCAGATCGCCGGGCTGAACACGGGCTATGACCACGTCGTCACCCGCAAGGGCGAGGGGGCGACCACCTCGTTCTGGTATTACCGGGGCGATCAGTTGCTGGCGGTGGACGCGATGAACGACCCGCGCGCCTATATGGTCGGTAAGCGCCTGATCGACGCGGGCAAAACCGCCGATCCGGCAGTGGTGGCCGATTCCGCAGCGGATCTGAAGCCGCTGCTCAAGGCGTGAGGATCATCGCCGGAGATTTCCGGGGCCGGGCGCTGGCCTCGGTCGGCAAGGGGGACGCGGGTGCGCATCTGCGCCCCACCACCGACCGGGTGCGCGAAAGCCTGTTCAACGTGCTGAACCACCTTGTCGACTTCGATCGGCTGCGGGTGCTGGACCTGTTCGCCGGCACTGGTGCCTTGGGGCTCGAGGCGCTGTCGCGCGGTGCGGCGCATGTCACCTTGGTTGATGATGGGCGGGTGGCGCAGGGGCTGATCCGCAAGAATATCGACCTGACCCGCAGCGCCGACCGCACCGCCCTGATCCGCCGCGACGCGACACGGCTGGGCGACAATCCCGGCGCGCCGTTCGACCTGATCTTCCTCGACCCGCCCTATGGCAAGGGAATGGGCCAAAAGGCGCTTGCCGCGGCGCTCAAGGGCGGCTGGCTGGCCGATGATGCGCTGGTGGTCTGGGAAGAGAACGCCCCGATGGCCCCGCCCGAGGGCTTCACGCTGCACGATGCGCGCAAATACGGCGACACCCATATCTCGCTGATGTGGCGGGGCTGAACCGCCTGTTTTTGGACCCGGGGCCGCGCCGTGCTATGTTAAGGGACATGGACCGCACCATGCCCATTTTCCCGCTGGTTCCCGCGCAAAGCGCCGAGGCCACGACCGGACCCGAACCCAAATCGCGCCGCGCGCCCGTCTTCATCCAGGACGCGGTGACGCCATGGGGGCAAGAGACGCTGTTGCTCGCCCTATGGCGCGCGCAGCAGGATCAGGATCAGTAGGTCGGGTGGAACTTGCCGCCCGGCGACAGGGTAAAGATCTCGACCCCGTCCGCGGTGACACCCACGGAATGTTCGAACTGCGCCGACAGCGACTTGTCGCGGGTCACGGCGGTCCAGTCATCGGCTAGGGTCTTGGTCTCGGGGCGGCCCAGATTCACCATCGGCTCGATGGTAAAGAACATGCCCTCTTCCAGAACCGCGCCGGTGCCGGGGCGGCCGTAATGCAGCACGTTGGGCGGTGCGTGGAACACCCGGCCCAGCCCATGCCCGCAGAAGTCGCGCACGACGCTCATGCGGTGCGATTCGACGTAAGCTTGGATGGCATGGCCGATATCGCCGAAGGTATTGCCCGGCTTGACCATCTCGATCCCCTTGAACAGGGCGTCATGAGTCACCTGGATCAGCCGCTCGGCCTTGCGCGGCAGCTTGCCTGCCACATACATGCGGCTGGTGTCTCCGAACCAGCCATCGACGATCACCGTCACGTCGATGTTCAGGATGTCGCCATCCTTCAGCTTCTTCTCGCCCGGGATCCCGTGGCAGACCACGTGGTTCACGCTGATGCAGCTGGCGTGCTGATAGCCCTTGTAGCCGATGGTGGCCGACTTGGCGCCGGCATCCTCGACCATCCGGGTGATGATCCGGTCGATCTCGCCCGTGGTCTGGCCGGGAAAGACATGCTCGGCGATGTCATCCAGAATCCGCGCCGCAACCGCCCCTGCCGCGTGCATGCCGGCAAAGTCAGCCTGTTCGTAAATGCGGATGCCGTCCTTCGTCAGGCGGCCACGATGTTCCTTCATCAACGCGGGGCTCCAATTGTTGCGCGCGATACCCTCTTTACGCTGCTTGTGCAGAAAGTGCCAGAGGGCGCACGGTCGCGAGCGTCAGAGTTTGTTGCCGATCCAGACGCCTTTGGGCGTGATTTGGGTCGCATAGACCAGCCGTTCAACCCCTTTCGCTGCCGCAGCGTCAAATTGCGCCGCATAGGCCGGGTCGATATCGGCGGCCAGCGCGAACCGCGCGCAGTCGGTGCGTTGCACCAGATACAGCATCACGGCCCGGTGCCCGGCCTCGACCATCGCCGCCAGTTCGCCCAGATGCTTGGTGCCGCGTGCGGTCACGCTGTCGGGAAATTCGGCCAGACCGGGCTGGCGCGACAGGGTCACGCTTTTCACTTCGACATAGGCGTCCGGCAACCCCGCCTCGCTCAACAGGAAATCGACGCGGCTGCTGGCCCCATATTTCACCTCGGGCCGGACGGTGCCATAGGCGGCCAGTTCGGGGATCTCGCCCGCCTCAAGCGCGGCCCGCAGCGCGCGATTGGGCACCGAGGTATCGACCCCGGTGAAATGGCCGTTCTCGTGCTCGACCAGCCGCCAGCCGAATTTCAGTTTCTTCCTGGGGTCGTCATTGGGTTCCAGCCAGATTTTCATGCCCGGCTCGGCCAGTCCCATCATCGAACCGGGATTGGCGCAATGGGCCGTCACCTCGCGCCCGTCCTCCAGTACGCAATCGGCCAGAAAGCGTTTGTAGCGGCGGATCAGGCGGGCGGGAACAAGAGGGGTTTGAAAGCGCATGGTTCCGGGCCTATACCTGCCTCAAATGTCGATCAAGAGGAGAGCGCGCCATGCCCAACCCAACCGCCGCAATGCTGGTGATCGGGGATGAAATCCTGTCGGGCCGCACCCGCGACGCGAACATGCACTTTCTGGCGCAGGAATTGACCAAGCATGGCATTGACCTGAAAGAGGTCCGCATCGTCAGCGATGACGCCGAGGCCATCGAAACCGCCGTCAAGGCGCTGTCGCAGGCCTATGACCATGTGTTCACCAGCGGGGGCATCGGCCCGACCCATGACGACATCACCGCCGATTGCATCGCCTGCGCCTTCGGGGCCCATATTGACGTGCGCGATGATGCCCGTGCCCTGCTGCAGGCGCACTACGACCAGGCCGGGTTGGAGCTGAACGCCGCACGGCTGCGCATGGCGCGCATCCCCGATGGCGCGACGCTGATCGACAACCCGGTCTCGACCGCGCCGGGATTTACCCTGGGCAACGTCCACGTGATGGCCGGGGTGCCCTCGGTGTTCCGGGCGATGGTGGCCAGCGTGCTGCCCACCCTGACCGGAGGCAAGCCACTGTTGTCGCAGACCCTGCGCGTAGACCGGGGAGAGGGCGACATCGCCACCAATCTGTCGACCCTGGCGCAGGATTTCGACGACCTGTCGATCGGTTGCTACCCGTTTCAGATCAACGGCGTGTTCGGCGCCAACGTGGTGGTGCGCGGCACCGACGGCGCCCGTATCGACGCCGCCATCACCCGCCTGGCAAGGGAGCTTGACCTGTGAGGCCCGACTGGGCCGCCGTCGTCGACGGCACATGGCCCGCCGCGCGGTACACGCAACTGGGTCCTTTCCTGCTGCGCGAAGGGCTGGGAGGCGGCTCGCGCGTGTCCGCGGCCAGCCGTATCGGCCCGGTCACCCCGCCGGATATCGACGCGGCCGAGGCGGCCATGCAGGCGATGGGCCAGAAACGCATCTTTTGCCTGCGCCCGGGTGATGAGGCACTGGACGAAATGCTGGCCGCGCGGGGCTATGAGATCCTCGATCCGGTCAACATCTATGCCTGCCCGGTCGCGCGGCTGACCGAGCAGCCGGTGCCGCCGGTCACCGTCTTTACCCTGTGGGAGCCGCTGGCCATCATGCGCGAGATCTGGGCGCAGGGGGGCATCGGCCCCGAACGCCTTGCGGTGATGGAGCGCGCCTCCGGCCCCAAGACCGGCCTGTTGCTGCGCCACCGCGATCAGCCGGCGGGCACCGCCTTCGTGGCCATCCACGACGGCATCGCCATGCTGCATGCGCTCGAGATCGTGCCGGCCCATCGCCGGCAGGGGCTGGGCCGCTGGGCGATGCGCGCCGCGGCCTTTTGGGCGCTGGACAATGGCGCCCATACCCTTAGCGTGATCTGCACCAAGGCGAATGAGGGGGCCAACGCGCTCTACCGCTCTCTGGGGATGGAACACGTCGGAGAGTACCATTACCGCCAGCTGGTCTGAGAGGAGAAAGACAGCCGTGACCGACACCGACATGCCCACCGCGCTGAACCTGCCGATGGTGGACCCGCTGCCGCCCGAAACGCAGAAGTACTTTGACATCTGCACCGAAAAGCTGGGCATGATTCCCAACGTGCTGAAGGCCTATGCCTTTGACATCGACAAGCTGAATGCCTTCACGGCCATGTACAACGACCTGATGCTGGCCGACAGCAACCTCTCCAAGCTCGAGCGTGAGATGATCGCGGTCGTAGTGTCGTCGATCAACCGCTGCTTCTATTGCCTGGTGGCGCATGGCGCGGCAGTGCGGCAGATGTCGGGCGATCCCAAACTGGGCGAGATGCTGGTGATGAACTACCGTGTGGCGCCTCTGGATGACCGCCAGCGTGCGATGCTGGACTTTGCGGCCAAGATGACCACCGCCAGCGCCGAGATCGAGGAGCCCGACCGCCAGCGCCTGCGCGACGTGGGGTTCTCGGATCGCGACATCTGGGACATCGCCAACGTGGCCGGGTTCTTCAATATGACCAACCGGGTGGCCAGCGCAACGGCGATGCAGCCCAATGACGGCTACCACGCCCAGTCGCGATGATCCGCCGTGCCGCCTTGCTGATCTGGCTGCTGGGCGGGCCGGTTGCGGCCCAGACCCTGACGCTGCCTGACAGCGCCCGGCAGGTCAGCGAACGCATCAGCCCCTTGGACAGCTATGACATGCCGATCGGGCCTTTTGCCGACGGCTCGGTGCCGGTGCGTCCGGTCGAAGGGCGGGTCGAGCGGATCACCTGGCGCCTGCAGGCGGGGTCCAGCACCACGCTGCAGTTGCTGGCGCCGCTGCGTGACCATCTGAAGGCACAGGGCTATGACATCGTGTTCGAATGCGAGGCCCGCAACTGCGGCGGTTTCGATTTCCGCTTTGCCATCGAGGTGGTGCCGACCCCCGACATGAACGTGTCCATCAACGATTATCGCTTTCTGTCCGCGACGCGCGGCGAAGAAGTGCTGACCCTGCTGGTCAGCCGCAGCCCACCCGATGGGTATCTGCAGATGATCCGCGTCACACCCCAAGGCGCAAAACCGCCGCCCCTGGTGGTCGAAGAGACGGTTCAGGGCGCAGGCGGCCTTCTGTCCGATCTGACGCGCGATGGCCATGTTATCCTGGATGATTTGAGTTTCGAATCCGGCGCCGTCGCACTGGGCGAAGGTCCGTTTGCCTCGTTGGCCTTGTTGGCCGCCTATCTGGCGGACAATCCGGGGGCGCGGCTGGCGTTGGTCGGCCACACCGACGACACCGGAGACCTGCAGGCGAATATCGATGTCAGCACCCGCCGTGCCCAGGCCGTGCGAACCCGCCTGATCGAACGGCACGGCGTTGCCCCCGATCGGGTACAGGCGCAAGGGGTGGGATATCTGGCGCCGTTGACGTCGAACGCCACCCCGGAAGGCCGCGAACTGAACCGCCGGGTCGAGGCGGTGCTGCTGGTCAACTGAGCCTTGCCAAAAAAATGGCCCACGCAGGACGCGCGGGCCGTTCAGGTGCCACCGGGAGAATTACCAGTCCATCGGCCCCTTTTCAGCGAAGGAGTCGACAAGAAAATCAATGAAGGCGCGCACCTTGGGCTGGGTAAACCGGCCCGGCGGGTACACTGCATAGATGCCCTGTACCTCGTCCGGCAGCGACGGCATAGCGTCCACCACCTTGCCCGATTTCAGCGCATCCGCATACAGATAGCTGGGCAGATAGGCGATACCCAACCCCGAGATCGCCGCGTTCAGCAGCGACTGCCCGTCATTCACGCTCAGCCATCCGGCCGTGCGCACCTGCCGCTTTTCGCCCGACGGCGCCGTCAGTTTCCAGACATTGCCCGAGGACTGGCTGGAGTAATGCAGCAGCTTGTGTTCGTTCAGATCGTCGATCTTTGCGGGCAGCCCAAAGCGTTCCACATAGCTGGGGGCGGCCACCATGCGTTTGACCGTTTCCGTCAGCTTGCGGGCGCGCAGGGTGCTGTCTTCCAGCTCGCCGATGCGGACGGCCACGTCGAACCCTTCCGAGATCAGCTCGACATAGCGGTTGTTCAATACCATGTTCACGGTGATGTCGGGATAGGCGGCCAGGAATTCAGACAGGACCGGCGACAGGTGATTCACGCCGAAATCCGTCGCGACCGAGATCCGCAGCAGGCCCGACGGCGCCGATTGCATCGAGGTCACCAGCGCGTCGGCCTCTCCGGCGTCGTTCAACACACGGCGGGCGCGGTCGTAGTAGGCCAGCCCGATCTCGGTCGGCGAAACGCGGCGCGTCGTGCGGTTCAGCAGCCGCGCGCCCAGCCGGGCCTCGAGGCTCGACACATGCTTTGACACGGCTGATTTGGAAATGCCCATCTTCTTGGCCGCATCGGTGAAACCACCTTGGTCCACCACATTGGCAAAGGCCTCCATTTCGGTCAGTCGGTCCATTCTCGTTCCCCAGGTCTTCTGTTCGTTGTCCGACCATGGCCTTGAATCTGGGCGGAAACGGGGCAGACATGGGATAATATCAGGGTTTCGAATTGGATCGTTTGCGCTTCGGAAACGCGGAAACAGTGGTGTCTTGGGCGTTTGACGCCCTGATGTTCCGGCGGTTTTTGGAGCATTTGCCTGCGCATGTTACGCTGGGATCGGCAATTCCTTGACCAAGGAGATGATGATGAAGATCATATTCGCGTGCATATTCTGCCTTGTGGCATCGGTCGCGCAGGCCGGAGGGCCAACCGCATCCAATCCCGACGCCAAGGTCTATTTCGTGGATCCATCCGATGGCGACGCGGTGACGTCGCCGGTGACCATCGTCTTCGGTCTCAGCGGCATGGGGGTCGCACCGGCCGGGACCGAAAAGGAGAACACCGGCCATCATCACCTGCTGATCGACCGCCCGCCGCTGGGGCAGGGCGAAGACGGGGCCGACGAACTGTCCAATGGCCTGCCGTCAGACGCGCATCACATGCATTTTGGCGGCGGCCAGACCGAGGTAACGCTGGACCTAGCCCCCGGCCCGCATACGCTGCAACTGGTTCTGGGCGACGCCGGGCATGTGCCGCACTCCCCGCCGGTCTTGTCCGAGGTGATCACGATCACCGTCGAGGAGTGACCGACGGCCGCGCTCAGAGCGCAGCGGCCAGCCGGGTGCCTTGGTTGATCGCCCGCTTGGCGTCCAGTTCCGCGGCCACATCCGCGCCGCCGATCACATGCGGGGTGATCCCGCGTTCGATCAGCGCATCGGCCAGCGACCGCTCGGGCACCTGTCCGGCGCACAGAACGATCGTATCGGCCTTGATGACGGTCGGGTCGGCGCGCTCTTCTCCGAACGAGACATGCAGCCCCTCATCATCGATGCGCTCATAGTTCACGCCGCCGACGAAGTTCACGTCCTTCATCTTCAGCGTCGCGCGGTGGATCCAGCCGGTGGTCTTGCCCAACCCCTTGCCATGCGCCTGTTTTTTGCGCTGCAGCAGCGTGACCTGCCGCTTGGGTGCCTCGGACTGAGGGCCTTCGGGCGCGAGGCCCGAGCGGTGTTGTTCGGGGTCGGCGACGCCCCATTCCTTCATCCACAGGGGCAGGTCGGTGGTGGGCGAATGGCCCTCCTCCAGCAGGTATTCCGACACGTCAAAGCCGATGCCGCCCGCGCCGATCACGGCCACCGATTTTCCTACCGGAGCCTTGTCGCGCAGCACGTCGATATAGTTCACGACATTGTCGCGGTCCTCGCCCGGGATCTGCGGGTCGCGCGGGTTGACGCCGGTGGCGATCACCACCTCGTCGAACCCGGCCAGATCGTCGGCGCCAACCTCGCGGCCCAGTTCGACCTTGACGCTCAGATCGTCCAGCATGGTGCGATACCAGTCCACCAAGCCCCAGAACTCTTCCTTGCCAGGCACCTGCTTGGCCATGTTCAGCTGGCCGCCGATCTCGTCGGCCTTGTCGAACACGGTCACGTCATGGCCGCGCTGGGCGGTGGTCATCGCCGTGGACAAGCCCGCCGGACCCGCACCCACGATGGCCACGCGCTTGGGCGTGGCGGCCTTTTCGATCACCAGTTCGGTCTCGTGGCAGGCGCGCGGGTTCACCAGGCAGGAGGTCAGCTTGCCGCTGAAGGTGTGATCCAGACAGGCCTGGTTGCAGGCGATGCAGGGCGCGATCTTGGCCGACTCGCCGGCCATGGCCTTGGCCACGAAATCCGCATCCGCCAGCATCGGCCGCGCCAGAGAGACCATGTCGGCGCAGCCCTCGGCCAGCACCTGCTCGGCCACTTCGGGCGTGTTGATCCGGTTCGAGGTGATGACCGGAATCCCCACCTTGCCCATCAGCTTCTTCGTCACCCAGGCAAATGCCGCGCGCGGGACGCTGGTGGCGATTGTGGGAATCCGCGCCTCGTGCCAGCCGATGCCGGTGTTGATGATCGTGGCCCCGGCCTTTTCGACCGCTTGCGCTAGCTGCACCACTTCTTCATGAGTCGAACCATTCGGCACAAGGTCGATCATCGACAGCCGGTAGATGATGATGAAATCGGTACCCACCGCCGCGCGGGTGCGGCGGACGATTTCCAGCGGCAGACGCATCCGGTTCTCATAGGACCCGCCCCAGCGGTCGGTGCGCTTGTTGGTATGGGTCACCAGGAACTGGTTGATGAAATACCCCTCGGACCCCATGATCTCGACCCCGTCATAGCCCGCCTTCTGCGCCAGCACGGCGGCGTTCACGATGTCGCTGATCTGTTTCTCGATGCCGTCCTCGTCCAGCTCGGTCGGCGGGAAGGGCGAGATGGGCGACTTCACCGGGCTGGGCGCCACGCATTTCGGCCCATAGGCATAGCGGCCCGCGTGCAGGATCTGCATGGCGATCTTGCCGCCCGCCTGATGCACCCGGTCGGTGACGATCGAATGGTTCGCCACGTCCTTGTCGCTGGTCATCATCGCCGCCCCCGGCAGGACCGAGCCTTCGAGGTTCGGCCCGATGCCGCCCGTCACCATCAGCGCCACGCCACCGCGCGCGCGGGCAGCATAGAACTCGGCCACCCGGTTCCAGTCGCCGGTTTCCTCCAACCCGGTATGCATCGAGCCCATCAGGACCCGGTTCTTCAATGTGGTAAAGCCCAGATCCAGCGGGGCCAGCAGGTGTGGGTAGTCGGTCATCAGAATCTCCCTTGCTTGCGCGCACCATTGCTTTACGCGCAGGTCATGTCACGCCAAACGCCGCGTCAGACCCTTGCACTGACGCAACGACCGATTAGGAATGGGGCGACATCAAGCCCGGAGACCCCCATGACCCCCGAACAGATCGCCAAGCTGCCCTACCGCCCCTGCGTCGGCCTGATGCTGATGAACGATCAGGGCCAGATCTTCGTCGGCCAGCGCAACGACCGGTTCGAGGACGCCTGGCAGATGCCCCAGGGCGGCGTGGATGAAGGCGAAGACGCGCGCGAGGCGGCCCTGCGCGAGTTGCAGGAGGAAATCGGCGTCACCCCCGACCTCGTGGAAATCGTGGCCGAAACCGACGGCTGGCTGCCCTACGACCTGCCGCACGACATCGTGCCCCACATCTGGAAGGGCCGCTTTCGCGGGCAGCAGCAGAAATGGTTCCTGATGCGGTTTCTGGGGACCGACGACCAGATCGACATTCAGACCGAGCACCCCGAGTTCACCCGCTGGAAATGGCAGGACCCCGACCGCCTGATCGCCGAGATCGTGCCATTCAAGCGCGCGGTCTACGAGCGGGTGATGGAGGCGTTTGGGGGGTATTTGGGGTGAACTAGACCCCGGTCGAGTGGGTTCCGCATTGCGCACAAAGTGCCCAGCCCATGGTTCTCTGCTATGAAATTCGCGAACCTGTGTTAGGCCTTGGTCATGGCAAAGACCTCGACACAAACCGGACCGGCTATTCCCTTTGCGCTTGCGGTTGCAGGCGTTCTTTTCGCGTCGATCTGCTTTGGGCTGGTGCCCTATTTCAGCAGAGGGCTGACGCAGCAGGGTGTCGCGCCTTATGCCGTCGCATTCTACCGCTACATCGTCGCGGCAATTCTGCTGCTGCCCGTTCTCGTCATGCACCGCAAAGCTTGGCGCGAGATTTGTTGGGGCCTCTCGGCAGGAGCCGTGATGGGACTTGGGTGGATTGGATACGTGACGGCGTTGGAGACCTTGCCCGCGTCAACCGTAGGCGTGCTCTACATGACCTATCCGGTTTTTACATTGGTCATCGCCTGGGCGCTTTTCTCTGATGCACCCACGCGGAGCGCCTTGCTCGCTTCTGGCCTTATCGTTCTGGCTGCAATCATTGCTGGTTCGCCCGCATCCGTGTCACCACAACACATACCAACTCTATTGGTGGCACTGGCGGCCCCGTTCGGCTTTGGTTTCGGTATTTGTGTTTTGGTCCACAGGCTGTCCCGCATCGCGCCGCTAGCGCGCATAGCCTCGGTTTCCTTGGGATCGGTTCTTGGGCTCTTTCCGCTGATGCTGAGTGCCGATGTGCAACAGTTGCTCCCGGAGGGGCAATCCGACTGGATCTTGATCGTCGGAATTGGCCTGGTCACGGCGCTTGTGCCTCAGCTCATCTACACGATCTGCTCGCCGTTGATCGGCGCCTCTCAAACCGCGGTCGTCGGAAGCATAGAATTGCCCACGATGTTCGTGGTCGGATTTGTTGCTTTTGGCGAAGCAATCACGGCGCCCCAAGCCATAGCGTGCGCTTTGGTTCTTGGTGCGATTGGAATCACCCGAAGCCGAACGACACGCACCTTGACCACTGTGATTGCGAAAGAACCGAAAAGGTAGGTTTGACCTCAAACCAACCCTTCTTCCCGCAACAACTCCAGCACGTTGGTATCCGGCCGCGGGCCGATATGGCTGATCACCTCACGGGCGCAGACATTGCCGATGCGGGCGCAGGTTTCCAGGTCGCGGCCCGTCGCCATGCCGAACAGGAACCCGGCGGCGAACTGGTCGCCCGCGCCGGTGGCGTCCACCGGCACGATCTTCTCGACCGGCACGTCGATGCGCCCCTCGCCGCTCAGCACCGTCACCCCGTCGCCCGAGCGGGTGCAGACCACCAGCGGGCAGATCGCCGCCGTGCGCCGCAGTGCCTCTTCCAGATCGTCGGTCTCGAACAGTGACTTGATCTCGGCCTCGTTGCCGATCACGAAATCCAGCTCGTTCTCGATCAGCGACAGGAAATCGGCGCGATGGCGTTCCACGCAGAACGGGTCGGAAATGGCGATGCCGGTCTTGCCGCCGCCCTCGCGGCAGTCGCGCGCGGCCTCCAGGAACGCGGTTTTGCCCTTGTCCTTGTCGAACAGATACCCTTCGAGGAACATGATCTGCGCATTTCCCGCCACCTCGCGCGGCACGTCGGCGGAACTCAGCTCCGAGGAAATACCCAGGTAGGTGTTCATCGACCGCTCGCCATCGGGCGAGACGAAGATCATTGACCGCGAGGTCGGCAGCTCGCCATCCTGCACCGGCGGATTGACGAAATCCACCCCGTCCTCGTTCATCGCGGCGGCATAGAAATGGCCCAGCCGGTCGTCATGCACCCGCCCGATGAAGGCCGCGTCGAGCCCCAACGCGCCCGCGCCCGCGATGGTGTTGGCAACCGAGCCGCCCGGCGTCTGCACCCGGTTCTCCATCGAGGCATAAAGCAGCTCGGCCCGTTCGCGCTCGATCAGCTGCATGATGCCCTTCTCGATATCCATCATCTCGAGGAAATCGTCGTTGCATGTGCTGATGACATCGACGACGGCATTGCCGATGCCGACAAGCTGGTAGGTTTTCATAGATTCTTGTCCTCGAATTGGCACAGGTCGCGGATGATGCAGGTGGCGCACATCGGTTTGCGCGCCTTGCAGTGATAGCGGCCGTGCAGGATCAGCCAGTGATGGGCGTGCAGCTGGAAATCGACCGGAATGTTGTCCTCGATGGCGCGTTCCACGGCGTCCACGTCCTTGCCGGGGCAGATGCCGGTGCGGTTGCCGACGCGAAAGATATGGGTGTCGACCGCCTGCGCCGGGTGCCGCCACCACATGTTCAGAACCACGTTGGCGGTCTTGCGCCCAACGCCCGGCAGCGACTGCAGCGCCGCGCGCGAGTTGGGCACCTCGCCGCCGTACTGTTCGACCAGGATGCGCGACATCTTGATGACGTTCTTGGCCTTCTGCCGGAACAGGCCGATGGTCTTGATGTGCTCGATCAGCCCCTCTTCGCCGAGGTCGAGCATCTTCTGCGGGGTATCGGCGATCTTGAACAGCGCGCGGGTGGCCTTGTTGACGCCCGCATCGGTCGCCTGCGCCGACAGCGCAACGGCGACGACGAGGGTATAGGCGTTCACATGCTCCAGCTCGCCCTTGGGTTCGGGGTCGGCCTGCTGGAACCGGGTAAAGATCTCGCGGATCGTGTGATAATCAAGCTGCTTTGCCATCCGGGCCTTAATGCCGCCCGCGGTGCCGGGTGACAAGCCCAAAGCCCGCTGCACCGGCAATGCGCAAGTTTCGGGTCGCCCCGTCGGGCCCGGCCCGGCTAGGATGGTGCAAGCCACAGCAAGGTGAATGCCATGAACGTCCAAACATCCGAATCCGGGTACCACTACAACGTGATGCGGCGAGCGATCGAGCTGATCGACCGGGGCGGCGAGTCCTTGTCGCTGGAAGAACTGGCCCGCCAGATGGACATGAGCCCTGCGCATTTCCAGCGCCTGTTCTCGCGCTGGACAGGCGTGTCGCCGAAACGCTACCAACAATATCTGACGCTGGGCCATGCCAAGGCGCTGCTGCGCGAGCGGTTCACCACGCTGGAGACCGCGCACAGTGTCGGCCTGTCCGGCAGTGGCCGCCTACACGACCTGTTCCTGAAATGGGAGGCGATGAGCCCCGGCGAATACGCCCGCAAGGGCGCGGGGCTGACCATCTATTGGGACTGGTTCGACAGCCCCTTTGGCCAGGCGCTGGTGATGGGCACGGCCAAGGGCATCTGCGGCATGGCCTTTGCGGCCGAGACCGGCGAAGAGGCCGCGATGCAGGACATGCTGTCGCGCTGGCCGATGGCCGACTATGTCGAGGATCCGATGCGCCTGCGCCCATGGGTCCTGTCGGCCTTCGGCGCGGCCAGCGACCGCCTGGAGCCAACGCCGCTGTACCTGATCGGCTCACCCTTGCAGATCAAGGTGTGGGAGGCGCTGATGCAGATCCCCTCGGGCCAGGTGACGACCTATTCCCAGATCGCGCAGGCCGTGGGTGCACCGCAGGCGGTGCGGGCGGTGGGCACGGCGGTGGGCCGCAACCCGGTCAGTTGGCTGATCCCCTGCCACCGCGCGCTGCGCAAATCGGGGGGTCTGGGCGGCTATCACTGGGGGTTGCCCGTCAAACGCGCCATGCTGGCCTATGAGGCGGCGCAGGCCGATGCCTGATTGACTTGGGGTCCCGCGCCTGCCACAAGGCGCGCAGGTTCGGGTCTCCTGCCGCTCGCGGCCCTTTGGCTTTGGTGAAACCCGGTTCAAACCACATCTGTTGCCCTTTCCCGGCGCGCGGATGGCAAGGCGAGCCCCGTCCAATACTCGCGCCCGTTTTTGGAAACGAGGCAAGACATGACACAGATCCGAAACATCGCCCCCGTGGGCGAGCTGAAAGTGCAGGCCAAACGCCTGCGCGAGAAACTGCATGGCGCAGGTGTGGCCCTGAGCCATGCGCAATCGCTTGAGATGATCGCCCATCAGCACGGCGCGCGCGACTGGAACACGTTGCACGCGTTGGCCGGAAACCGGCTGCACCTGAAGGTCGGAGACCGCGTGCGGGGCACCTATCTGGGCCAGCCCTTCACCGGGGAAATCCGCGGCGTGACGATGCTGGGCGACGGCGCGCAGCGGCGGATCACGCTGCAGCTCGACACTCCGGTCGACGTGGTGACCTTTGACAGCTTCTCCTCATTCAGGCAGCGCGTCAGTGGTCAGATCGGCTGGGACGGTCGGTCGACCCGCCACACGTCCAACGGCGAACCACAACTGGTGGTGCGCCCGGCATGACGAAAACGGGGCAAGGTGCCTGTCCGCGCCTTGCCCCGCATTTTGTGCGTTCCTGTGCCGGGTTTATTCCGGAGTCCAGCCGCTGACGGCCTTGACCTCGAGGAAGTCCTCCAGGCCCCAGACCCCGCCTTCGCGTCCGTTGCCCGACTGCTTCATGCCGCCAAATGGCGAACCGGCGGCGCGCGACTGGCCGTTCATCTCGACCATGCCCGAGCGCAGTTTGCGCGCCATGCGGTTGGCGCGGGCGCCATCCTGCGTTTGGACATAGTTGGTCAGGCCATAGGGCGTGTCATTGGCGATCTCGATGGCCTCTTCCTCGGTATCGAAGGGGATCATTGTCAGGACCGGGCCAAAGATCTCCTCGCGCGCGATGGTCATCTGGTTGTTGGCGTCGGCAAACACGGTGGGGCGCACGAAGTAGCCTTTGTTGAACCCTTCGGGCCGACCGGGACCGCCGGCGACCAAGCGCGCACCCTCGTCGATGCCTTTCTGGATCAGGGCCTGGATCTTGGTCCATTGCAGCTCGTTCACGACGGGGCCGATATGGCGGCCTTCCTGCATCGCCGGGCCCACGGTGACCTTGTTGGCCACCTCGGCCGCGGTTTCCACCGCCTTATCATAAATCGGGCGCTGCACCAGCATCCGGCTGGGCGCGTTGCAGCTCTGGCCGGTGTTGTTCATCATGTGTAGCACGCCGCGCTTGACCGCCTTGTCATCGGCATCGGCAAAGATGACGTTGGCGCCCTTGCCGCCCAGTTCCAGATGCACTTTTTTCAGCGTGTCGGCGGCATTCTTGGAAATCGCCGTGCCCGCGCGGGTCGAGCCGGTGAAGCTGACCATGTCCACGTCGGGGTGGCCCGAAAGCTGAGTGCCCACGCCGGCCCCGTCCCCGTTCACAAGGTTGAACACGCCCGGCGGGAAGCCCGCCTCGTGCATCATCTCGGCAAAGATCATCGCGTTCAGCGGGCTTTGCTCGGAGGGTTTCAGAACCATGGTGCAGCCCGCGATGGCCGCCGCGCCAACCTTGAGCGTGATCTGGTTCATCGGCCAGTTCCACGGGGTGATCAGCGCGGCCACGCCGACCGCCTCATAGATGATCCGGTCACCGGGGGCATGATCGCCCAAGGGGCGTTCGAACTGGAAGTTCTTGGCCGCACGAATGAAATTCTTCAAATGCCAGATCCCGGCGCCCACCTGCTGGGTGCGCGACATGTCGATCGGCGCGCCCATTTCCATCGACATCGCCTGCGCGAGGTCTTCGGCGCGGGTGGGGTAGATCTCGATCAGCTTTTCCACCAGCGCGATCCGTTCGACCACTGGCGTGGCCATCCAGCCCGGCAGCGCCGCCTTGGCCGCCGCCACGGCCGCATCGGTATCGGCCTGACCGCCCAGCGAGATCACCGTGCAGGGCTCCTCGGTCGAGGGGTCGATCACATGGAAATCATTGGGCTGGCTGGGGGCGACCCACTGGCCGTTGATGTAAAAGTCGCGTTTCTCGATCATGGCGTGTCCTCTTGATCCGCATTCATTCGACCGCGCGGTCGGTTTTCTCGGGCACTCTGTCATTGCGGCCCCCTTGGGGCAAGGCAATTCTGGGAATTTGATCAAATTATTGATCGCACGTTTTTTGTCGCTGTGCCACATCAATGGTTTAACCTGTGGGCAAAGTGATTAGGTTTGCACCAACCGACTCGGGTTTTCACAGGAAAGGAGATGCATCATGGGTTTGCGCATCAACGATACCGTCCCCAATTTCACCGCTGAAACGGACCAGGGCACCATCCAGTTCCACGACTGGATCGGCGACAGCTGGGCGATCCTGTTCTCGCACCCCAAGGACTTCACTCCGGTCTGCACCACCGAGTTTTCGGCCGTCGCGCAATTGAACGATGAATGGGCCAAGCGCAACACCAAGGTGATCGGCGTATCAGTCGATGGTGTCGAGGACCACAAGAAGTGGAAAAAGGACATCGAGGCCTATGGCAAGGCCAACCCCGGCTTTCCGATCATAGCCGATGACGGACTGGCAGTGTCCAAGGCCTTCGACATGCTGCCGGCCGAGGCATATCTGCCCGACGGCCGCACCCCAGCAGACAGTGCAACGGTGCGCTCGGTCTTTATCATCGGGCCGGACAAGCAGCTGAAACTGTCGATGACCTATCCGATGACCGTGGGCCGCAATTTTGCCGAGATCCTGCGCGCGCTGGACGGGTTGCAGATGAGCGCCAAGGGTGTGGCCACCCCGGCCAACTGGGTGCCGGGCGAAGACGTGATCATTCCGCCTTCGGTTTCGGACGAAGACGCGAAGGAGAAGTTCGGCGAGTTCGAGACGATCTTCCCCTATCTGCGCAAGACCAAGGCGCCGGCCTGACGGCGACCGGGTCGGGGGCTGTCTGCCCCCATCGCGCCCCAAGGTGCGCGATTCCCCCGAGGATATTTTCAGCCAGATGAAGCAGGCGCGCGCTGCGGATGCAGATGCAGTTGTGCTCGGTAGGCGGCGCGCTTGAATTCGCGGGTCAGTTTGTCGGTCAGAGGCGGTTTCGCCTGGATCGTCGAGCCGCCGATTTCGCCGGCCACCTCCCGGTTGCCGCTGCCCAACAGCGCATGGACGGGTTGGCCCGTGATCCAGTGCATTTGCAAAAACGTGTCCACCGGGCGGTCAATCTGGTCGGTGGCGGCGAGTAGGCGTTCGGCGGCATTCCGCCCCACCACCTGACAGCAGCATTGCAGGCCGATGACCTTGGGCAGGATCAGGCGCAAACCGTCGCGCTCGGCCAAGGTTTGGGCGGCGGTTTCGCGCTGCTTGACCGGGATACGGATATAGTGGTCAGGCGTTGCGATCGGGCGTAGTAGTTCCAGCGCCGCTGACATCCGGTCGGGATCGATACGCAGGTCATCCTCGGCGGTGATGGCCAGATCGATCCCCTCATCGACCATCTTGCGCCAGATTCGTCGGTGGCTTTCGAACACGCCGATTTCGGCCGGGCGCAGGGCGAAGGGGTAGCGCGGGCGATGCAGGTTTCCCGGGTGCAGTGTAACCCCGGCAATCTGCGCTGGATCCCGCCCGTCGACCGCTTCGATCAGTTCGGCATTGGGCAGCTCGGCGCAGAGTTTCTCGGCATTCGGGCGGCGCGCGGTGCTGGACGACATGTGTATGACGAAGGATCGCATGGTACCGTCCATAAAACAGGGGCGCGGCCCGGGAAAGGCCCCGGGCGAACAAAAAAGACCCCGGCCGGAACCGGGGTCTTGGATCAAGCAAGGGGCAGGGCGGATTATTCCGCGCTTTCCTCTTTCTTTTCCTTCTTCTCGGGCACGATCTCTTCGCCGGTTTCCTGATCGACGCATTTCATCGACAGGCGCACCTTGCCGCGATCGTCAAAGCCCAAGAGCTTGACCTTCACTTCCTGACCTTCCTTCAGAACGTCCGAAGGATGGTTCAGGCGGCGGTTCTCGATCTGGGACACGTGGACCAGACCGTCGCGCTTGCCAAAGAAGTTCACGAAGGCGCCGAAATCGACGATCTTCACGACCTTGCCGGTATAGATCTTGCCCTCTTCCGGCTCGGCCACGATCGAATGGATCATGTCATAAGCCTTCTGGATGGCTTCGGCGTTCGGCGAGGCGATCTTGATGATGCCGTCGTCGTTGATGTCGACCTTGGCGCCGCTGGTTTCCACGATCTCGCGGATCACCTTACCGCCCGAACCGATCACTTCGCGGATCTTGTCGGTCGGGATCTGCATGGTTTCGATGCGCGGGGCGTGGACCGAGAACTCGGCGGTCTCGCTCAGCGCCTTGCTCATCTCGTTCAGGATGTGCAGACGGCCGTCCTTGGCCTGGGCCAGGGCCTTCTCCATGATCTCGGGCGTGATGCCCGCGACCTTGATGTCCATCTGCAGCGAGGTGATGCCGTTTTCGGTGCCCGCCACCTTGAAGTCCATGTCGCCCAGGTGGTCTTCGTCACCCAGGATGTCGGTCAGAACGGCATAAGAGCCGTCTTCTTCCAGGATCAGGCCCATGGCCACACCGGCCACCGGCGCCTTGAGCGGAACGCCCGCATCCATCATCGACAGCGAGCCGCCGCAGACCGATGCCATCGAGGACGAGCCATTCGACTCGGTGATCTCGGACACAACGCGGATGGTGTAGGGGAAGTCGGTCGGCGCCGGCAGAACCGCCTGCAGCGCGCGCCAGGCCAGCTTGCCGTGGCCCACTTCGCGGCGGCCCGGAGGGCCAACGCGACCCACTTCACCGACCGAGTAGGGCGGGAAGTTGTAGTGCAGCAGGAAGTTCGATTTGAAGTTGCCGTGCAGCGCGTCGATGAACTGTTCATCGTCACCGGTGCCCAGCGTGGTCACGGCCAGCGCCTGAGTTTCGCCACGGGTGAACAGGGCCGAACCGTGGGTGCGCGGCAGCAGGCCGGTTTCGGCCACGATCGGGCGCACATCGGTGGTCGAACGACCGTCGATCCGCTTGCCGCCCTTCACCACGTCGCCGCGCAGGATGCCGGCTTCGAGCTTTTTCATCGCCGAGCCGAGATTCGGGTCTTCCAGCTGCTCTTCGGTCAGGGCGGCCTTGATGGCCTCGCGCGCGGCGGCCACGGCTGCGGTGCGCTCCTGTTTGTCGGTGATCGCGAATGCGGCGCGCATCTGCTCTTCACCGGCGGCCTTCACGGCGTCGTACAGCGCGGAATAGTCCGGCGGGGTGAATTCGAACGGCTCTTTCGCGGCTTCTTCGGCCAGGCTGATGATCAGGTCGATCACCGGCTGGATCTGCTGATGCGCGAAAGTCACTGCGCCCAGCATCTCGGCTTCGGACAGCTCGTAGGCTTCCGATTCCACCATCATCACAGCGTCCTTGGTGCCGGCAACAACCAGGTCCAGGCGCTGCTCGGGGTTCAGGCGCAGGTCCTGCATGTCGTCAACGGTCGGGTTCAGGACGTATTCGCCGTTGGTGTAGCCCACGCGGCAGCCGGCGATCGGACCCATGAACGGTGCGCCTGAGATGGTCAGAGCGGCCGAGGCGGCGATCATCGCCACGATGTCGGGGTCGTTGACCAGATCGTGGCTCAGGACGGTGCACATCACCAGAACTTCGTTCTTAAACCCGTCAACGAACAGCGGGCGGATCGGACGGTCGATCAGGCGCGCGGTCAGCGTCTCTTTCTCGGTCGGACGCGCCTCGCGCTTGAAGAAGCCACCCGGCACCTTGCCGGCAGCATAGTATTTTTCCTGATAGTGCACGGTCAGCGGGAAAAAGTCCTGACCGGGCTTCTGTTCCTTGGCGAAGGTCACGTTGGCCATGACACTGGTTTCGCCCAGGGTGGCAATCACGCTGCCGTCGGCCTGACGGGCAACCTTGCCGGTTTCCAGTGTTAGCGTCTCTTCGCCCCACTGAATTGATTTCTTCGTTACATCAAACATTTGCGTATCCTAGAAGGGAGCTCTCCCAGGCCCATCCCGGGTCTCCCGTTTGCGTGGCGGCCCCATTGCCGCCGACCCCATTCATCCTTGTTTCGAGTGCCGGGGTCAGGGCACAACGTCTCAGATGCTGCGCGCATACAATAGAATCCGCCGGATTGAAAGAGAAACCGAACGGCCCCGGCCCGCACGGGCAAGTGGGGCTATGGACGCACCGGGGTCGCGGCGCTAGGGTAGCGGAAGGAGGCGTTCCGTTGTCGTCGGATCGACCCAAGCGGAGGGACAGGTATGCGAGGCGGACGAGTGTTGGCTCCGTTGGCAGCCTTGCTGATGGCGGCTCAGGCGACCTTGGCCGGACCCGCGTCGCTGAACTGGTCCGACCTGCGCGA
Organism: Ruegeria sp. BHSC043; assembly: GCF_059612985.1. Lineage (NCBI taxonomy): Bacteria > Pseudomonadati > Pseudomonadota > Alphaproteobacteria > Rhodobacterales > Roseobacteraceae > Ruegeria > Ruegeria sp. BHSC043. The sequence goes on along the minus strand of NZ_JBXWRS010000003.1, from coordinate 152,699 downwards.
CCCCTCGGTGCAGCAGTTCGAGGACCCCTATCGCGACCTCAGCCCCGAACAGTTCGACGATGTGCTGTTTGCCGTGCGCCTGCGCGGGCGTCTGCAACAGGATCGCGGCACGTCCGAGGACCGCCAGAACTGGCAGGAATTGCTGGATGAAACCGAAGACGCCCTGGCCGCCGACGGGATCGATGTGGATTGGTTGCTAGGCCAACGCGAAGCGGTCACCGAGCGCCGCCGTCGCGCTGCCACGCAGGGCAATCCCGTGCTTGACGGTCAGACCGTGACCTTGGCGGGCTTTGCGATCCCCGCGCCACCGGATCCCGACGGGCGCGCCGTGGCTTATCTGGTGCCCGAACGCGGCATGTGCAGCCACATGCCGCCGCCGCCGCCGAACCAGATGGTCCGCGTTCGGCTATCCGATGACTGGGTGCCCACGTTCAATCACGAGCCGGTCCGCCTGACAGGTCGGCTTGTCATCGACCCGTCCGATCAGCAGATGGTCGTCGTGGACGGGTTGATGCCGATGCGCGCTACGTTCCGTCTTGATGTGATGGACGCCGAGCCGTTGGCACAGACGGCGCCGTCGACCGAGGATGCCGCCGAACGGCTGCGCGCCGCTGCCCGGCGCAAGACCGGCGGGGCCTCGGACTGATCCTGCCGGTCGAGGGCCGGCGAAAATCGCACCGAAACTGCAATATTGCGCAACCGGTCGTTTGGTCACGAGGTAGAATTCGTTCGCCGCAAAAAATGAAACGATAGGATTTCCGCCGGAACCCGCCCGGACTTGGACTCCTGCGAAAAACACGAAGCCTTACGGTAAGCAGTCATTTCTGTGCGCGTCCGGTCGCCCCGGGAAGTCGGGCGAATTGCCCTGCGGTTGGAGTTGCTGGCGTCATTGCCGCAACAAAGCCTTCGCAAATTGAATGAACATTGCGATGAATACGCCGACCCCGACGAAAATGTAGATCACGGTGAAGATCTTGCCGATCTTGGTCGCCGGGGACAGATCGCCGAACCCGACCGTCGAGAGAGTGGTCGCGCTGAAATACAGCGCGTCCACCCAATGCCAGCCCTCGACACTGCTGTAGAACAGCGTGCCGGACAGAAGAATAAGCACACACAGCAGCAACCCACCCCGAAAATGCGGATCATCCCAGGATCGGACGATCGCCTTGAGCAGACGGTAGGCATTGAGGATCAGAGCAATCATTCTATGCGCCCTCAGGTTGTTTTGACGATTTCTCAGTTAGGCTTCAACTTCTCGAGTGAAATTCCGCATGTACAAATCGGATTATTTGCTAAGATGCCGGTGTTTGACAGGAGATACTTTATGCGTATTCATCTTTTGGTGGCGATGGTTGCCGCCACCTCGGTTTCCGCGCAGCAAGACCCGGCTCAGACCCTGATCACCAATGTGCATGTATTTGATGGCGTCAACGACGGGCGCATCGAAAACGCGAATGTTCTGATCGAGGGTAACCTGATTGCGGCTGTGTCAACAGACCCGATCTCGGCCGAAGGAGCAAATGTGATCGACGGTGGTGGGCGCACCCTGATCCCGGGTCTGATCGATGTGCACTAGCACACCCTCTATTGTTGCAGCCCGCAAAGCTCGGTTGTGACCGATGATATTTTGGGTGTGGCGATCCGTGGCGCATTGGGGTCCGAAGGCACTCTGATGCGGGGCTTCACGAGCGTCCGTGATGTTGGCGGCAATTCCTTCGCCATCAAGAAGATGATCGACGCCGGCGAAATCCCCGGTCCGCGAATCCTGCCGTCCGGTCCGCCGATCACGCAGACGGGCGGGCATTTTGATTACCGCCCTTATCAGGCGGTGCCGACAAACGAAGGCGATGCTTTGTGGTATTGGTACAGTGTTGGCCTGATGATGCAGGCAGACGGCGTCCCGGAAGTCACCAAGCGGGCTCGAGAAGTCATGCGTATGGGGGCCACGCAGCTAAAGATTTCGGGCGGCGGCGGTGTGTCGTCCACATACGACCCGCTGGACGTTCGCCAATACACAAAGGATGAAATCGAAGCCTTTGTCGAAGTGGCCGACACCTACAACACCTATGTTGCCTCTCATCTTTTCACCGACGATGCTGCGCGCATCGCGATCGAGGCCGGTGTGAAATCCATCGAGCATGGCTTCCTCATGAGCCGTGAGACCATGGAAATGATGCGTGACAATGACGTGTGGCTGTCCGTGCAACCGCTGCTGGATGACGAAGACGGGTTTTCCTTTGATGACCCCGTCAGCCAACAGAAGTGGATCGACGTGACCAACGGCACCGATTTCACCTACAAGACCGCAAAGGAAGTGGGGGTCAAAACCGCCTTCGGGACCGACATCCTGTTCGACCCGAAATTGGCCGAGCGGCAGGGGGCGTTTCTTGCCAAGCTGCAGCGGTGGTACTCTCCTTACGAGGTTTTGCAGATGGCCACTTCGACCAATGCCGAACTGCTGGAATTGTCCGGCCCCCGGCACCCTTATCAGCAAGGACCGCTGGGCCAGATTACAGAAGGCGCTTATGCCGATTTGATCCTTGTGGATGGCAACCCGCTAGAAGACATCGATCTGGTTGCCGACCCACACGAAAACTTCGACCTGATCATGAAAGACGGTGTGGTCTACAAGAATACGCTGGACTGAACACCGTGCTCCTCTGACAATAAAACGCCCGCCAAATGGCGGGCGTCTCGAACTTGAAAGCGGTGTGTTCCGCGCTTAGCGGCGGATGCCCAGCTTTTTGATCAGGTCCTGATACCGGGCTTCGTTCTTGCCCTTCAGGTAGTCCAGCAGCTTGCGGCGCTGGGCGACCATCTTCAGCAGACCACGGCGGCCGTGGTTGTCTTTCTTGTGGGTCTTGAAGTGCTCGGTCAGGGTGTTGATGCGCGAGGTCAGGATGGCAACCTGGACTTCCGGCGAACCGGTGTCGCCGTCCTTGGTTGCGAATTCTTTCATGACGCGTGCTTTTTCTTCGGCAGTGATCGACATCGGGGTCTCCTTTACAGGTTAGAGTTGATGGCGCAGGCCGGGATGTCGTCCAGCACAGGCCCATGGAGAAAACCGCACCGATTCCGATGCGGATGGGCGCGTATAGGCGCATTTGGCGCAAATGGCAAAGGGATTCTGGTCCGTCAGCCGGTGGCGGTGGATTGGGAGTTCGTCAAGGTCGAAACCAACTCGATATCGTCCAGCGTCAGCCCCTCGGCGTCGAGCAGCTGTGCCACCAACTGCCCGTTGACCAGCACCTGCGTCATGTCCGGGTTGTCGGCATCCTGTTCGATCGAGATCTCGGGCGCCTCGGGCTGGTCCCAGGACACCAGCAGCTTGTCCTGCCCGTGGGCAAAATCCATGACGGTCACTTCCGGCCCGTCCGGGGCGCCGTCGAAGATGAACGTGTCGCTGCCCGCGCCGCCGGTGGCGATGTCGCCCGGGCCGGCCAGGATAGTGTCGTCTCCGGCCCCCCCGTTCAGAAAATCGGTGTCCGGGGTGTCTTCGCCATAGGACCCGTCCAGCGTGTCGTCCCCGTCGCCGCCGAACAGGGCATCCTCGCCCGCGCCGCCGGACAGGTGGTCATCGCCATCGCCGCCCTGCAGCGAATCCTCACCCGCATCACCGACCAAGCCGTCGTCACCCTGCCCGCCGTAAAGCTTGTCCGCGCCGGAACCGCCGGTCAGCCTGTCGTCGCCGTAATGGCCAAACAGCCTGTCGTCGCCGGTGCCGCCATCCAGAGTGTCGTCGTCATCCTGCCCGTGCAGGGTGTCGTCGCCCGCGCCGCCGGTCAGCCTGTCTGCGCCCTGATCGCCGAACAGAACGTCATCCCCGTCGCCGCCTTCCACGGTATCGTCGCCGCCATATCCGTTGATCTGATCATTTCCTGTACCTCCGGCCAGAACATCGTCGCCTTCGGTCCCGGCAATGACCAGGTTGCCGTCATAGTCGGACAGTACGGTGCCGGCAGAGGGTGTCTCCTCCGCATTCGTCGCGCTGTCCTCGGGCGCAATTTCGTCAGTCGCGGTTGCCGTGATGGGCTCGACAAGGTTGCCCTCGCTGGGCACGTCGTCGATCTCGAGCAGGTTGCCTTGGGACAGGTCGTCGATCTCTTCGTCATCGATCACGTCGGTGTCTGTCTCGTCCTCTACCGAGGGCGAGAGGACATCGCTCATGGCATAGGCGGCGCCGCCGATGGCGGCCAGTCCAAGCAGGCCAAACAGGAACATGAAACCCTCCGAGCGGAAATTGCTCCGAGTGTGAAATATCCCACCCGATCAGGGCGTTGGTCAAAGGCTACCTTCCTCTGTGGTTAACCGTTGGTCACCGGCCCCAAGACTGCGGTTGCTGCGAATAGGCGATGTACAACGGGTGCTTGGGGTGGCCGTCCTTGGTCAGGCCCAGGTGGAACAGCGGCTGGCCGGTGCCGCGCAGCAAGCGCTCGACCGCCGGGCCGCGATCCAGATGCGCGCCATGGGTGCCCCAGGCGGCGATCACCTGATCGGCCCAGTCCACGCCGGCCAGGATGGCGGCGTCGTTTTCCGGCCCCACCGGATCGGCCGCTGCGCGCATCTTGCGCGGGTCGGTGTCGCGCCAGGCAAAGATGTTGGTCACTTGGAACGCCCCGAACCCCAAGGCCCGCGCGCGCCGCTCGCAACGCTCGACGGTCGGGTCGTTCTGCACCTCGGTCGCGGTCGAGGGGTTCAGCATCACGAACAGCGCCCGGCGCCCGGCCGGATCCCAGATGCGGGTCAGGCTGTAGCGATAGCGTTCGCAGTCGGAATAGACAGCTGTTGAGGGCGCATCGCCCTTGGTGTGGGAGCGGGTGATCATGCGCCTTCGCTTAGCACGGGACCTAACCGGCGAACACCCGGCTGGGGTGCAACTCACCGGATTTGTAGATCCCCACCGCCACGGCCTTGCCGTCGAACGAGGCCCAGGCCTCGTCGCCGTATTCCACGTCGTTGGCCAGAACCATGCCGGGGTTGCCGTTGCGCAAGCGGGTAGCGCCTTCGGGGGTGCATTTCAACTCGGGCAGGTCGGCCAACCCTTCTTCCAGCGGGCGCAGGTAGTCATCCAGCGCCGGGGTTTTCGCCATCTCGTCGATTTGCTCGATGCTCAGGCCGTCTTCGACCTCGAACGGTCCCGACCAGATCCGGCGCAGCGCCTTGACATGGCCATGGCAGCCCAGCGCCGCCCCCAGATCACGGGCGATCGAGCGGACATAGCCACCCTTGCCGCAGGTCATTTCCAGCACGACATGATCGGGATCGGGGCGGTCGACCAGCACCAGTTCCTCGATCCATAGTGGGCGGGCGGTCAGTTCGACATCCTCGCCGTCGCGGGCCAGCTTGTAGGCGCGCTGGCCGTCGATCTTGACCGCCGAGAACTTGGGCGGCACCTGCATGATCTCGCCCACGAAGGGCAACAGGGCCTGCTTGATCTCGTCATCGGTGGGGCGCAGGTCGCTTTCCGCGATCACTTCGCCCTCGGCATCGTCGGTATTGGTGGCCTGACCCAGCCGCACGGTAAAGGTATAGGCCTTGAGCGCATCGGTGATGTAGGGAACGGTCTTGGTGGCCTCGCCCAAAGCGACGGCCAGAACGCCGGTGGCCTCGGGGTCGAGCGTACCGGCGTGGCCCGCCTTCCTGGCGTCCAGCGCCCAGCGAACTTTGTTGACCACGGCGGTCGAGGTCATGCCCGCGGGCTTGTCGACCACCAGCCAACCGGAAATGTCACGACCCTTGCGTTTGCGTCCCATGATGCACCTTGTCGTCTGTTAAGGCGCGCGACCTAGCGGATCGGTCCGACGCTGTCAATTTGCCGGGATGTCCTCGACCACGCCGACGATCGGTCCCAGCGAGAAGCCCACGTCCGACCGGTTCGCCGCCCGGTCATACATACGCGAGATGTTGCCGTCGAAAAACAGCGCGTTGGGCGTGTTCAGCACGTCGCGGAACAGACGACCGAATTCATGGAAGGTGACATAGTCCTCAGAGATCACGAACACAGCACGGCTGCCATCGGCGCTGGTGCCCACCCCGTTGCGAACATAGCGCGAGGTCGAATCCTCGAGAAACCGTGGATGCAATTCGCCGTCGATCACCAGCATCGGGCCGGATTGGGTGGCAAAGCGGCAATCGGGTTTGCGATCAAGATAGTCCAGCGTCTCGAACACGTCGGCGCGGCCTTGGCGGATGCAGAACACCCCGTTGGGCAGCAGGCCGAAATTGCCAGGGCCGGCGTTGGGAATCACGCGCATGAGTTCCTGCCCGTCTTCGACATAGTGGCCCACGGGCGAGCGGTCCTCGTGATACATGCCGGCGTTCATCGCAAAGCTCAGGCGCTGGCCAGCATCGGCCAGTTCCTCGTTTACCGACGAGAAATGGCCCAGCACCTGGCCCGCGTCGTCATACAGGAACAGGCGCAGGTCCTCGGTGGTGGCGTCAACCTCGCACACGGTATAGCGCCGGTCTTCGTGGACCATACGCTCGCACGTCACAGCCGCGGCCTGTCCGGCCCAGAGCAATGCGATCACAGCGGCGGTCCTGCGGATCACTCGTCCAGGTCCCGGCGCACGGCGTCCTGTTCGAACATCCGGCGGGTGTCGTCCATGCGGTCGAACGTGTCGTCCAGCCGGAAGCGCAGGTCGGGGGCGAATTTCAGGCCGACCTTCTTGCCGACCATGCGACGCAGCTCGCCCTTGTTGCGGGCCAGCAGCTCGATCACGGTGTCCTGCCCCTTGCCGCCCAGCGGCAGCACATAGGCGGTGGCGATCTTGAGGTCGGGCGAGGTGCGCACTTCGCCCACGGTGATCGACAGGCGGTTCAGGTCAGGGTCGTGCACGTCGCCGCGCGCCAGCACCTCGGACAGGGTGCGGCGGATTAGTTCGCCGACGCGAAGTTGCCGTTGCGAGGGGCCGGGGCCGTCGTGGAATTTGTTCTTAGCCATGTCCCCGATCTAAGCGCAAAGCGGGGCTTTGCCAAGCGGCCCCGAACCGGGTAGGAGGCTTTGAGCCGAATTTCAGAAGAAGGACCAGCGCAATGACGCATATTCCGGGAATTGTCGTGACCGGGGCTTCGGGCCGGATGGGGCAGATGCTGATCAAAACCATCTCCGACAGCGATCTGGCGCGGCTGGTCGGCGCGGTCGAGCGCGCTGGCCATGACTGGATCGGTCAGGACGTTGGCACCGCGATGGGCGCCCAGCCGCTGGGCGTGACCGTCACCGACGATCCGCTCGAAGCCTTTGCGCAAGCCCAGGCGGTGATCGACTTCACCGCGCCCGAGGCGACGCTGGAGTTCGCCGCACTGGCGGCGCAGGCGCGCTGCGTGCATGTGATCGGCACAACCGGCATGAGCGATGAACAGATCGCTGCGCTGGAACCTGCCGCGCGCCATGCGGTGATCGTGCGGGCGGGCAACATGAGCCTGGGCGTGAACCTGCTGGTGCAGCTGACCAAAAAGGTCGCCGCCGCGCTGGACGAGGATTTCGACATCGAGGTGATCGAAGCCCATCACCATCACAAGGTCGATGCGCCTTCGGGGACGGCTCTGATGCTGGGCGAGGCCGCGGCCGAAGGGCGGGGCGTAGACCTTGCCGATGTCGCCGACCGGGGCCGCGACGGGATCACCGGCGCCCGGCAGCGGGGCCATATCGGCTTTCACGCCATCCGCGGTGGCGACATCGTTGGCGAACACGACGTGCTGTTCGCCGCGGCGGGCGAACGGATCGTGCTGCGCCACGTGGCGACTGACCGGGCGATCTTTGCCCGAGGCGCGCTGAAGGCGGCGCTGTGGGGGCAGGGCAAGGCCCCCGGCCAATACGACATGGTGGATGTGCTGGGGCTTTAACCCTCGCCCAGATGCCGGTCGACCATGCGCTGAACCATCGGCGCGAAATGGTCGAAGCCGGGCGTGTCCATGTCGGGCCGTTTGCCGGCTTCGTCCAGATACCGGACCTGGATGATTTCCTTCAGGTTCGGATTGGCCTCGAATGCGGTGACTTCCTCGGCGCTCATCGGGCCGCCCTGCAATTCCAGCGTATGGACCGAGGCCGCCGACAGGCGGTTGAAATACTCGGGCTTGGTTGCACACAGATATCGCTTGGCCGCGACGTGATAGCGGCAGCAATCGGTGATGACCGACGGAAAGAACCGCTCCAGCATCTCGGCGCCGGCATCCTCGTGGTGGCGGTCCTCGGTGTCGTCGGGGTGGTAGGTGCCGAATTCCGAGGTGAAATGTCCGATATCGTGCAGCAGAGCGCCCACGATGATCTCTTCGGGCATGCCGTTCTGCTCGGCGATGGTGGCGCCCTGCAGCATGTGCTGGGCCATGGTGACCGGCTCGCCCAGGTATTCCTCGCCCCCGCGCCGGTCGAAGATATCGGCGATGAAGGCCACGATGTTGTCGCGGGTCAGGGTCTGGAAATCGGGTTTCATTCCGCCGCCTCCGGTTGCGCCATCCGCATAGCGGCGAGGGTCGACAGCAGCCCGTCCTTGTCGGCATAGCATCCCTGCAGCCAGCGCGACCCGGCACCCGAATATCCCAGACGCGCATGCAGGACGCGGGTGTTGTCGACGATGAAGCTCTCGCCCGGTTCCAGCTTGAACGCCACGCCCATGGCTGGGTCGTCGATGATCTCGCCCAAACGGCGGTAGGCGGCGTAATAGGCCTCCATCCGGTCGAAGGGCACATCCACGAACGGGGCCGAGGACCGGTTGTTGAAGCGGATGCCGATCAATTCGCCATCGGGCGACAGCTCGATCATCGGGCGGCGCGCGCGCAGGCAGACCCCGTCCGAACCGCGGTATTCGAACCGCGCGGGATAGCCGGCCAGCAGGGCAAAGCCTTCGGGGTTTTCGTCGCGCAGGCGCTGGGCCGCGCGAAAGCCGTCGACCACGATCGACTCCCCGCCTTCGGCGCTGTTTTCCAGGCAATAGAGGATCTGCAACGTGGGGACCGGGTCGCGATAGGGATTGTCGGTATGCGCCTGCAGGCCAAGGCCGGTATAGGCCAGGTTGGTCGGGTTCACCTCGGTCCGAACCTCGAAATAGGGGCCATAGTTGGTCTCGCGCACATAGCCGAACAGATCGGCGACCTTCAGCAGCGAACCGGGTTCCGTCGGGCCGTTGGTCAGCTTGGCAAAGCCGTATTCGGCGACCGCCGCCAGCCAGTCGCGCTTGGCGGCGGGGATTTCATGCACCTGCGTCCAGTCGCCGGCCGGGGCCGCGAACCCGCCGTCCCAAGTGGTGATGCCGGGCGACAGCCAGCCCATCGGGCGGGTCTGGTCCCGATCATAGACATGCGCGGCCAGCCAGTTTGCGGGGAAGCTGACGGTCTTGTCTTCGGGGGCGAAGGTCACCTGCAGGTCACCGCCCGCCACCTCGGCCGCTTGAATCGCGATCTCTGCCGGAATGTCGCCGATCGTGATCAGGCGCTGGCCGTTGCCGGGGTCGCGCGTCTGCGGGTCCAGCGCATTGTCGCGCAGCCAGATGGCGTGGAAACGGGCGCGGGTGCCGTCTTCGAACTCAACCGAAACGACCGCCGGGCCATGGGTGGCGTAGCGCAGCATGGGACTCTCCTGTTCAGCGCAGGCTTTGATTGAGGAGATACGCGCGATATGGCATTACGACAATTAAGTCTTGTTTCCTCTGAGGGTTGGAAAATCTAATGAGCAAGAAAAAGGTCGGCCTGCCCCCGCTGGACTGGCTGCGCGTCTTCGAGGCGGCCGGGCGGCTGGGCGGATTTTCGGCCGCGGCGCGCGAGTTCGGCCTGACTCAGGCGGCGGTCAGCCAGCGCATCGCCAATCTGGAATCCTGGCTGGGCCGGTCCCTGTTCGTGCGCGAGGCGCGCGGCGTGTCGCTGACGGTCGAGGGCGAAAGCTATCTGCCGCTGGTGCAGGACAGCCTGCGCGCGTTGGAACGCAACACCGAGGATCTGTTCGGCACCGCCCCGCGCGCGCTGCGGGTGGCCGGGCTGTCCTCGCATATCCAGGCGCTGGTGTTGCCCAGCCTGGGGGGCTTTCGCGCCCTGCGGCCCGAGGTGCAGGTCACCACGGATTCGGTGGCCCGGCGGTCCTCGCTGGAGGACGAGCGGACCTGGCTTCAGATCCGCTATGGGCGTGGCAACTGGCCGGGGCGCGCCGCGGACCTGATCGCGCCCGAGATTCTGACCCCGATGGCGGCACCGGGCGTCGACTGGGGCGCGCCGGTGATCGACCTGCGCGGCGAACGGCCTGGCTGGCAGGACTGGATGCAGAAGACAGGCGATACAGACCTGCCACGCGCCGGTCTGAGCTTTGACTCGATGGAACATGCCCTGAGCGCGGCGCGGCAGGGGCTGGGGGTCGTTCTGGGGTCGGTCGCCCTGGCCTCGGTGGATCTGGCCTCGGGCCGCCTGATCCGGCTGGGGCGTCTCGACCTGGAAACCCGCGACGGATACTGGCTGACATGGCCGCGGGACCGGGCGCAGTCGAAAAAGCAGCAGGCCCTGATCGGCGATTTCCTGCAGGCCCTGCGCGCGGCAGTCTGAGCGGTCAGAAATCGATCGCGATGCCCTTCTTCTCCCAATCGCCATAGCGCGCGGGATCGGGGCCGTCGCGCCCGCCAAGTTCCTTGGGCAGGGGTTTGGCCTCTGCTTCGGCCTTGCGCCGGCGCTCTTCGGCCTCGGCCAAGGCGCGCTGGGCGGCGGGTGGCAGATCTGTGCGGTCGTCGCTCATGACATCGGGTTCCTTTCCGTGCATGGCCTTGATATACGCCCTCGTCCGCTGATGGCAATGCGGGCGAAAACCTTGCAAAGGCGGTTTCATGTCCAACACCCCGACAGAGGCGCGGCGCAGCGTCATCTATCTGCTGGATCAGATCCTGGGCGAGGGGCGCTTGCTGTCCGAATGCCTGGCGGCCGGGGCGCTGGATCGCCTTGCTCCCGAAGACCGCGCGCGGGCGCAGCGGCTGACGCTGGAGACCTTGCGCGGACTTGAACGCGCCGACCGCCTGCTGGAGGGGCATCTGCGGCGCACACCGGCTTTGACCGTCCAAAACGCGCTGCGTCTGGGAACGGTCGAACTGTGCCAAGGCGAGGCCGCGCATGGCGTTGTGAACGCGATGGTCGAGATCATCGGCCGCTCGCGCAAGCACGGGCGGCTCAAGGGGCTGGTCAACGCGGTTCTGCGCAAGATCGCGGCCGAAGGCCCCGAGGCCTGGCCGAAGATGCGGGTGCCGCGCCTGCCGGACTGGCTGCGCGAACCGCTGATCGCGGCGTGGGGTGCGGATGCGGTCAAGGGCATGGAGCAGGCCCATTTCGCCGGCGCGCCGCTGGATCTTTCGCCAAAACCCGGTGCAACGATCCCCATGGGCATCGAACTTCCGACCGGCTCGGTTCGGGTTGCTGACGCGGGTCAGGTCTCGGCCCTGCCGGGTTATGCGAGCGGAGACTGGTGGGTGCAGGATGCCGCCGCTGCCCTGCCGGCGCGGATTCTGGCCCCCCGGCCCGGCGAGCGGGTTCTGGACATGTGCGCCGCGCCCGGCGGCAAGACGCTGCAACTGGCGGCGGCGGGGGCAGAGATCACCGCGCTGGACATTTCCGAGGCCCGGCTGTCGCGGGTGCGGGAAAATCTCGAACGGACCGGGCTGTCGGCCCGGGTGGTCGCCGGCGACGCGCTGGACCATCAGGGCCAGTACGATGCGATCCTGCTGGACGCGCCCTGTTCGGCGACCGGCACCATCCGGCGTCACCCGGATCTGCCCTTTGCCAAGGACGGCTCCGAATTCGGCGGCTTGATCGCATTGCAGGCCCGGATGCTGGCCCATGCCTGGACCCTGCTGAAACCCGGCGGGCGGCTGGTTTATTGCACCTGCTCGCTGCTGCCCGACGAAGGCGAAGTGCAGATCGAAGAGGCTCTGCCGCAATATCCCGACATGCAGGTGGACCGCGCCGCGCTGCAGGTGCCCGGCGTTCAGCCCGACTGGCTGACCGATGAAGGCGGGTTGCGCCTGCGTCCCGATTATTGGCCCGATCTGGGCGGCATGGATGGGTTCTACATCGCCTGCCTGAACAAATCGGCCTGACCGGTCGCTTTTCGATGACTTGACGAACCGGCCCGGCTATCGTTGGTTCAAACGCCAGCAGAGCGGCAGGGGCAGAGCAACACACGTCATGTCGAATTCGGACACCATGGCCAACCGATGGGTGCGGTTTCAGAACCGTCTGTATGCGCGTCTCAGCCAGCGCCGCAAGCCCGTCAGCGGCTTTGCCGGTCAGCCCGAGCCGCGCACCGTCGGTTCATTTGCGCGCGGGCGGCAGCTGGTGGCCGGAAATCTCTTGTTTGCCGGTTTTCTGGTCGAGGCCCGCGATACCGGCCTGTGGGAGGTTCAAGCCCCCAACGCTGCGTTCGAGGATGAACGGCATGGATTTGCCTGGCTGGACGATCTGGCAGCAGTGGGTGATGCCGCGGCGCGGGAAAAGGCGCAACGCTGGGTCTGGGGTTGGATCGAGACCCACGGCAAGGGGCAGGGTCCGGGTTGGGCCCCGGACCTGACCGGACGCCGCCTGATCCGCTGGATCAATCACGCGCTGTTTCTGCTGCGCGGTATGGACGAGGCCCACAGCCGCCTGTTTTTCCGGTCTCTGTCACAGCAGACATGGTTCCTGTCCAAACGCTGGCACGCGGCGACACCGGGATTGCCGCGCTTCGAGGCTTTGGCAGGCTTGGTTCAGGCAGGATTGGCGCTGGAGGGGATGGAAGACATCTCGGACCCGGCCGTTCGGGCCCTGGCGCGGGAATGCGAGGCCCAGATCGACGCCCAAGGCGGCATTCCCACGCGGAATCCGGAGGAATTGCTTGAGGTTTTTACCCTGCTGGCCTGGACATCCGCTGCGCTCAGCGAAGTCGGGCGCGGCACGCCCGCCGCTCAGACGGCAGCAATCAAACGGATTGCTCCGACCCTGCGCAGCCTGCGTCATGCCGACGGCGGGCTGGCCCGGTTTCACGGCGGTGGCCGCGGCGTAGAAGGCCGGTTGGAACAGGCCCTTGCCCAAAGCGGGGTCAAACCCAAACCCGTCAAAGGTCTGACCATGGGCTATGCCCGTCTGGCCGCCGCCCGCACCACGGTGATCATCGACGCAGCACCCCCGGCCAAAGAGGCGGCCTCGTACATGGCGCACGCCTCGACACTGGCTTTCGAACTGACCTCGGGGCGGCGGCCATTGATCGTCAATTGCGGTTCGGGCGAAAGCTTCGGGTTGGAGTGGCGTCGGGCAGGGCGCGCCACGCCTTCGCATTCGACCCTTTGCCTGGATGGATACTCCAGCGCCCGGTTGGCTGCTCCGGCCAAGGGAACCGCGAACGAAGCAATGGTGGACGCCCCGAGCGAGGTGCCGGTGGAGTTCGAAGATTCGTTCGAAGGCGCGCGCGTGATGGCGGGCCATGATGGGTACGCAAAGGTGTTCGGGCTTACCCATGCCCGTACGATCGAGCTGCGCTTTGACGGGCGGGAGGTAACCGGTGAAGACATCCTTCTGACGGCCACCGACAAGGCAAAACGCCAATTTGATCGGGCGGTTGACGCATCCAAGCTGTCAGGGATCGGTTTTGATATCCGGTTTCACCTGCATCCGGACGTGGACGCCGCGCTGGATCTGGGGGGGTCTGCGGTTTCGATGGCGCTCAAAAGCGGCGAGATCTGGGTTTTTCGCCATGACGGCGCCGGAAAATTGTCTCTTGAGCCAAGCGTTTATCTGGAAAAAGGCCGTCTGAAGCCCCGCGCGACAAAACAGATCGTTCTATCCGGCCGCGCAATCGAGTATGCGACGCGCATCCGGTGGACGCTGAGCAAGGCGCAGGATACAGCCTATGCCGTGCGCGACGTGCACCGGGACGAGCCCGATTTCGACTGAGCCAAAAGGACCTTTGGACCCATGACCGACCTTCACCCCGTGCGCCGCGCGTTGCTTTCCGTTTCCGACAAGACCGGATTGATCGAACTGGGCAAGGCCCTGGCCGACCGCGGGGTCGAGCTGCTGTCGACCGGCGGCACCGCCAAGGCGCTGCGCGATGCGGGGCTTGCGGTCACGGATGTCAGCGAGGTCACGGGTTTCCCCGAGATGATGGATGGCCGGGTCAAGACGCTGCACCCTATGGTGCATGGTGGCCTGCTGGCGCTGCGCGACAATGACGCCCATGTGGCGGCGATGCAGGAGCATGGCATCGGCCCGATCGACCTGCTGGTGGTCAACCTCTACCCGTTCGAGGAAACGGTGGCCAATGGCGCAGGCTATGACGAATGCATCGAAAACATCGACATCGGCGGCCCGGCGATGATCCGCGCCGCGGCCAAGAACCACGCGTTCGTCAACGTGGTGGTCGATGTCGAAGACTACTCGGCCCTGCTGGATCAGCTTGAGGAAAACTACGGCAAGACGTCGCTGGGCTTCCGCCAGTGGCTGGCGCAGAAGGCCTATGCCCGCACCGGAGCCTATGACGCGGCCGTGTCCAGCTGGCTGGCCGACGCACTGCAGATCGACACCCCCAAGCGCCGCGTGTTCGCTGGTGAGCTGAAACAGCCCCTGCGCTATGGCGAGAACAGCCACCAGCAGGCGGCGTTCTATGTCGATGGCTCGGGGCGTTCCGGCGTCGCCACCGCCGTGCAGCATCAGGGCAAAGAGCTGAGCTACAACAACATCAACGATACCGACGCCGCCTTTGAATTGGTGGCCGAGTTCGACCCGCGCGACAGTGCCGCATGCGCCATCATCAAGCACGCGAACCCCTGCGGCGTGGCCAAGGGCGCGACGTTGCTCGAGGCATACAAGGCCGCTTTCGACTGCGACCGGACCTCGGCCTTTGGCGGGATCGTGGCGCTGAACCGGCCGCTGGACGCGGAAACCGCGCGCGAAATCACCGGCATCTTCACCGAGGTCGTGATCGCCCCCGGCGCCACCGACGAGGCCAAAGCGATCTTTGCCGCCAAGAAGAACCTGCGTCTGCTGACCACCGAGGCGCTGCCCGACCCACGCGCGGGCGGGCTGGCCTTCCGCCAGGTGGCCGGCGGGCTGCTGGTGCAGGACAAGGACAACGGCCATGTCGAGATGGATGACCTGAAGGTCGTGACCAAGCTGGCCCCCACGCCCGAGCAGATGCGCGATCTGCTGTTTGCCTGGAAAGTGGCCAAGCACGTCAAGTCGAACGCCATCGTCTACGTCAAGAACGAGGCCACGGTGGGCGTCGGCGCCGGTCAGATGAGCCGGGTGGATTCGGCGCTGATCGCTGCCAAGAAGGCCGAGCGCATGGCCGAAAGCCTGGGCCTGCCCGAACCGCTGACCATCGGCTCGGCCGTAGCCTCGGACGCGTTCTTCCCCTTCCCCGACGGGCTGATGGAGGCTGCTGCCGCAGGCGCAACCTGCGTGATCCAGCCGGGCGGGTCGATGCGCGATGACGAGGTGATCGCCGCCGCCGACGAGGCGGGTCTGGCCATGGTGTTCACCGGCATGCGGCACTTCCGTCACTGATGCGGGTCCGGGTTCTGCTCTGGGCGGGGCTGGCCGCATTTGCGATCGACCAGCTCAGCAAATATCTGGTCGTCCACGTGTTGCGCGTGGCCGACCGGCCCGGCGGTATCGACGTGCTGCCGCCGCTGCTGACCTTTCGGTACGGCGAGAATCGTGGAATCAATTTCGGCTTGTTTCAGGGCAATTCCGAAGCCGCGCGCTGGGCGCTGGTGGCCGTGTCGCTGGCCGTCTGCGCGGGCGTGGCGATCTGGCTGTGGCGCAGCGCGCAGCCCGTCCGCATGGTGATCTGCGGCGGTTTGCTGATCGGCGGAGCGCTGGGCAACGTGGTCGACCGGGTGCTGTACGGGTATGTTCTGGATTTCCTGAACATGTCCTGCTGCGGCATCAACAACCCCTATGTGTTCAACCTGGCCGACGTGTTCATCTTTGCCGGCGCGCTGGGGCTGATACTGCTGGATGGCAAAAAGCCCTCGTGACGCGCCGGATGTTTTGCGATAAAAGCGCGTGAAACAGGCTGGAGACCAAGATGCGGATGCCGCGCGCAACCATTGCCCTGACACTCGCCGCCCTTGCCGCGGGATGTTCCGATATCGGCCTGCGCCATCTCGAAGCGCCCGGCTCGGGGCCTGACGAGTTTTCGGTGATGCCGGTCAAGCCGCTGACCCAGCCCAAGGATTATGCCTTTCTGCCCGCCCCCACACCGGGCGGCGAGAACCTGACCGATCCCAACCCCAAAGGTGACGCGGTGGCCGCGCTGGGCGGCAATGCGGCGGCGCTGAAGCCCGCGGGCGGCATCCCATCGTCGGATGCGGCGCTGGTCACGGCTTCCAGCCGCTATGGCGTGGCGCCCGACACCCGGCAGGCGCTGGCCGCCGAGGACGAGGCTTTCCGCACGCGCCAGGCGCGCTGGACCCGTCTGCGCCTGTTCAAGGTTGACCGCTACTCGCAGGTCTACAAGCGCGAGTCGATCGACGCCGGGCAGCAGGCCGAAGCTTTCCGCCGACAGGGATATGAAACCCCGTCCTTCCCGCCGGATGAATAATCCTTAACTTTCCGTCATCGCTCTTGATCCCGCCCGGCGCCACCGTAGTTTGAAGGTTAACGACACAGACGGAGGATGCCCCATGGTTCGGGTCCTGGCGTTTTGCGCCGCACTGACAGCCGCAGCCCCGGTTCTGGCCGGAACCGGGCACGAGGCCGTGACCACCTTTACCCTGGACAACGGTATGGACGTGGTGGTGATCGAGGATCACCGCGCCCCGGTCGTGCAGCACATGGTCTGGTACCGGGCCGGATCGGCGGACGAGCCGGTGGGATCATCCGGCGTGGCGCATTTCCTGGAACATCTTCTGTTCAAGGGCACCGACAGCATGGCCCCCGGCGAGCTGTCGGCCACCGTCGCGGCCAATGGCGGCAATGACAATGCATTCACCTCGTATGACTATACGGCCTATTTCCAGCGCGTGGCCGCCGATCGGCTGGGCCTGATGATGAAGATGGAGGCCGACCGGATGCGCAACCTCAGGCTCTCGCAGGAGGACATCGCAACCGAACGCGACGTGATCCTGGAAGAGCGCAACCAGCGCACCGAGAACAACCCCCGTGCCCTGTTCGGTGAACAGATGAGCGCGGCGCAGTACCTCAACCACCGCTACGGCGTTCCGGTGATCGGCTGGAAGCACGAGATGGAAGAACTGGACATGGAGGACGCGCTGTCCTTCTACCAGACTTATTACGCGCCCAACAACGCGATTCTGGTGGTGACCGGCGATGTGGACCCGGCCGAGGTCAGGACCCTTGCCGAGACTTATTACGGCGTGATCCCGGCCAACCCCGACCTGCCCGAGCGGGTCCGCTCGCAGGAGCCGCCTCAGACCGCCGCCCGGCGCCTCACCTTCAAGGATGCGCGGGTGTCGCAGCCTTATGTCCAACGCAGCTATCTGGCGCCCGAACGCGACGCTGGCGCGCAGGAGAAGGCCGCGGCGCTGTACTTGCTGGCCGAGCTGCTGGGCGGTAGCACCACATCCTACCTGAACGAAAAGCTGCAGCTCGAGCAGCAATTGGCGGTCTATGCCGGGGCGTTCTATCGCGGGGTGTCGCTGGATGACACGACCTTTGACCTGATCGTCGTGCCTGCGCAGGGCGTGTCGCTGCAACAGGCCGAGGAGGCGATGGATCAGGCGGTGGCCGATTTCATCGCCGAGGGCGTCAAGCAAGAGGATCTGGACCGGATCAAGCTGCAACTGCGTGCCGCGCAGATCTATGCCCGCGACAATGTCGACGGAATCGGCAACCGCTATGGCCGGGCGCTGACCAGCGGTCTGACGGTCGAGGACGTGCAGGCCTGGCCCGACATTCTGCAGGCCGTCACCGGCGACGACATCATCGCTGCCGCGCGCGACGTTCTGCGCCCCGAGGCTTCGGTCACCGGATGGCTGATGCGTGATGACGAGGTAACCCAATGATCCGTTTCCTTGCCCCCCTGATTGCCCTGCTGTTCGCGCTGCCCGCCTGGGCCGAAATCAAGATTCAAGAGGTCACCTCGCCTGGCGGCATCCGGGCCTGGCTGGTCGAGGATCACTCGATCCCCTTCACCGCGCTGGAACTGCGGTTCCGCGGGGGCACCTCGCTGGACGATCCCGAAAAGCGCGGCGCGGTCTACCTGATGAGTGGCCTGCTGGAGGAAGGCGCAGGCGACATGGATGCGCGCAGCTACGCGCGGGCGCTGGAGTCGCTGGCGGCCTCCTTCGGCTATGACGCGTCGGATGACAGCGTGGCGATCTCGGCCCAGTTCCTGACCGAAAATCGCGATCAGGCGGTGGACTTGCTGCGCACCACGATCCAGCAGCCGCGGTTCGATCAGGATGCGATCGACCGGGTGCGGGCGCAGGTGCTGTCGGGGTTGCGGTCCGACCAGACTGACCCGAACACCATCGCGGGGCAGACCTTTGCCTGGATGGCCTATGGCGATCACCCTTACGGCTCGGACGGGAAGGGCACGATCGAAAGCGTTTCGGCCCTGACCCGCGATGACATCGTGGCGGCCCACAAGGGCGTCTTTGCCAAGGACCGGCTGTATGTGGGCGCCGTGGGCGACGTCACCCCCGACGAACTGGGCGCGCTGCTGGACCATCTGCTCGCCGATCTGCCCGAGACGGGCAAGCCGATCCCCGGAAAGGCGCAGGTGAACATCCCCGGCGGCGTCACGGTGGTCGAATTCGACACGCCGCAATCGGTGGCGCTGTTCGGCCAGAAGGGCATCGACCGCGACGACTCGGATTTCTTCGCGGCCTACATCCTGAACCACATCCTCGGCGGCGGCGGTTTCGAAAGCCGTCTGATGCAGGAAGTGCGCGAGAAGCGCGGCCTGACCTATGGCGTTGGGACCTATCTGGTGCCCAAGGATCTGGCCTCGGTCTATCTGGGGTCGGTGTCCTCGGCCAATGATCGGATCGCGCAGGCGATCACGGTGATCCGTGACGAATGGCGCCGCGCCGCGACCGAAGGCGTGACGCAGAAAGAGCTGGATGACGCCAAGACCTATCTGACCGGTGCCTATCCCCTGCGCTTCGACGGCAATGCCCGGATCGCGGGGATCATGGTGGGGATGCAGATGGAAGGCCTGCCGATCGACTACATCGCCACCCGCAACGACAAGGTGAACGCGGTGACGCTGGACGAGGTGAACCGCGTCGCGGCCGAGCTGCTGGACCCCGACGGGCTGCATTTCGTGGTGGTGGGCAAACCCGAGGGGCTCGAGACAACGAACTGAGGTGCGGGGCTGAGCGGTGCTCAGCCCTTGTTGCCGGCCATGTCGCGCAGCATCTGCCCCATCATCTGGCCGAACCGGCCCGAGCCGCGCTGATACAGCGCCCCGTCCACGGCCAGAACCGTCCCGCTGATATAGCTGGCCATGTCCGAGGCCAGAAACAGGCAGGCATTGGCCACGTCCTGCGGCGTGCCCCAGCGGCCCAGCGGCACGTCCTGAAGCAACTGCTTGCCCGCGTCGGGTGTGGGGGCGAGACGCTTGGCGCCCTCGGTGCCCTCGATGAAACCCGGCACCACCGAGTTCACCCGGATGCCTTCCACGCCCCATTCCATCGACAGGGTGCGGGTGATCTGATCGACCCCCGCCTTGGCCGCGCAGACATGGGCCTGGCCCTCGTAGGGCAGGTAGGATTGCGGGGCCGAGATGTTGATGATGTTGCCGCCGGGCCGTTTCAGATAGGGATAGGCGCCTTTCAGAACATGCACGGTGCCCATCAGGTCGATCTCGACCACGGTGCGGAAGGCGTTGACCGACATTTCCGCCATAAGCGCCGGGAAGTTGCCCGCCGCCCCGGAAACCAGAACGTCGAAATCACCGAGCGCCGCGTGGAACTGTTTCAGCCCCTCGGCGACCGCCTCAGCATCACGCACGTCAAAGGCCGCGCCGATCGCCTCGGCCGCGCCCGCCGTCTTCAGCGCGGCGATGGTGTCGTCCACCTTCTCCTGTGAGCGGCTGGCCACGGCCAGTTTCGCGCCCGAGGCCGCGAAGGCCTCGGCGATGCCCCGGTTGATACCGCTGGTGCCACCGATGACGATGACCGTCTTTCCTGCGAAGTCCATGCAGAGCCTCCCCCTGATGCGGGAGCCCTACTCGCCGTAGGGCACCCAGATGTTCTTGATCTCGGTCGCAGCCTGCAGGAAGCGGCGGGTGTGGTCCACGCTCCAGTCAAATGCCGTCGCGTTATTCACCCAGGTCCGCTTGAGGTTCCCGGCCGAGGCTTTCTCGATCTGTGCCGACAGGTTCGACGACGAGAAGGACCAGACCGCATCCACGTTCAGATGCGAGGCCAGCGGTTTGGCCAGTTCCTCGTGGCTACCGGTCAGGATGTTCACCACGCCGGCGGGCACGTCCGAGGTGTCCAGCACCTGATAGAAATCGGTGGCCGCCAGCGGATAGGGCTCGGACGCCACCAGAACCACCCGGTTGCCCATCGCGATCGCCGGGGCCATGGCCGAGACCAGACCCAGCAGCGGCGCCTCGTCAGCGCAAAGCGTGCCGATCACGCCAACCGGTTCCTTCATCGCAATCGCCACGCCGCGGATCGGAACGCCATGCACCTGGCCGTCATACTTGTCGGCCCAGGCGGCGGCGGTGAACAGGCGCTGGATCGCGGCGTCGACCTCTTTCGCACCGTCCTTGCGGCCGGTCATCGCGTCGATGCGATGCGCGAACTCCTCGGCGCGGGCCGAGAGGTTCTCGCCGATGTAATACAGGATCTGCGCCCGTAGATGGCCGGTGGTTTTCGACCAGCCCGCCGCCCCCGCCGCGGCCTCGACCGCGTTGCGCACGTCCTTGCGGTTGGCCAGACCCACATGGCCCAGCAGCCCCGCCTTGCCCCAGACCGCGCGGGAATAGCCGCCATCGGGCCGCGCCTGCTTGCCGCCGACATACAGTTTGGCCGTGCGGTCGACCGGATCGACCGGGCCACCCTCGCCCACGACTGGGTCGATCCTGGCCAGAGGCTTGGTTTTACCCTTGGGCTTGGTATAGGCGCTCAGCCCTTCCCAGCCACCTTCGCGCCCAAAGCCGCTTTCGCGCACGCCGCCAAAGCCCGCGGCCGCGTCGAACAGGTTGGTGGCATTGACCCAGACCACGCCGGCGACCAGCTTGGGCGCGATGTCCAGCGCAAGGTTGACGTTCTCGGTCCAGACCGTGGCCGCCAGCCCGTAACGGGTGTTGTTGGCCAGTTCGACCGCTTCGGCCGGGGTGCGGAAGGTCGATGAGACCAGAACCGGGCCGAATATCTCCTCCTGCATCAGCGGGTCCGAGGTCTCGAGTCCGGTGATCAGCGTCGGCGGGTAGTAGCAGCCATTCGACGGCAACTCGCAGCCGGGTTGGTAAACCTGGCCCACCGCGTTGCCCTCGACCATCGACTTGATGGTCTGCAGCTGTACCGGGTCCACCACCGCGCCCACGTCGATGCATTTGTCCAGCGGGTTGCCGATGCGCAGCTTGTCCATGCGGGCGCGCAGCTTGGTGTAGAAGCGGTTGGCAATGCCCTCCTGCACCAGCAGGCGCGAGCCCGCGCAACAGACCTGGCCCTGGTTGAACCAGATCGCATCGACCAGACCTTCGATGGCTGAATCGATGTCGGCATCGTCAAAGACGATATAGGGCGACTTGCCGCCCAACTCGAGCGTCAGGGACTTGCCCGACCCGGCGGTGGCTTCGCGGATGCGGCGGCCCACTTCGGTCGAGCCGGTAAAGGCGATCTTGTCCACGTCCGCCTTTACGATCATCTCGCCCACCGTGCCGTCGCCGGTGACGATGTTGACCACGCCCTTGGGCAGACCGGCCTGCATGCAGATATCAGCAAACAGCAGCGCCGTCAGCGAGGTGTATTCGGCCGGCTTCAGAACAACCGTGTTGCCCATGGCCAGCGCCGGGGCCACCTTCCACGCCAGCATCAGCAGCGGGAAGTTCCACGGAATGATCTGGCCGCAGACCCCCAGCGCCTGCGCGTCGGGCAGCTCGGCTTCCATCAGCTGGGCCATGCCTGCGTGATAGTATAAATGCCGCTGTACCAGCGGAATGTCGATGTCGCGCGATTCCCGGATCGGCTTGCCGTTGTCCAGCGTCTCGAGCACTGCGAACAGGCGGGCGTGTTTCTGGATCAGCCGCGCGATGGCATAGAGGTAGCGGGCGCGGGCCGGGCCGCCCAGCTTTTCCCATTTGGGTTGCGCCTTTCGCGCGGCGGCCACGGCGGCGTCCACATCGGCCCGGGTGGCTTGGGTTAGGGTCGCCAGAACCTCGCCCGTGGCCGGGTTGCGGCTTTCAAACCCTTGGCCGGGCTTGGTGAAGGCGCCGTCGATGAAATGGCCGAACTTGTCGCCCTGATCGACCAGCCATGCCAGGGCCTCGGCGGCACTTTCCGGGGCGGGTCCGTATTCCATGGTCTCGAAAATCTCTTTGACTGTCATTGTTCCTGTCCTCAGCCCATCGGGTGCCGGTAACCGGCCGAGTATGCCCCGGTGACGAAATGTTCCAACTGCCGCTCGATATCGCCCAGCAGGGACGAGGCGCCAAAGCGGAACAGGTCGGGTTGCAGCCAGCGGCCGCCCAGCTCGTCCTTGATCAGCGACAGGTAGACCAGCGCGTCCTTGGCCTTGGAAATCCCGCCCGCGGGCTTGTAGCCCACGCGATAGCCGGTGCGGTCATAGTAGTCACGGATCGCGCGGATCATCACTAGCGACACGGGCAGGGTGGCGTTGACGCTTTCCTTGCCGGTCGAGGTCTTGATGAAATCCGCCCCCGCCATCATGCAGACCAGCGAGGCGCGCGCCACGTTGCGCAGGCTGCCCAGCTCGCCGGTGGCGAGGATCGCTTTGACATGCGCCTCGCCGCAGGCGTCGCGAAACGCCTTCATCTCGTCATACAGCGCCTGCCAGTTGCCCTGCAGCACATGGCGGCGCGAGATCACGATGTCGATCTCCTCGGCCCCGGCCTTCACGCTTTCCTCGATCTCGGCCACGCGCAGGTGAAAGGGCGACAGACCCGCCGGAAAGCCGGTGGACACGGCCGCGACCGGAATGCCGGTGCCTGTCAGCGCATCCACCGCCGTTTCAATCATGTCGTGATAGACACAGACCGCGCCGGTGGTGATCGGCGGCATGTCCAGCGCCCTCAGCAGGGCGGGGGACACCGGCTGCCGGGCCTTGGCGCATAGGCGGCGAACGCGGCCCTCGGTGTCATCGCCCGAAAGGGTGGTCAGGTCGATCATGGTGATCGCCTTCAGCAGCCAGGCGGCTTGGTATTCTTTCTTGACCGACCGCCGCCCAGGCAGGGTCGCGGCGCGGCGCTCGATGGCCGAGGTGTTGGCCTGCACGGCGCGGACCCAGTCCAGGTCCAGTTCCATGCCGGGGTTTCGGGGCTCGGTCACTTGCGGCAGATGCGCGGTGCGCACGGGGCTTTCTGAGCTCTGCGTATCCATTGTCACGTCCTTTGGGAGGTTTGCGCCAAAATCGCACGGCAGGCCGGCGAAGGAAAGGTGTCGCGTGCTGCGGGGATCAGGTTTTTGACCAAATGGACAAAATAGGCGTTTTCTTGCGAGTAATTCGCAATTGCATTGACTTAGTTGCGAATGGTTCTCATATTTGGGGTCAACATGAACCCAACCCGAGGTCAAAAATGATTCGCCGTCAGTTTCTTGCCGCGCTTGCCGTTGCTGCCACGCTTCCGGTTGCCGGATGGGCCGGGGCCCCGCTGAAGGTGGTGGCCACGACCGGCATGATCGCCGATGCGGTGCGTCAGATCGGGGGCGACCAGGTCGAGGTGAAATCGTTGATGGGCCCCGGCGTGGACCCCCATGCCTATCGTCAGACCCGCAGCGACATCGTCGCCATGACCCGCGCCGACCTGGTTCTGTGGCACGGCCTGTATCTCGAGGCGCAGATGGAAGATTTCTTTCACGATCTCGGCCGCAAGCGCCCGGTGGTGGCCGTGGCCGAGGGGGTCGACAAGTCGAAACTGCGCGCTCATGACGATTATGCCGACAAGTACGACCCGCATCTGTGGATGAGCCCGGTCCTGTGGCGCGACGTCGTGATCGAGGTGCAGCAGGCCCTGACCGAGGCGCGCCCCGAGGCTGCCGACCTGTTCGCCGCGAACACCCAGGCGTTTCTGGACCGGATCAACCGCCTGCATGCCTATGGCCAACAGGTTCTGGCGCAGATCCCCGCGGACAAGCGGGTGCTGGTCACCGCCCATGACGCCTTTGGCTATTTCGGCGCGGAATACGGGTTCGAGGTGACCGGCATTCAGGGCATTTCCACCCAGTCCGAGGCCGGGCTCAACCGGATCGGAGAACTGGTCGACATGCTGGTCGAACGGCAGGTGTCGGCGGTGTTCGTCGAAAGCTCGGTGTCCGACCGGTCGGTTCGGGCGCTGATCGAGGGGGCGGCGGCCAAGGGGCACACCGTTGCCGTGGGCGGCGAGCTGTTCTCGGACGCGATGGGCGCGCCGGGCACCTACGAGGGCACCTATGTCGGCATGCTCGATCACAACTTCACCGTCATCGCCCGCGGGCTGGGCGCCGATGTGCCCGCGCGCGGCATGGACGGCAAGCTGGCGGCGGGGTCCTGACATGGTTGAGCTTGCCGCGAAACAGGGCACCCGCCCGACCGATCCGTCGGTTCAGGCCAGCCCGCTGGCCATTCGCGGGCTGACCGTGTCCTACAACCAGAAACCGGCCGTGTTTTCCGTGGACATCACCGTTCAACCGGGGTCGATGACCGCGATCATCGGCCCGAATGGCGCGGGCAAGTCCACCCTGCTGAAGGCCGCGCTGGGCATCGTCCGGCCGGTATCCGGGCAGGTCACCGTCTTTGGCAGGCCGCTTGAGAAAGAGCGCGCCCGCATCGCCTATGTGCCGCAGCGCGCCAGCGTCGATTGGGATTTCCCCACCCGCGTGATCGACGTGGTCCTGATGGGGCTGTCGCGCGAGCTGGGCCTGCTGGGCCGGGTGCGCATGCGGCACATGGCCCGCGCGATGGACTGTCTGCATCGGGTCGGGATGCATGAATTCGCCGACCGGCAAATCGGCCAGTTGTCGGGCGGTCAGCAGCAGCGTGTCTTTCTGGCGCGCGCGCTGGCGCAGGAGGCCGACCTGTACCTGCTGGACGAACCCTTTGCCGGCGTCGATGCCGCCACCGAAAAGGCCATCATCAGCGTTCTGAAGGGGTTGAAACAGGCCGGCAAGACGGTTGTCGCCGTGCATCATGATCTGGCCACCGTCACCGATTATTTCGACCATGTGTTCTTGATCAACACGCGCAAGATCGCCGAAGGCCCCGTGGCCGAGGCCTTTACCGCCGAGACCCTGCAGGCGACCTATGGCGGGCGTCTGGCCACGGCGCAGATCGACCAGATCGCCGGGGCGCTGGGCTAGGCCATGCTGTGGGACGCGCTGACCCTGCAACTGGGGTACAACGCCACTTTGGTCGCTATCGGGGCGACGCTTCTGGGGTTTGCCGCCGGGGTGACCGGTACCTTCCTGTTTCTGCGCAAACGGGCGCTGGTCAGCGATGCGATCAGCCATGCGACCTTGCCGGGCGTCTGCATCGCCTTCATGGTCATGGTGGCGCTGGGCGGCGAGGGGCGCAACCTGCCCGGCCTGCTGGCGGGCTCGGCGCTGTCGGCCTGGGTGGGGCTGTTGTGCATCATCGGCCTGACCCGGCGCACCCGGTTGGCCGAGGATGCAGCGATCGGGGCCGTTCTGTCGGTGTTCTTCGGGTTCGGCGTAGTGCTGCTGACGGTGATCCAGACGATGGGCGTTGGCCGTCAGGCGGGGCTTGAGGGGTTCCTGCTGGGCTCGACCGCGGGGATGCTGTTTGCCGACGCGCTGATCATCGCGGTGGGCGGGGCGGCGACCGTGCTGCTGGTCATGATCCTGCGTCGCCCGATGCTGATGGTGGCCTTCGACGCCGAATACGCAGCAGCTGCGGGGGTGCCGGTGCATCGCGTTGACCTGGCGATGATGGGCCTGGTGATGGCGGTCACGGTGATCGGCTTGAAGATCGTCGGCCTGATCCTGGTCGTGGCCCTTCTGATCATCCCGCCGGTTACGGCGCGGTTCTGGTCGGACCGGGCGGATCGGGTGGTGCTGCTGTCGGGGCTCGCCGGGGGGCTGGCGGGGTATCTGGGCGCGGCCGTATCCGCCTCGGCCCCGAACCTTCCGACCGGCCCGATCATCGTGCTGATCAGCTTTGCGCTTTTTGCGCTATCGCTGTTGCTGGCGCCGGTGCGCGGCGTCTTGGCCGCGGTGGTGCGTCACCGGCGGTTTCAGCGCCGCGTTCATATCCGGCAGGGCCTTTTGGCTTTGGCGCAGGGGCAGGAAGTCTATGAACCCTATACCCGGCGTCTGTTGCGCCGGTCCGGGCTGATGCGGGCCGACGGCGTGGCCACCGATGCGGGTCGGGCGCGGGCGGCCAAGGCGTTGCGCGACGAAAGGCGCTGGGGCCTCGTGCGCGCGGATCAGACGCACGAAGCCGCAGCGGC
This sequence comes from Ruegeria sp. BHSC043, assembly GCF_059612985.1. NCBI lineage: Bacteria > Pseudomonadati > Pseudomonadota > Alphaproteobacteria > Rhodobacterales > Roseobacteraceae > Ruegeria > Ruegeria sp. BHSC043. The sequence continues at coordinate 126,157 of NZ_JBXWRS010000003.1, read as the reverse complement.
GCAATATGACGGCCTGCGCGAAATCGAAACCGTCCTGACCCGCGATCAGATCGACGAGATCGACCGCCGAATCGGCCCCCCGCATGAGGTGCGCACATGAGCGGTGAAGAATTCGTTTCACTGTCCTTGACGCCACTGCTGATCGGCATTTGCGCGGCGGTGGCCTGTGCGCTGCCGGGCAATTTCCTGCTGCTGCGCCGGCAGGCCCTGATCGGCGATGCGATCAGCCATGTGGTGCTGCCGGGCATCGTGGTGGCGTTTCTGCTGACCGGGGTGATCTCGACCTGGCCGATGATGCTGGGCGCGGCAGGCGCGGCCGCAGTGGCGGTGATCCTGATCGAGGCCATCCGGCGGCTGGGCCGGATCGAGCCGGGCGCGGCGATGGGCGTGGTGTTCACCACCATGTTCGCCGCCGGGGTGTTGCTGCTGGAACAGACCGACACCTCGAGCGTGCATCTGGACGTGGAACACGCGCTGTATGGCAACCTCGAAAGCCTGATCTGGCTGGACGCGACGGGCTGGGCCTCGGTTCTGGATCCGGTGGCGCTGGCCGGATTGCCACCGGAACTGCCGCGGATCGCGGTCACGCTGCTGGCCGTCAGCCTGTTCATCCGACTGTTCTGGCGGCCGCTCAAGATTTCGACCTTCGACGAAGGGTTCGCCCGCACGATCGGCATCCGCACCGGCGCGCTCGGCCTTGCGTTGGTGCTGGTCGCGGCGATCTCAGCGGTGGCTGCGTTCGACGCGGTGGGCTCGATCATCGTGATCGCGATGTTCATCTGCCCGCCTGCCGCTGCCCGGATGATGACCAACCGGCTCGAGGCCCAGATCGGCTGGAGCGTCCTTTTCGCGGTGCTGTCGGCCGTGATCGGCTATGCCCTGGCGGGCTATGGGCCGCTGTGGCTGGGCTGGGCCGATGCGGTCAGTGCCGCCGGCATGATCGCCACGGTCTCGGGTGTCATCCTGGCCCTGACCGCCGCTTTCGGGCCATGCCGCGGGCGGGCGGGGGTGCCGGGCACCGGTTGATTCCGCAGGTTTTCGCCGCCGGGACCCGCACTGCTTCGGCCAAACTTCGCCGAGACCGGGCGGGGCGGAAATCAGGACGCGCTTTGAGCGGCACATCGTGCTACATCCCCAGCCATTGCAAAATGCACGACCACCACTCACCTCGGGTCGTTCGGGCAGTCGCGATGATACAGGCAACCTGTCGAGCTTGCCGGTTTCGATGGCCCGGACGATCCGACCCCCCTCTCCTGAACCTGTCCAAACCTGTGGCAGAATCGCGTGCGATTGTGCTAGGTCTAGCGGTATGGCGCAGGCAAACCCCAATATCAGCGAAAATCGCCCCGTAATCCGGCAACTCGACGAAGCCGCGATCAACCGCATCGCCGCCGGTGAAGTGGTCGAACGCCCGGCCTCGGCCGTCAAGGAACTGGTGGAAAACGCGATCGACGCTGGGGCCACCCGGATCGCCATCGACATCGCCGATGGCGGCAAAACCTTGATTCGCGTCACCGACGACGGGTGCGGCATCGCGCCCGAGGATCTGCCGCTGGCCCTGTCGCGCCACGCGACCTCCAAGATCGACGGGTCGGACCTGCTCAACATCCACACCTTCGGGTTCCGGGGCGAGGCGCTGCCCTCGCTGGGTGCGGTGGGGCGTCTGACCATCACCAGCCGCGCGCGGGGGGCCGAGGCGGCCCAGATCCGCGTGGCCGGCGGCCAGATGGAGCCGGTGAAACCGGCAGCCCTGCGCGCGGGCAGCGTGGTCGAACTGCGCGACCTGTTCTATGCCACGCCCGCGCGGCTGAAATTCATGCGCACCGACCGGGCCGAAGCGCAGGCGATCTCGGACACGGTCAAGCGGCTGGCCATGGCGGAACCCTCCATCACCTTCACCCTGAGCGATGTCTCGGGCGGGGGCGAGGGGCGCGTGGTGTTTCGCGCCGACCGCGAGAACGGAGACCTGTTCGACGCGCTGCACGCCCGTCTGGCCCGCATTCTGGGGCGCGAGTTTGCCGAGAATGCCTTGCAGATAGACGCTACCCGCGAGGGGATCCGGCTGTACGGATATGCCGCGCTGCCCACCTATTCGCGCGGGGCCGCAGTGGCGCAGTTCCTGTTCGTCAACGGCCGACCGGTGCGCGACAAGATGCTGACCGGGGCGCTGCGGGCAGCCTATTTCGATTTCCTCAGCCGCGACCGGCACCCGGCGGCGGCGCTGTTTCTGGACTGCGATCCTACGCTGGTCGACGTAAACGTGCACCCCGCGAAATCCGAGGTGCGGTTCCGCGATCCCGGCGTGGCGCGCGGGTTGATCGTCTCGAGCCTGCGGCACGCGCTGGCCGAGGCGGGGCACCGCGCCTCGACCACCGTGGCCAATGCGACGCTTGGCGCGATGCGGCCGGAACCGGCCCCGGCGGCGCCCGCGCGGGTCTATCAGATGGACCGGCCGTCGCCTGCGGCGCGGTCGGTGGCCTATCAGGCGCAGGCGCCCGGATTTGCCGATCTGGCCAAAGCCTACAGCGGTAGCGTGGTCGAGCCCGTGGCCGAACCCGCCTCTGCACAGCCCGACCAGACGCCACCCGAACATCTGCCCCTGGGGGCCGCGCGCGGGCAGGTGCATGAAAACTACATCATCGCCCAGACCGCCGACGGTATGGTGATCGTGGACCAACACGCCGCGCATGAACGGCTGGTCTATGAGAAACTGAAGAAACAGATGGCTGAGAACGGCGTGGCCGCGCAGGCGCTGCTGATCCCCGAGATCGTCGAACTTTCCGAGGGCGACTGCGCCCGCCTGCTCGCGGTGGCCGATGACCTGTCGCGCCTGGGCCTGACCATCGAACCCTTCGGCGGCGGCGCGGTGGCGGTGCGCGAGACCCCGGCCATTCTGGGCGAGGTCAACGCGCGGGCGATGATCCTGGATATTCTGGACGAGTTGGCCGATCAGGGCGAAAGCCAGACGGTGCAGGCGCGGATCGAGGCGATCCTCAGCCGCGTGGCCTGCCATGGCTCGGTCCGTTCGGGCCGCCGGATGCGCGCCGAAGAGATGAACGCCCTGTTGCGCGAGATGGAGGCCACGCCCCATTCCGGCCAGTGCAACCACGGGCGGCCGACTTACGTGGAACTGAAGCTGGGCGATATCGAACGGTTGTTCGGCCGCAGTTGATCCGGCCGCCGGTCGGCGATAGAAAAGAAGAAACAAAACAAGAACACGCAGGTTGAGATGATCGAGATTGCAGGCACCCGATATTCGCTGGAAGACCCCATGGTGATGGCCGCCCTGATCGGGGCGGGGGTGGTTCTGCTGATCCTCGTCCTGCTGTTTCTGGCCCTACGCGCGGCCAACCGCTCGGCCCGGATGGCCGAGCCGCTGGCGCAGCAGCTGGCCTATCTGGGCCAGCATGTGCAGCAGTTGGGGCAGGGGCAGGAACAGCTGCGCGGCGGGTTGCAGCATGTCTCGGACACGCAGGCCAATGCGCAGGTGCAGGTGATCCAGACGGTCGAGGCACGCCTGTCGGCAGTGCAACAGCACATGAACGACCGGCTGGCCGACAACGCCATGAAATCCGCCCGCGCGCTGGCCGAAATGCAGGAGCGGATGAAGGAAACCCTGCACGGCACCTCGAAACAGACCGCGACCTCGCTGACCCAGCTGCAAGAGCGTCTGGCCGCCATCGACAAGGCGCAGGACAACATCACCAAGCTGTCGGGCGACGTGCTGTCGCTGCAGGACATCCTGTCGAACAAGCAGACCCGCGGCGCCTTCGGCGAGATCCAGTTGAACGACATCGTGTCCAAGGCGCTGCCCTCGGACAGCTATGTGCTGCAGGCGACCCTGTCGAACGGCAAACGCGCCGACTGTCTGATCCGCCTGCCCAACCCGCCGGGGCCCATCGTGATCGACAGCAAGTTCCCGCTGGAAGCCTATGAGGCGCTGGTGGGCGCGGGCAGTGACATGGAGTTGAAGGCGGCGGTGCAGATGTTCCGCAGCACGGTGCGCAAGCACATCACAGACATCTCGACCAAGTACATTTTGGACGGTGAAACCGCCGACGGGGCGCTGATGTTCCTGCCCTCCGAGGCGGTCTATGCCGAACTGCACGCCAAGTTCCCCGAACTGGTGCAGGAGAGTTTCTCGAAACGGGTCTGGATCGTCTCGCCCACCACCTGCATGGCCACGCTGAACACGATGCGCGCCATACTCAAGGACGCGCGGATGCGCGAACAGGCGGGCGCGATCCGCAAGGAACTGGGTATGCTGCACAAGGATGTCGAGCGTCTGGGCGACCGGGTGGCCAATCTCGACCGGCATTTCGGTCAGGCGGCCAAGGATATCTCGGAAATCAAGATCAGTGCCGAAAAAGCCGGTCGCCGGGCGCAGCGGCTGGACAATTTCGATTTCGAGGAACTGGCCCCCGAGGACCGCGCCAACGTGGTGCCGCTGGGCAAGTCCGAGGGCTGAGGCCTACTGGATTGATAGGTCTAGATTGTAGCCCACGGTCTTGCCGGTGTCCCGGTCATTGCCCATCAGGTAGACGCGGATGGTATAGTCTCCGTCCTCGGGCAGGTTGATCCGGGCGGTATTGCCGTTGACCGAGCCATTGTAGATCGCGACCCCGTCGCTGCCCGGCGGCAGGATGTTGAAATAGATCACGCCGTTGCCGTTGGTGTCGCTGACCTGAAGCTCGGCAAACAGTTCCTGCCCGCCCTTCGCACCCAGTACGTAGTCGAAATATTCATCACCCGTGATGGTGCCGCTGACCATGGAGCCGAAATTTCCGGGATGGAATTTCACCTCGGCTTTCCTTTGGGCCAAGGCGGGCAAGGCCACAACGGCAATGAACAGGGCTGCCAGAGCTTGTTTCAACATTCTGCATATCCTCCCGGTGATTCCCGGCTCCAAGCCTAGCACAACCGAGGGACCGTTCAGATTCGCAGGAAGGGCTGCACCAAACGTGGGATCAGGCTATTGAACTTCAGCGGAGCGTCGGTCACGGCCAGGCAGATGCAATCCTCGGACATGTCGGCCACGGGCGTGTGTTCCAAGTCCTCGTCTGCGATCTCGACGTCACCGCGGGCGAAATGGTCCACCTCGTCGGAAAATGCGCCTTGCAAAACCATGGTCAGCTCCATGCCTTTGTGGCCGTGATCGGGTACCGCAGCACCGGCCGGGATGAACAGCAAGCGTGCGGATGCTTCGTTGCTGGTCGGAAGTATGGCCTGCTTGACGCCCATGCCGATCGATTTCCAGCGGATGCTGTGCACATCGCCGCCAACGTAATCCTGCAACGGGGCGGGCAGAACACTGCAGGCCGCGCGCTTGGGTTTCGACGCGGGCGCGCTCTGCGCGATAAGCGCCATGGTTGCCGCCAGCGAATCCTGGCTCATCGCCACCGTGTCGTCCTGATCTTCCAGCAGATGCCCGCCGACGGCCTCGTAGCTTTCGGCGCGCGCGCGGCAGTGGTCGCACAACGAGATGTGCGTGGCGACCATCAGGTCAAATGCCTCGGGCAAGGCGCCCGCGGCATAGGCCATCAGCAGATCGTCTGTCAGGTGGTGTTTGATCGCGTTGCTCATATTTGTCATCTCAGTTCATCGCGTGGCGCAGGCGATCCAGCGCCAGTCGTATTCTCGATTTGATCGTACCCAGCGGCAAACCCGTCTGCGCGGCAATCTCGCGGTGGCTCAGGTCGCCGAAATAGGCTTTCACGATCAGTTCCCTTTGTGCCTCGGGCAGCTCGCGCAGGGCCGTGCGCAACTGCGCCGTTTCCTGCTGCAACGCAACCACGTCAGCCTGTTCGGGCTCCGCCTCGGGGCCCCAGGTCAGTTCTTCCGGTTCGGGACGCCGCTGCTTGCGCAGGGCGTCGATGCGTTTGTTCCGCGCAATCGTGAAGACCCAGGTGGATACCGTCGCCCGCGTCGGGTCGAACAGATGGGCCTTGTGCCACAGCGTCGCCATGACCTCTTGCGCGCACTCCTCGGCCAAACCGGCGTCGGACCCCGAACGGATCAGGAACGCCTTGACCCGAGGGGCAAAGTGCTGGAACAGCTCGGCAAAGGCCGTCTGATCCTGCGCCTCGCGGATACGCTTCACGTGGTCGATCCACGGGCACCGCGCTGCGCCATTCGTTTGTGTTGCGTTCACCGAACTTCCCTTGGTTCGTTTGCTACCGCTGCTGGCGCGCTGTGCCGCGGTTTCTGCCGCGGCACTGTCCAAATCAACGGTGTCGATCTCGGTAAACATAACCGCATTACGACGCTTGGCCCAAGCTGGATCACAGGAAACGAGATTTTTGATCCGAAAACGGATAATTTTCGTACACAAAATGAAAGCCGCACGAAAAACCGTGCGGCCTCAAGCAGTTGAAGACGGCACCAGTTTATGACTTCGATCGAATTCGTCCCCGCCCACACCTATCACGGCAGGAAAGGTGCGATCGAGAACGCCTTTCGCTATTCAGTCGACTATATTCTGCTCGATCCCGAAGTCCGGCCGCGGACGCCGCTTCTTTTCTCGGTGGACCGCGCCAACATCACCAATTGGCGCATCCGCGACCACGGTGGCCTGCCAGGGCGGGGCAGTGGGGCCGTCTGGCTACGCGCGCGCCTTCAGGAAATGGACATTCCGCAGCCCGCCCGGATCGCCCTGCTGACGCAACCCAGAGTCTTCGGCCATGTGTTCAACCCGGTCAGTTTCTGGTTCTGCCTCGATGATGCGGACCAACCCTATGCAGTCGTGGCCGAGGTCACCAATACCTACGGCACGCGCCACAGCTATGTCTGCCACAAGCCCGGATTTGGACCGATCGGGCCATCGGATCGCATCCGTGCAGAGAAGCTCATGCATGTGTCCCCGTTCCAGAAGATCGAGGGGACATATACCTTCCGCTTCGATTTCCGGCCCGACCGGGTTGGCGTTTGGATCGACTATGGGCGCGACGGGGGCGGACTGATCGCCACGCTTACCGGCCCGCGCCGGGCGCTCACCAACCGGGCGATCCTGTGGTCGTTGCTGCGGCGGCCATTCGGGGCCCGGCGTGCGGTCTTTCTGATCCACTGGCAGGCGCTCAGGCTGTGGGTCAGGAAAGCGCCCTTCCTGCCGTTCCGCACCGCGCCGGTGCCGGCCGACCCCGTGTCGCGGTCGCACGAGTGACCGGCGCAATTTGCGCAAGATCAAGGACGACGCCCGGTGCGGATGGTTCAGATGGGGGGCAAACGCGGACAGAGGAGTTGACACCGATGCTGGAAATCTCGCCCAGAAAAGTGGCTCAGGTTGCCCTGATGGGGCGCGAACTGCACCGGGCCGAAGGCGAACTGCGCGCCTTCATCGACCGGATGAGCGAGGACGAGCAGGCCGAGCTGGTCGCGATCATGTGGATCGGTCGCGAAAGCTTTTTCCCCGAGGACCTGGCCGAGGCGATCGCAACCGCGCGGGCCGAGGCCTCGACCCCCTGCGCCGACTATCTGATCGGTACGCCGCATATGTCTGACCACCTGGAAAATGGATTGGACGCACTTGGAATCTCGGCCGAGGATGTGGAAAACGATCTGATGTGAACCGCTGTCGCCACGGACACGCGCATTTGGTATGGTGAGCTAGGTCCCTGGTTTTTGATGAGGCGGCGTGGTGGAGAGGCGGCACATTTCGAGTCAAGTAACTCTGTTGCAAGTTCTGGCATTGCTGTGCGCCTTATTCGTTCTGAACAGCCCGGCGCGGGCTTGCACGGTATGCGTGACGCTGCCCGAGCATTCGCTGGCCGACCGTTTGATGATGTCGCAATTCGTGGTTCTGGCCGCACCGACAACAGACAACCCGTTCCGATACGTGCCCGTCGAGGTGTTGAAGGGCAACAGCAAAGACTTGGCGGTTTTGCCCGAAATCCCATTTTTGGTCGATAGCGTGACGCGGGCGGCGGTGCGAGCGGATCCGGATCGTTCGGTATTGATGATGTACGGCCCCGACAGTCGTGACCGGGCCGGGCGCGCTTTGGTGCATGGCTGGACCAAAGGCTTCTTGATGACGCCCGCGCGGAAAGACTTTGTGGCGTTGGTACTTGCACAGGGGCCGGGCTGGAGCATTGGTGGATCCGCTTCGGCTGAGCGGGTCGCATTTTTTGCAGGTTTTCTTCAGGATGATGATCGCCTGTTGCGCAATACCGCCCTGATTGAATTGCACCGCGCACCTTACGATATCGTGCGCGGGCATCGCGACAGCGCTTCTACCCGGCAGCTGTTGCATGACCTGCGCAATCTGAACCGAATTGCCTATGCACCTGCCTCCATTCGTATGCTGGGTTTGCAATCCGACGACGCGGCCTTGGCTGCTGTAAAGTCCGTCTATCCGGGCGCGTTGGAAACCGGTGGTCTCAACCTGCGGGATTGGGCGCTTGCGGCAATCGAGGTGGATGGCGCAGTCGCGCTTGTCGCGATCGCACAGTCGCTTCGTTCTCCTGTAGCGGCCAGTGAAGACGCACGAGCATTGGTTCGCGCCCTCGTCGATGCTGGCAACGCGTTGCCAGCACATCGCGCGGCCATCGTAGCAATCTTTGCCGAAGTTTTGGAAACAGACACCGAAAACGCGGCGCGTATTGCATTTGCTGTCCGCGATTGGGGCGACGAGACGCTGGTGCCGCGATTGCGCAAGCTGCTGTTTGATCCGGAAACCGATCCCGCCACGGCTTTTGCCCTGCGCGCGACTTTGCCAGCAGGCCAATGACACGCTTCACCTTTCGTTTCGGCAAAGGATTAACTCGGCTTAATGGTTCGGTCCGGAACCGTTAACGTAGGCCTCCTTTATCTAGTGTCAGTGCTGCATCGCAGCTCAGTTTTCGGGAGGACACGACAATGGCAACCGCACGAACAGAAAAGCTTCAATCCAGCCTGATTAGGGGCATATTCGCCAAATACACGGATGCCAGAGTTGAACGATCCCGCCGCCGTATCCTGGCAAAAACCGTGCGCGATCTCGAGCGGCTCAGCCATGATCGGCTGAAGGACATCGGTGTCGATCGAACGGAGATCAATCGCCGCGCATACCAGAGCGTTTATCGCAACGCACCATATCGGCAGTCGCGTTGACTGACGCCCAGCCCATGCAACCATCCGGGGAGGAAGGGAAAATGTTTGACCGCGTCATACCGACCAGCCGACATGAGCCGACCGCCAGCGCTTTGTTATTGTTTGACAGAGCCATGCGCATTCACGCGATCAAGGGCGATATCGTAAGTGCCGCTCAGCATTTGAATACGTTGAGCGATCATCATCTGTCCGAGTTGGGGATCAACCGCAGCGATCTTGAGGAAACGATCGAGCGCTACATCTGACGCCCGAGGCGACGATCGGACAGTCTTGTCCAGCCGGAAAAAAAGCCATTCCGGTGCGTCCGGAATGGCTTTTTGGTTGGTTCAGGCCAGGTGGTCGACCTCCTGCAGGTGCTGCGCTAGCTTGTCGATCTCGGCCATCCAGGCCTGGACCAGTTTCGGGTCGCTGGGGGCGGCGTGGACTCCAGCGGGGATGGCGCGGTTCAGCACCGCCTCGACCGCAAGCGAGACCGGGATTGAGACGAGGCGGGCCATGGCGCTGCCGCGCGCGTCGCCCCAGGCGTCCATCACATAGGTCTTGTGCCAGACCGGCCTGCCGTCCTTCTCGGCCTTCAGGCCGACGCAGAGCACAACGCGGTCGGGCTCGCCCTCTTCATAGGCGTTCTCGGCCCAGAACTGGTCGGACATTTCCTTGAGCCGGGCATCGCCCTCGGGGCCTTCCAGCGTTTCGATTTCGCGGAACACCTCCGACCACGCATCCGACCAGCCGTTCAGCCGCAGGGTGCCGCGGACGAATTCCTTGACCGGCCAGTGCTCCTCGAAATGGTACTGCTGCATGAAGGGGATCGAGTCGCGGTTCGGATAGACCTCGAAACTTTCGGGCGTGGGCAGCGGCGCGACATAGGTGCTGATCGCGTCCCAGGGCCGGGCCACGTCCAGCGGGGCATAATCGCGGATCGACCGCGAGGGCGAGCGCAGCGCCTTGAGCACGCCCAGGGGCGACCAGCTGAACTTGTAGCGGAACGGGTTCGGGTTCTTGGGGATGCCGCCGCAATAGGAAATGAAGCTGAGGTGGTTTTCCGGGTCGAAGGCGTCGGAGGCGCGGTAATCGTCGACCAGCGCATGGGCCATCAGGTGGTCGATGCCCGGATCCAGCCCGACCTCATTGACCAGCGCGACGCCGGCCTCGCGAGCCTTGTCGTCCAGCGTGCGCATTTCGGGCGCGATGTAGGAGGACGAGACAAAATGCGCGCTCTTCTCGATCGCCAGTTCCGCCAGCGGTACGTGCCAGTCGCCCGGCAGCATCGAGACGATCACGTCACCTTTTCCCAGCACCGCGCCCAAGGCGTCGATGTCGAAGGCCCGGATGTCGTCGGTCAGGTCGCCGACCTCGGCGCGGGCCTTTTCGACGGTCCGGTTCCAGACGGTCACTTTGTGGCCGGCCTCGATCAGGCGTCGCAGGCCGGGAATGGCCGACAGGCCGGTGCCGCACCAATGAATCGTCATGGCTCAGATTCCCTTCATGTGAGTTTCGAATGTCGCCTTGGCCCGGCCCCAGACCCCGCTGTCGATGTCGGTCAGCGCAAGCAGCGAGGGCAGAAGCTGCGCGGCGTAGTCTTCCGAGCTTTCGACAGGCAGCATCGAGGGCAGGTTGTCTATGGCCATCACGTCCAGCACCGGGTCGGTGGCCACGCGCAGGGCGGGTTCTTCCCAAGTGGTGGCGCGGTCATAGACCGGGACCGGGTTGTAGTCGCTGTCGGGGTCGCAGGCCACGTCGCCGATGGCGGTCAGCTGGCGCGGGGCATTCAGCGCCTCGCGCGGGACGAAGACCGGGGTTCCGGGCCGCGCGAAGATGCAGTTGAGGAAGATGTCGTGTTCGAGGATTTCGGGGAACGGCCCGCCATGGGCGGTTTCCGCCATGTCCCATTTCGTCACCTCTACCCCCATTGCCTCGCACAGGTCGGACGCGCCGGTGCCGACCCTTCCCAGCGCGCCGATCACGATGGCGCGGGGGCGGGGCGCGCCGGTGGCGTCCAACTCGGCCAAAAGTTCGGCGTTCAGCGCATCCTTGCCGGGATAGGCGCCGACGAGGCCGCAGATCTCGCCGCGCTGCTGCGCCGCCCAGGTCTTAAGCGTCACCGCCGCGCCGGCATACCCGGCCCAATAGCCGAAGGCCGCGACGCGCCGCCCGGTCTCGTCCACCAGGTATTCCAGGTCATACAGCGTGCCGTCGCCGGCCTTGAACCGCTCCAGAAGCTTTCGGCCCGAATGCTGGCCCTTGAAGGCATGACCGAACATGATGTGGCGATGCGGCAGGGGCGTGCCGTCCTCGGGCAATTCCTTGAGGCCGAAGATGATCGCATCCAGCGGCGCCTCCGGCCAAGAGTTTTCCGGCGCAATCTCGCAGCCCGCCGCGCGGTAGCCGTCGATCGGGATGGCGCGGACATGGCTTTCCTCGACCGTCACGCGGATGCCGGCGTCGATCAGTTGCGCCGCACCCTCGGGCGTCAGCCCCACCCGTTCCTCGTTCGGGCGCTGTTCGGCCCGGACCCAAAGATGTGTCATCTGTTCTTCCTGTTATCCCAGCATCCCGGCGGCTCGAACCGCCCTGACGGATGCGCGCGCCTCCATCGCGTCGCGAAACGCGACGATCTTGGGAAAGGCCGAAACATCGACCCCATCCCCCTCGAGCCAGCTGCACACCACGTAAAGATACGGGTCGGCAAGGCTGAACCTTTCGCCCAGCACGAACGGGCCGCGCAGGCCGTTCGTCTCGACATACTTGCAGGATGCGGTCATGGTCTGGGCCACCTTGGCCGCCATGTCCTTCCAGCTGGAATTCCTGTCGGCCCAGCGGTGCCCACGCATCTTGTGCGCATGGTTCACATGCATCGTCGAGGCCAGGTAATACATCACCTCACGCATCCGCGCCGCCTGCAGCGGGTCGTCGGGGACAAGCCCGGCCTCGGGGGCCTTGGCGGCAATGAATTCCAGCAGGGCGCCGGTCTCGGTCAGAATGCCGCCCTTGACCACCAGCGCGGGCACGCGCCCCTTGGGGTTGATCTGCCTGTAGGCCGCCGTCGTCTGCTCGCCCGAAGCGAAGTCCAGTCGGACCGGCTGATAGTCCAGCGCTGCCTCTTCCAAGGTGATGGCGGTCGCAACCGATATGGTGTTGGGCGCATAGTACAGCTGCATCGGCGGCTCCGTCGGGTTGGGCGGTTACAGATGCGTCTGGGCGAACTGCCGGTCGGGCGCTTCCAGATGCGGGACCGCGTTGAACAGAACGGGGCTCAGATCGGCCCCGATCGGGTGCAGACGATGCAACGACGTGTTCATGATGGCAAGGGCCACCCGCGCCATCGCCGGAATGTCCAGCCCCATCGCCTGCCGCACCACCATCGAGATCAACCCGCCCGAGGTCACCACGATGGCCGGCCCGTCCCCGGCGTGAATCTCTCGCAGAGCGTCCGAGACGCGGGTTTCGAACTGTTCGAAGGTTTCCGGCGCATCTTTGATATCGCCCCGCGCCCAGGCCTCGAATGTCTGCGGCAGGTGCCGGACAAAGCCCTCGCGGTCGGTCGGGATCGCTACGCCGTGCTGTTCCTCGAACAGTTTGGCTAGGGTGAAATACTCGATTTCGTTCAGGCGCGGGTCACGGACCGGATCCGGCAAGCCCATGCTGGCCGCCGTTTCCAGGTGGCGGGTCAAGGTGCCGCAGAACACGCGCGGGTAATGCGCCCGCGTGTCTTGCAGATAGGCACCCAGCCACCGTGCCTGCTGATGGCCCAGCGGGCTGAGCTTGTCGTAGTTGACCTCATCGCGCGCGGCGGTGTTGGCCTGTCCGTGGCGAACCAATGTGATGTATGACATGTGCGTCCCTCTTGCTGCGAAGTCTTAGGGCAGGTTTCCGCAAGGGGCCAGAGGCGTTCGACCGGCAGGGCCGTAAATCTCGCGATCACGACACAGGCGGCCCGGATCAATTCGCGTGTTGCTTAACGGAAAAAAGTTTCCTATAGGAACATTGGCTGCCGTATGCGGCCGTATACCTCTTGTCTTGCATCGCGATTTGGGCCGCAATGACCGCCACCCGATTGACGCCACCGCTGATCCGGTCTCACCCGCAGGAATGGGGGTCATGCGTCGCGCTTATTGGGCTAGGATGGGGTCGAGTCGAGACCGCCTTCCCTTCCGGTGTGACACAGCCCCTGCGGTCTTATCCAAGGAAAGGTCATTGAAATGACAGACACGCTCCGCCGCACGCCGCTGCACGCTCTTCATGTCGAACTGGGTGGCAAGCTGGTTGACTTTGCAGGCTGGGAGATGCCCGTTCAGTATCCTTTGGGGATCATGGGCGAGCACAAGCAATGCCGCGAGAAGGCGGCGCTGTTTGACGTGAGCCACATGGGCCAGGTGATCCTGCGGGGTGAGAATGTGGGCGAGAAGCTCGAGGCATTGTGCCCGCAGGCTTTTGCGACACTGCCCGAAGGCAAGGCGCGCTACGGGTTCTTCACCAACGAAGACGGCGGGATCATGGACGACCTGATCGTGTCGAACGCGGGCGATCATTTCTTCGTGGTGGTGAACGCGGCGCTGCGCGATCAGGACATTCCGCACATGCGCGCGCATCTGGACGGGGTCGAGGTGATCGAGATCTTCGACCGCGCGCTGGTGGCGGTTCAGGGCCCGAAAGCCGAGGACGTGGTGGGCGCACTGTGCCCGGCCGCCCGCGATCTGAAGTTCATGGAAACCACCGTGGCCCCTATCAATGGCGTCGAATGCCGGATCTCGCGGCTGGGCTACACGGGCGAGGACGGCTACGAGATCTCGATCCCCGAGGACAAGGCGATCGAGATCACCCGCGCCCTGCTGGCGCATGAGGATTGCGAGCCGGCGGGCCTGGGCGCGCGCGACAGCCTGCGGCTGGAGGCGGGGCTGTGCCTTTACGGCAATGACATCGACCAGAGCACCTCGCCGATCGAAGCCAACCTGGCCTGGGCGATCCAGAAGCGGCGCAAGGAAGAGGGCGGCTTTCCCGGCGCGGCACGCATCCAGAAAGAGCTGGCCGCCGGCCCCACGCGCAAGCTGGTTGGGATCAAGCCCGACGGCCGCGCCCCGGCGCGACAGGGGGTCGAGGTGCAGGATCTTCAGGGCAACACGATCGGTCAGATCACCTCGGGCGGGTTCGGCCCGACGGTCGGCGGTCCGGTTGCGATGGGCTATGTCGCCGCTGGCCACTCCGAGCCGGGCGAACAGGTGAGCCTGATCATCCGGGGCAAGGCGCAGCCGGCGCGGATCGTGGCGCTGCCCTTCGTCAAACAGAATTACAAGCGTTGAAGTCAGGAGAGAGACATCATGGCAACCTATTATTCCGAAGAACATGAATGGCTGACGGTCGAGGGCGACACGGCCACGCTGGGCATCACCAAGCACGCGGCCGAGCAGCTGGGCGAGGTGGTCTTCGTCGAGCAGCAGGAGGTGGGTGAAGAGTTCGAGAAGGACGGCGAGATCGGGGTGATCGAATCCGTCAAGGCGGCCTCCGAGATCTATGCCCCGGTCGATGGCGAGATCCTCGAGGTGAACGAAGCGCTGGCCGACAACCCGGGCGCGCTGAACGAGGATCCCGAGGGCGAAGCGTGGATCTACAAGATCAAGATCACCGATGCCGCGCAGCTGGAAGATCTGATGGACGAGGCCGCCTACAAGACGTTCATCGGGTAAACCCGACCGGAGTCCCGGCATGGGGCTCCATCGTTTTTCATATACCGCCGAATTTGGGCTCCGCCCTTCATCTGGCAAGAAATATCCCCGCCGGAGGCTCCCGCAGTCTCCGCCGGGCCTGACCTATCCATGGGAGCGCTGCAATGGCCTTCAAACTGACCGACTACGAAGCCTATGACTTTGCCAACCGCCGCCATATCGGTCCCAGCCCGACCGAGATGCGCGACATGCTCAAGGTAATCGGCTTCAAGACGCTGGACGATCTGATCGACGCCACCGTCCCCCCGGCGATCCGGCAGAAAGACCCGCTGGACTGGGGTCCGGCGATGACGGAACGCGACGCGCTCTATCACATGAAAAAAGTGGCGGGTAAGAACAAGGTTCTGACCTCGCTGATCGGTCAGGGCTATTACGGCACCACCACGCCTGCGCCGATCCTGCGCAACATCCTGGAAAACCCGGCCTGGTACACCGCTTATACGCCCTATCAGCCCGAGATCAGCCAGGGCCGGCTCGAGGCGCTGTTGAACTTCCAGACCATGGTCAGCGACCTGACCGGGCTGGACGTGGCCAACGCCTCGCTGTTGGACGAGGCGACCGCAGCGGCCGAGGCGATGGCGATGGCCAAGCGCGGCGGCCGGTCCAAGGCCAACAACGCGGCCTTCTTCGTTGACCGCAACTGCCACCCGCAGACCATCGCGGTGATCAAGACCCGGGCCGAGCCCCTGGGCATCGACGTCAAGGTCGCCGATCCTGACGAACTGGATCCCGGCGCGGTCTTTGGCGCGATCTTCCAGTATCCGGGCACCTATGGCCATGTGCGCGACTTCACCAAGGAGATTGCGGCGCTGCATGAACACAACGCCATCGCCATCGTGGCCGCCGACATCCTGTCGCTGGCGCTGCTGAAATCCCCGGGCGAAATGGGCGCCGATATCGCCGTGGGCTCGACCCAGCGCTTCGGCGTGCCGATGGGCTATGGCGGCCCGCACGCCGCCTACATGGCCACCACCGACAAACTCAAGCGGGCGATGCCGGGTCGGATCATCGGCGTCAGCATCGATAGCCGCGGCAACAAGGCCTATCGCCTGGCGCTGCAGACCCGCGAACAGCACATCCGCCGCGAGAAGGCCAATTCGAACGTCTGCACCGCGCAGGCGCTGCTGGCGGTGATCGCCTCGATGTATGCCGTGTACCACGGCCCCGACGGGATCAAGGCGATCGCGCAGTCGGTGCACCGCAAGACCTCGCGCCTCGCGGCCGGGCTGGAAGAGCACGGCTTCAAGGTCGAACCCGAGGTGTTCTTCGACACCATCACCGTCGAGGTCGGCCCGCTGCAGAAGACCGTCATGGAGGCGGCCGTGGCGCGCGGCGTCAACCTCCGCAAGGTGGGCGAGACCCGCGTCGGCATCAGCCTCGACGAACAGACCCGGTCCGAGACGATCGAGGCCGTCTGGGGTGCCTTTGGCATCGACAAGAAGGACGACAGCTCGAACAAGCAGTACCGCCTGCCGGACTATGCGCTGCGCGAGACGCCCTACCTGACCCACCCAATCTTTCACAAGAACCGGGCCGAGGCCGAGATGACCCGCTACATGCGCCGTCTGGCCGACCGCGACCTGGCGCTGGACCGGGCGATGATCCCGCTGGGCAGCTGCACCATGAAGCTGAACGCGACGATCGAGATGATCCCGGTCACTTGGCCCGAGTTCGCCAATATGCACCCGTTCGTTCCGGAAGATCAGGCGCAGGGCTATCACGAGATGATCGCCGATCTGAACGACAAGCTGTGCCAGATCACCGGCTATGACGCGATCAGCCAGCAGCCCAACTCGGGCGCGCAGGGCGAATATGCGGGCCTGCTGACGATCCGCAACTATCACATCGCCAACGGGCAGGGGCACCGCAATGTCTGCCTGATCCCGACCTCGGCGCATGGCACCAACCCGGCCTCGGCACAGATGGTCGGCTGGCAGGTGGTGCCGGTGAAGGCGGACGCGAAGGGCAACATCGACCTGACCGACTTCCGCGAGAAGGCCGAGAAGCACTCGGACAACCTGGCCGGCTGCATGATCACCTATCCCTCGACCCACGGCGTGTTCGAGGAAACCGTGCAGGAAGTCTGTCAGATCACCCATGACCACGGCGGGCAGGTCTATATCGACGGGGCCAACATGAACGCCATGGTGGGCCTGTCGCGCCCCGGCGACATCGGCGGCGACGTCAGCCACCTGAACCTGCACAAGACCTTCTGCATCCCGCATGGCGGGGGCGGCCCCGGCATGGGCCCGATCGGCGTCAAGGCGCATCTGGAGCCCTACCTGCCGGGCCACCCGGAATACGGTGCCGCCGTGGGTCCGGTCTCGGCGGCGCCCTTCGGGTCTCCGTCAATCCTGCCGGTCAGCTGGGCCTATGTCCTGCTGATGGGCGGCGCGGGCCTGACCCAGGCGACCAAGGTGGCGATCCTGAACGCCAACTACATCGCCGCGCGTCTGCAGGAGGCCTATCCGATCCTATACACCTCCGAGTCCGGCCGGGTGGCGCATGAATGCATCCTCGACACCCGCCCGCTGGCCGAGGCCGGCAACATCACTGTCGATGACGTGGCCAAGCGGCTGATCGACAGCGGCTTCCACGCGCCGACCATGTCCTGGCCGGTGGCCGGCACGCTGATGGTCGAACCGACGGAATCGGAACCCAAGGACGAGCTGGACCGCTTCTGCGACGCCATGCTGTCGATCCGCGCCGAGGCGCAGGACGTGATCGACGGCAAGATCGACCCCGAGAACAACCCGCTGAAGAACGCCCCCCACACGGTGCGCGACCTGGTGGGCGAGTGGGACCGACCCTACACCCGCGAACAGGCCTGCTTCCCGCCGGGTTCCATGGGCGTCGACAAATACTGGTCGCCCGTCAACCGCGTCGACAACGCGTACGGAGACCGGAACCTCGTCTGCACATGCCCGCCCATGGAAGCGTACGAGGAAGCCGCCGAATAAAAAAACCTGAAACCCCCGCCCGATCCGGCGGGGGTTTTTCCTAGGGCTTGAAGTCCGCGGGCACGCCAAAGGGCGGCGCGTCCACGCTCATCCCGGTCAGGGCGTGCAGGAACACCACCAGTTGCGCGATCTCATCGTCGCTCAGAGCAACTGGCGTGATGTCGACCTTGGCGCGTTGGCGCGCCATCTCGAACCGGTCCTGCCAGACGATGAAATCGGTCTGTTCCAGCCACAGCGCCTTGGGCAGCGCGGCCTGATCGGTTGTCCAGCGCGACAGGCTGGTTGCCGGGTTCAGGTGATGGCGGATGATCCCTTCGAGGTCGGGAAAGGCGCCGTTGTGGCCATAGGGTGCGGTCAGCGCCACGTTGCGCAGCATGGGCGTGCGGAACCGGTAGGCGTCCTCCAGCCGGTCGCTTTCGCCCATGCGGCCCACGTCGCGGGCATAGGCGTCCCATTGCCGGGTGCGGCCCGGGCCGAATGGCGGCAGGGCCAGCGCGTGGAATTTCTGATCCGACAGCAGCGGCCCCGAATGGCAGGTGGCGCACCGCGCCTTGCCGTAGAACAGCCGCATCCCGGCCTTCTGATCGGGGGTCAGGGCGGTCTCGTCTCCGGCCAGGTACTGGTCGAACGGGCTGTCGGTGCTGCGCCATTCGATGGCCATGAAAGCGGCCAGAGCGTTGGCGACATGGGTGATGGTTATGTCCTCGGTGCTGTCCACGTCGTCAAAGGCGGCCACCATCGCCGGGCCGTATTTGGGGTCGGTCCGCACCCGCTTGGCCAGAATCGGCCAGCCCTTGTCGATCCGGTCATGCACGGCGCCGGTGACCTCGTTCTCGGCCACGTTCCCGGCCATTTCGAACTGAGCGGTCAGCGGAAACAGCGCCTGCGCGGCCAGCAGCGAGTTCAGCCCTTCGGGCAGCCATTCCTGCGCGGGCGAGTTGAACCCGTTGCCATAGACGTCCGACAGGCTGAGCCGCCCGTCATGAAACATCGTGTGGATGTCGCGCGCGCCCAAGTTCCATAGGCCCGGCGCGTTGCGCGGGATGCGTTTGCGGATGCGGTCCGCCCCGGTGCCGGGTGTGCGGTCGGGGCCAAGACCCTCGCCGCCCTCGCCGATGCCAAGCGACAGGCCATCGGAGGTGCCGAAATCGGGGTGGTGGCAATGGGCGCAGCTGATGTTGCGGTTGCCCGACAGGATCGGGTCATAAAATAGCTGGTGACCGATCGCGGCCTGTTCCCTATCAAAGAACAGAAAGTCGTCATCGGTCAGTGGCGCGGGCAGGTCCTGCGCCCAGGCCGCCCCGCACAACAGGAGACCCACCGCACCATGCGCCAGCTTGTGCTTGCCCTTTGTCTTGCCGCCACGCCCGTTTGGGCCGAACTGGAACAGGCCCGCGACCTGATGGAGGCGGGCAAGTTTGCCGCCGCGCGCGAACAGCTTCTGCCGGCGGCCCGGTCGGGCAACGCCGAGGCCGAGGAGCTGATCGGCGTGATGTACGGCCTTGGCCTTGGGGTTAAGCAGGACTACGAGCGCGCGTTCGAATGGTATCTGCGTGCCTCGATGAAGGGGCATCCGGGCGCGCAATCGGGTGTCGGATGGTATTACGAGCTGGGCCTGGGCCTGCCTGCGCCCGATCTGGTGCGGGCCTACATGTGGTATACGCTCAGCGCCATCGGCGGCGACCCCGATGCGGCGATCAGCCTGGAAGAGGTGGTCAAAAAGATGACGCCCGAACAGATCGAAAAGGCCCATGTGCTGGTCAATGACTACAAGGGGTGGATGTACCCCTTTCGGTAAGGGCGGGCCGGGATGATGCGACACCCCGGCCCGAACCGCATCAGTTCAGGTCGGCGGCGCGTTCCGCGTTGATCTCGGCCTCGGCCTCGGTCACGGCAGCGGTCAGCGCGGCATAGATCTCGTCCCCGCGCGCGACGTTCTGCTGGAACCAGTCATAGACCGGGGTCGCGGCCTGCTTGAACGCCTCTTTTTCTTCGGGGGTCGGCACGTACAGGTCGCCGCCACCGGCCACGAAATCCTCGTAGGCCTGGATCGACTTGCGCTTGGGCGAGGCAAAGGTGGCCTGCTGCAGCGCATAGAACCCATCGACGACGACACGGCGCAGGTCTTCGGGCATTTCCTGGAACTTGGCGTTGTTCATCCACCACAGCGCGCCCATATAGGCGTGCCCGTCCAGCGTGACATATTGCAGGCCGGCATCGGGGAATTTCATGCCCATGATGTCGGTGATGCCGTTCTTCGAGCCGTCAACCACACCGGTCTGGAAGCTGGTGAACAGTTCCGGCCACGGGATAGGGGTGGGCGAGGCGCCCAGGGCCTTGACCAGTTCCTGCGGCAGGTCTGCGACCACGGTGCGGATCTTCAGCCCGTCCATGTCGGACGGCTGGGTCACGCGGCGCTTGGTGTTGGCGAAGTTGCGCCAGCCGCCGGTGTTGCCGATGGTCATCAGGCGGATCGCGCCGCCCGAATCTTCCAGCGCCATTTCGCGCATCTTGCGGGTGAAATCACCCGACAGTACCCGCTCGGCGATGCGGTCGTCGGCCATCAGATAGGGCAGGTCCAGAACCTGCACGTAAGGGAAGATGCCCGAGGCCCCGCCCGAGGTCGAGATGTAGATGTCGATGGTGCCGTCGGCCACGCCCTGCAGGCATTCGGCGCCGTTCGAGCACAGCTGCGTGCCGATGAACAGTTCGACCTCGATCGCGCCGTTCGAGGCGTTCTCGACGAAGTTCTTGAACACGACCAGGCCGTCATAGTCCTCGTCGTTTTCGTTCGAGTTGGCAGTAGCGCGCAGCGTGTAGTCGGCCGCCGAGGCCGCCAGCGCCGAGGCCGCCACCAGCGACGTGGCCAGTGCTGTGGTTTTGAAGAATGTTCTGAGCATGCGTTTCCTCCCTGTGGTACTCAGTCTAGTTTGCAAATCCCGTCAAACGCGGGATCGTCATGGATATTGCGGGGACATAGGTGATCAGGAAGATCACTGCGATTTCGACGGCCAGGAACGGCAGGATCGCCTTGGCGATGGTTTCTACCCGTTCGCGTGACACGGCGGCGGCCACGAACAGCACCAGCCCCATGGGCGGCGTGGCCAGGCCAACGGTCAGGTTGACGCTCATGATGATGGCGAAATGGATCGGGTCGACCCCCAGGCTGGTGAAGATCGGGCCCAGGATCGGACCCAAGATGATGATCGCCGGGCCTGCATCCAGGAACATGCCCACGACGAACAGCAGCAGGTTGATCAGGAACAGCAGGATCAGCGGATTTTCCGACAGTCCGAGGATCAGCGCGGCCAGTTGCTCGGGCGCGTGGCTGAGGCTGACCACGGTCTTGAACGCCATCGCCGCCCCCACCAGCAGCAGCACCACGGCCGAGGTCATGCCCGCATTGCTGAGGACTTCGGGCACCTCTTTCAAGGTCAGCGTGCGCAGCACGAAAAACCCGATGATGAAGGCATAACCCACGGCAACGGCGGCGGCCTCGGTCGGGGTGAAGATGCCGCCCAGGATGCCGCCCAGGATGATCACCGGCGTCATCAGCGGGAAAAACGCCTTGAGGCTGGCCTGACCGCGTTCGGGCCAGGTGTATTTGCGGCTGGCCACCGGGAAATCATAGCGGTTGGCCATGACTTTGATCATCAGCATCAGGCCGATGCCCACCATGACGCCCGGCACGATGCCGGCCAGAAACAGGGCCGCGACGCTTTCGCCCATGACATAGGCATAGATGATCATGATCCCCGAGGGCGGGATGATCGGTCCGATGACCGAACTGGCTGCGGTGATCGCTGCGGCAAACTTGCGGGTATAGCCCTGCTTCTCCATCGCCGGGATCAGCATCGATCCTAGCGCCGAGGTATCGGCCACCGCAGAGCCCGACAGCCCCGCGAACAGGATCGAGCTGAGCACATTCACATGCGCCAGCCCGCCGCGCAAGTGCCCCATCAGGGCCTGGCTGAACTCGACCAGACGGATGGTGATGCCGCCGCGGTTCATCAGCTCTCCGGCCAGCATGAAGAAGGGGATGGCCATCAACGGAAAGCTGTCCATCCCGTTGTAGACGTTGCGATACAGCAGTGTGATGTCGTTGGTCTGGCCGTTCAGCCACAGCAGCAGGCCGGGCGCGGCCAGCAGCGCGAAAAAGACCGGCAGGCCGATCAGCAGAAACACCAGAAAGACGGGCAGGAACCAGACCAGCATCTATTCGGCCCCCACGGCGGCTTCGGGGATCTCGGGCAGCAGGTCACCGCCGCCAAGCATGGTGATGATCGAGCGCAGGATCAGTTCGATGTTGACCGACAGCAGCAGGATCACACCCACCAGAAGGGATGCCATCATCCAGCTGCGCGGGATCCGGTACCATTCGTCAAAGCCCAACGAGGTGGGCAGGTACAGCGCGGCGGTGGCGAAACGCCCGCCAAAGCCCGTGACCTCGGACCAGCCGATGCGCACGGCGACCACCAGAACCGTCAGGCTGAGCAGCAGCAGAAACAGGTTCAGCAACTGGCCGGGTACGCGCGGCAGAAAGCGGACCAGCATGTCGATGGCCACGAACCCGCCGCGCCGGAAGGCGGTGGGTGCCATCAGGCCGGTCATCCACAACATGCTGAACCGCGCCGCCTCGTCGGGCCAGGGCAGGGCGTTGCCCAGAACGTATCGGAAGAACACCTGAATCAGGATCGCGATCACCATGAGGGCGATCGCAACGACGCCAACCGCGCGGCCCAGACGCAGCGCGGTTTCGTTCACGAATGCAATCGGCGCAAGCACCGATGTCAATCCGCCCATGCGGATCCTCCCTGTTCAGGCCGCGGGTTTGGCCCGCGACCGTGTCCCGCGCTTATTGGTGCGCGAATTGGCCGAGCTTGCCGGCGTAAAAGGTCAGCGCGTCTCCGTCCGCCATGCTGGCTCGCAAGACCTTGCCCACCACGATAACGTGATCGCCCGCATCGTGATACGCATGTTGTTCACATTCGAACCGCGCCAGGCATCCGCGCAGCAGCGGCGTACCGTTTTCGCAGCGGTCGTGGTCGATGTCGCGCAGGGCAAAGGCGTCTTTCGAGCAGCCAAAGCACAGCTCGGCCTGGTCGGCCGACAGCACGTGAATGCTGAAATGTCGGGCAGCGCGGAAATAGGGGAACCGGCGCGAATTCCGGTCTCCGGCCCACATCACCAATGGCGGGTCCAGCGACAGCGAGGAAAAGCTGTTGGCCGTGATGCAGACCGGCCCGTCGGGGCTGTCGCAGGTCACGACGGTGACGCCGGTGGCGAACCGGCCGAAAGCGTCCCGCAGGGTGCGGGTGTCGTCCTTGTGCGGAATGAAGGTGCGCGCCATGTCGTTCGAAAACGCGTTCATCATGGTACCTCATGCCCCAGCGCCGCCTCGTAGAGGCGGAACCAGGTTTCACGATCCAGATTGACTTTCAGGGCGTCCGAGATGCGCTTGATGCGGTCCAGGCTGTTGGTGCCCAGAACCGGCAGGATGCCGGCCGGATGGGCCAGCAGGAAGGCCACGGCCACCGCGGCACGGTCGACGCCGAACTGCGCGCCGATCTCATCCGCGACGACGCCAACCGGAGGATTGCCCGCCATCAGCGCTCCGCCGCCCAGCGGCGACCACGCCATCACCGGGTGGCCGTGCTGCTGGTGAAACGCCAGATCGCCATTGGTGAACGGGGCGATCGCGCCCAGAGAAATCTCGATCTGGTTGGTCACCAGCGGGGTCTTCATGGCCGATTGCAGCAGCTGCCAGTCCCAGGGGCGGAAATTCGACACGCCCACCGCGCGGACCTTGCCGCTGGCCACGACCTCGTCCAGCGCAGCGCCGGTTTCATGGTGGTCCATGAACGGGTCGGGGCGGTGGATCAGCAGCAGGTCGATATGGTCGATCGCCATTTCCCGCAGCGAGGTGTCGACCGATTTCAGGATGTGCGCGCGCGAGGTGTCATAGTATTTCACCTTGGCATCCGCATAGCGCCCGCAGGGGGCGACGATGTCGCATTTGGTGACGATCTCCATCCGATCCCGCAGGCCGGGATTGGCGCGCAGGGCGCTGCCCAGAATCGCCTCGGCGCCATAGTCGCCATAGATGTCGGCCTGATCGAAACTGGTGATGCCCTGATCCAGACAGGCGTGGATCTTGGCCGCCACATGCGCGGCCGAGGTATCGCTGTCATCGCCCAGCCGCCACATGCCATAGACAAGGCGGCTCAGCTCCAGGGTGTCAGAAAGCTTGATACGTTGCATCAACGACGAACTCCGTTGCCCAGCGGCGTCGCCGGGGTGTCAGCAGGGACCCTTCCATAGGCTTCGGGAAGGGAGCAGGTTTTCAGATGTGGCATCACACGGGTGCCGAAATGGCGGGCCTCGTCCATATGCGGATAGCCCGAGAAGATGAAGGCACGGATGCCCATCTTCTGATACTCTTCGATCTTCGACAGCACCTGGTCTGTCGACCCCACCAGCGCCGCGCCGCAGCCTGACCGCGCCCGGCCGACGCCCGTCCACAGGCCCGGCTCGACATAGCCGTATTTGTCCGCCAGCTCGCGGTTCCTGGCCTGATGCGAAACACCTAATGAGGTGGCGTCCAGCGCCCGTTCGCGGATTGCGCGGCCGTATTCGTCATCCAGTTTCGACACGATATAATCGGCATATTCCTTGGCCTCGGCCTCGGTGTCGCGCACGATCATGTGTACCCGCAGGCCATAGTCCAGCGTGCGGCCATATTCGTCGGCCACCGCGTGTACGGCCTTCATCCGCTCGGCCAGCTGGTCCTTGGTTTCGGGCCACATCAGATAGACGTCGCAATGCTGGCCGCACAGCTTCAGCGCATCGGGAGAATAGCCCCCGAAATACAGCAGCGGCCCGCCGGTCTGATAGGGTTTGGCCGGATCGGTCGTCAGGCCCGAGAAATTGTAGACCTGACCCTGATAGTTGATCTCATCCTGCGTCCAGGCCTGTTTCAAAATCTCGACCACCTCGCGCGAGCGCTGGTAGCGATAGCTGCTCTCGGCCTTTTCGCCCGGAAAATCCGACGAGATGATGTTGACCGTCAGCCGCCCCTTCAGCATGTGATCCAGCGTCGCGATCGTGCGTGCCAGCATGATCGGCTGCATCTCGCCGCAGCGCACGGCGGCCAAAAGGTTGATCTTTTCTGTGATCGGGGCGCAGCCGGCCACGAAACTCAGCGTGTCCTGCCCCACCTGATACGAGGACGGGCACAGGATGTTGCGGAAGCCCTGCGCCTCGGCCTCTTTCACGATGCCCGAGCAATGTTCCCAGCTGGAGCGCAGATCGCCGTCGGGCACACCGAGAAACTGATAATCGTCCGAGCACAGTGCCGCGAACCACGAAACCTCGGCCGCATCCAGATCGGGGGATGTGATGGGGACGATCGTCATCTGATTCTCTCTCCTGCCGGGCTCAACTTTTCTCTTGCGTAGCAACCACATTGATGTAGATCAATAGTGTATCAATTTTTTCTGCGACCAAGTGAAGCGCCCGCGTGCCCCCATCCACCAGAAACCCCAACGCCCTGCCGATCTATGTGCAGATCGCCGAGCTGCTGATCCGCGACATCGCCGCCGGCCGGCTGATCGACGGCGAGCGTCTGCCGCCCGAGCGGGACATGGCGGCGCAGCTGAACGTCTCGGTCGGAACGCTGCGAAAATCGCTCGCCGAGCTGGAAAAAAAGGGGATGCTCGAGCGGATCCAGGGCTCGGGCAACTATGTGCGCGAGACCGGGACCCAGAACAGCGTTTATGCCATGTTCCGGCTGGAGCTGCCCGAGGGCGGCGGCCTGCCGCGCGCCGACATCCTGTCGGTCGATCACTTGGACAAGCCCGCCGACCTGCCCGATTTCGGCACCTCACGGCGCGGGTCGCGCGTCCGGCGGTTGCGCTATCTGAATGACACAATCATCGCGGTCGAGGAGATCTGGCTGGACGAATCAGCCGGTCTGATCGACCGGCGGCTGCTGTCGGACTCGCTGTATCGCTATTACCAGCAGCAGCTTGGGTTCTGGATCACCCGCGCCGAGGATCGGGTTTCGGTCGGGCGGCTGCCCGACTGGACCCCTGCGAACTTCACCCGGCCGGCGGGCGAGACCGTCGGTTACATCGAGCGGTTCAGCTGGTCGGAACGGCCTGAACCCGTCGAGTTTTCGAAAACCTGGTTCGACCCGGACCGGGCAACTTACGTCCAACGACTGAAATGACGAGGAAACGCGCATGACCCGGACCATCAATTACGGGCTGATCGGATGTGGCATGATGGGGCAGGAACACCTGCACAACATCGCCCTGCTGGAGGGCACGCAAGTGGCCGCCATTTTCGAGCCCGACCCCGAGATGGCGCGCGCCGCGCAGGCGATTGTGCCGGGGGCCCGGATGATGGCTTCGGTGCAGGACCTGCTGGCGGTCGCGGCGCTGGACTGCCTCGTCATCGCCAGCCCCAACCATCTGCATGTGGATCAGATCGCCCAGATCGCCGAAACGCGTCCCTTGCCGCTGTTGGTGGAGAAGCCGCTGTTCACCAACCCCGATGATGCGGCCCGTCTGGCCGAGATCGAGCGCAGCTATCCCTGTCCGATCTGGGTGGCGATGGAGTACCGCTATATGCCGCCCATCGCCGCCCTGATCGCCGAGGCGCAGGACACCAGCGGCGGGGTCAAGATGCTGAGCATCCGCGAACACCGCTTTCCGTTCCTGGAAAAGGTCGGCAACTGGAACCGGTTCAACCGCAACACGGGCGGCACCTTCGTCGAGAAATGCTGTCATTTCTTCGACCTGATGCGCCTGATCCTGCAATCCGACCCAGTGCGCATCAGCGCCAGCGGCGGTCAGGCCGTGAACCATCTGGACGAAACCTATGACGGCGAAACACCTGACATCCTCGACCACGGCTATGTCATCGTCGATTTCGCCTCGGGTGCGCGGGCGATGCTGGAACTTTGCATGTTCGCCGAGGGCGCGCGGTATCAGGAGGAAATCTCGGTCGTCGGCCCCAAGGCCAAGATCGAGGCGCTGGTCCCCGGGCCGGGCCGGTTCTGGCCCGAACATCTGGGCGAGCCGCCGGTGCCGCAGCTGATCGTCAGCCCGCGCGACCCCAAAGGTCCGATCGCCCGCGACATTCCCGTCGATCCGCGCCTGCTGGCGGCGGGCGACCACAACGGCTCGACCTTCTATCAGCACCAGGGCTTTCTGGCGCTGGTGCGCGGTGAGCGCGACGCCCCGGATGTCAGCCTGACCGACGGCATGTGGGCCGTGCGCATGGGGCTGGCGGCACAGCAATCTCTGGCCACGGGTGAAACCATCTGGCTGGATCGCTGAGGTCTTTCTGCGGGTGCA
Source organism: Ruegeria sp. BHSC043 (assembly GCF_059612985.1). NCBI lineage: Bacteria > Pseudomonadati > Pseudomonadota > Alphaproteobacteria > Rhodobacterales > Roseobacteraceae > Ruegeria > Ruegeria sp. BHSC043. Next base: position 99,031 of record NZ_JBXWRS010000003.1, on the reverse strand, counting down.
AAATGCGCCGATCGGAAACCTGTGTTCCGATTTGGCGTCACAGTCCATGTCGTTTTTGATATTCAAAGCGTCTTTTCCGCTTGCCCGTCCATCTGCGGCCCCCTAGGTCTGGCCGCGGGACACCCCTCCCCAACGAGGGGCGTATATCTGGAAGGGTAACACCAATGACCATCGAACGACCGGCAGCGCGGCCGGCCAATCCGCGTTTTTCCTCGGGCCCCTGCGCCAAACCCCCCACATTCGAGCTGAACAAGCTGGCCGGTGCCGCGCTGGGCCGGTCGCACCGCGCCGCCATCGGCAAGGACAAGCTGAAAGCGGCGATCGAAGGCACGCGCGAAGTGCTGGGCATTCCGGCCGACTATCGTATCGGCATCGTTCCGGCCTCGGATACCGGCGCGGTGGAAATGGCGCTTTGGTCGCTGCTGGGCGAACGCAAGGTCGAGATGCTGGCCTGGGAAAGCTTTGGCGCGGGTTGGGTCACCGACGTGGTCAAACAGCTGAAGATCGACGCCGAGGTGAAAACCGCCGATTACGGGCAGATCGTCGATCTGGCGACCATCGATTTCAACAATGACGTGGTCTTTACCTGGAACGGGACCACCTCGGGCGTGCGGGTTCCGAATGGCGACTGGATCGCCGATGACCGCGCCGGCCTGACCATCTGCGACGCCACCAGCGCCGCATTTGCGATGGACCTGCCTTGGGACAAGCTGGATGTCACCACCTTCAGCTGGCAGAAAGTTCTGGGCGGCGAGGCCGCGCATGGCATGCTGATCCTCAGCCCCCGCGCGGTCGAGCGGTTGGAAAGCTATACCCCTGCGTGGCCGCTGCCGAAGATCTTCCGCCTGACCAAGGGCGGCAAGCTAATCGAGGGCATCTTTACCGGCGCAACCATCAACACGCCGTCGATGCTTGCGGTCGAGGATTACCTTTTCGCGCTGGATTGGGCCCGCTCGGTCGGCGGGCTGCAGGGCCTGATCGCCCGCGCCGATGCCAATGCGCAGGCGATTTTCGAATTCTGCGACCAGAACGACTGGATCGACAACCTGGCCGAGGACCCGGCTACCCGGTCGAACACCAGCGTCTGCCTGAAATTCACCGATCCGCGCATTCGCGACGGCGCCAGCTTTGCCAAGGCGGTCGCCAAGCGGCTGGAGGCCGAGAACGTGGCGCTGGACATCGGCGCGTATCGCGATGCGCCGGCCGGGCTGCGCATCTGGTGCGGCGGCACGGTCGAGACGTCCGACATCCAGGCGATGCTACCCTGGCTGAAATGGGCGTTCGAGACCGAGATCGCAGCCCAGGCCGAAGCCGCCTGACCCCTTTCCCTTACAAGATCCGGGCCGTGTCCGGCCCGGAGTTATCATTCCATTCAAGGACCACGCACATGGCCCCCAAAGTACTCGTATCCGACAAGCTCAGCGAAACCGCGGTTCAGATCTTCCGTGACCGCGGCATCGACGTGGATTTCATGCCCGACGTGGGCAAGGACAAGGAAAAGCTGGCCGAGATCATCGGCAACTATGACGGCCTGGCCATCCGCTCCGCCACCAAGGTCACCGAGAAGATCCTGGAAAAGGCCGACAAGCTGAAGGTGATCGGCCGCGCCGGCATCGGCACCGACAATATCGACAAGGAAGCCGCCTCGAAAAAGGGCGTGATCGTGATGAACACGCCGTTCGGCAACATGATCACCACCGCCGAGCACGCCATCGCGATGATGTTCGCCGTGGCGCGTCAAATCCCCGAGGCCAATGCCAGCACCCATGCGGGCAAGTGGGAAAAGTCCAAATTCATGGGGGTCGAGCTGACCAACAAGACGCTGGGCGTGATCGGTGCCGGCAATATCGGCGGCATCGTCTGTGACCGGGCGCATGGCCTGAAGATGAAGGTCATCGCCTATGACCCCTATCTGGGCCAGGAGAAGGCCGACAAGATGGGCGTGGAAAAGGTCGAGCTGGACGAGCTGCTGGCGCGGGCCGATTTCATCACCCTGCACGTGCCGCTGACCGACCAGACCCGCAACATCCTCAGCCGCGAGAATCTGGCCAAGACCAAGAAGGGCGTGCGCATCATCAACTGCGCCCGCGGCGGTCTGGTCGACGAAGAGGCGCTGGCCGAACTGATCAAATCCGGCCATGTCGCGGGAGCAGCCTTCGACGTGTTCAGCGAAGAGCCTGCCAAGGAAAACCCGCTGTTCGACCTGCCCAACGTGGTCTGCACCCCGCATCTGGGCGCGGCGACCACCGAAGCGCAGGAAAACGTGGCGCTGCAGGTGGCCGAGCAGATCTCGAACTATCTGCTGACCGGCGCGGTCGAGAATGCGCTGAACATGCCCAGCGTCACCGCCGAAGAGGCCAAGGTCATGGGGCCTTGGATCAAGCTGGCCGGCCATCTGGGCAGCTTCATCGGCCAGATGACCGACGAGCCGATCAAGGCAATCAACATCCTGTATGACGGCGTGGCGGCGCAGATGAACCTGGCGGCGCTGAACTGCGCGGTGGTAGCGGGGATCATGAAGCGCTCGAACCCCGAGGTGAACATGGTCTCGGCCCCGGTCGTGGCCAAAGAGCGTGGCATCAAGATCTCGACCACCAATCAGGACAAGTCGGGCGCCTTCGAGGGCTATATCAAAGTGACCGTGGTGACCGACAAGCGCGAACGCTCGATCGGGGGTACCGTGTTCAGCGACGGCAAGCCGCGCTTCATCCAGATCAAGGGCATCAACATTGATGCCGAGGTCGGCGCGCACATGCTCTACACCACCAACGAGGACGTGCCGGGCATCATCGGCACCCTGGGGAAGACCATGGGCGAGCATGGCGTGAACATCGCCAACTTTACCTTGGGCCGCGCCCAGGCGGGTGGCGAGGCGATCGCGCTGCTGTATGTTGACGAGCCGGTTCCGGCTGAAGCCCGCGCCAAGCTGGCTGAAACCGGGCTGTTCACCCAGATCAAGCCGCTGGAGTTCGACGTGATCTGATCTGGCAAGACCCGGATGAAAGCGATTGACGCCTGCACCCGCCCGGTGCAGGCGTTGTCGTTGCAAAGGCCCGCAAATCCAACCCGGCCCGGAACGGAGACATCGGCATGACCGCGCCCTGTCCCTGATCGAGCAGGATGGCGGACGCGATGCGCGGATCGTGTTTCTGGGCGACTACGTCGATCGGGGCCCCGACAGCAGGGGTCTGCTGGACCGGCTGATTGCCGGGCGCGACGCGGGGCGAAACTGGGTCTTGCTGCTGGGCAACCATGAATTGATGTTCGCGTGGCTTTTGCAGGATGAGCTGTGCCATGATCCGCATCTTCTAGTCGGCTACCACTTGCTGCACGCGCGGCTGGGCGGAACCGAAACCCTGCGCAGCTATGGTGTCGAATTCGAAGATCGCATCCGGCTGCAGAATGTGCATCGCGCGGCTCACGCGGCGGTGCCGGCTGCGCACAAGGCATTTCTGCGCGACCTGGTGCGGAAGCACCAGACCCCCGAGCTTGCTTTTGTCTATGCCGGCATCCGGCCGGGCGTGCCGCTGAGCGCGCAGGCCGAGGATGATCTGGTTTGGCTCCGTCAGAGCTTTCACGCCCGTCAGACCCCGAACCCCAAGCTGATCGTGCATGGCCACACGGTGGTGGACCACCCCACAAATTACAGGAACCGCATCAACCTGGACATCGGCGCGGGCTATGGCCGCCAAACCGGGGGTCGCCGTGTTCGGGGGGCGCGACTGCTGGCTGCTGACCGAAGCCGGGCGCGTGCCGCTGCGCCCCTGATCAGCCGCCCGCGAACATGTCCTTGTAGGTCTCGCGCAGAACGTTTTTCTGCACCTTGCCCATCGTATTGCGGGGCAATTCGTCCAGCAGGATCAGCTTGCGGGGATGTTTGAAACGGGCAAGGCTTTGGCTCACCGCATCCATGATCGCACCCAGATCCGGTGCCGCTTCGGCCTCGGGCACCAGTATGCCCAGAACGGTTTCCCCGAAATCCGGGTGCGGCACGCCGATCACTGCGCTTTCCAGCACGCCGGGCTGTTCATCCAGAACCAGCTCGATTTCCTTGGGATAGATGTTGTAGCCGCCCGAGATGATCAGGTCTTTGCCGCGCCCGACGATATGCACATAGCCGTCAGCGTCGATGCGGCCCAGATCACCGGTGATGAAGAACCCGTCCTCGCGCAGCTCGGCGGCGGTTTTCTCGGGCATCTGCCAATAGCCCTTGAACACGTTCGGGCCGCGCACCTCGATCATGCCGATCTCGCCCTGCGGCAGCGGATCGCCCGTTTCGGGGTTGGTGATCTTCAACTCGACCCCCGGCAGCGGAAAGCCCACCGTCCCGGCGCGGCGCTCGCCGTCATAGGGGTTCGAGGTGTTCATGTTGGTCTCGGTCATGCCATAGCGTTCCAGGATCCGGTGGCCGGTGCGTTGCTCGAACCGCGTGTGGGTTTCGGCCAGCAACGGCGCCGAGCCGGAAATGAACAGCCGCATGTGTTGGGCCAGATCCCCGGTGAATCGGTCGTCGTTCAGGAGGCGAGTATAGAAGGTCGGCACTCCCATCATCGAGGTGGCCTTGGGCATCAGGCGAAGGATGTCGTCCAGATCGAAGCCCGGCAGAAAGATCATCGACCCGCCGGCCGACAGCATGACATTGGTGGCCACGAACAGGCCATGGGTGTGAAAGATCGGCAGCGCGTGCAGCAACACGTCATCCGCGGTGAAGCGCCACTCCTGCACCAGCGTTTCGGCGTTCGAAAGCAGGTTCGCCTGCGTCAGCATGGCGCCCTTGGACCGCCCGGTAGTGCCCGAGGTATAGAGAAACGCGGCCAGATCGTCCGAAGTGCGGCGCACCGGTTCAAACGCCGGCAGCATCCCCAGCGCGCGCCGCATCAGGCTGCCCGAGCCGTCGGCGTTCAGCGTTTCGACCCGCGCGCCATGGCTGTGGGCAATGGGCTCCAGTTCGGACAGCGTACCCGCATCGCAGACCACCAGCGCAGCGCCGCTGTTATCGATGAAATAGCTCAGCTCGGCGCCGGTATAGGCGGTGTTCAGCGGCAGAAAGATCAGCCCGGCTTGAACGCAGGCCGCATACAGCGCCAGCGCCTCGGGCGATTTGTGGACCTGAACCGCCACCCGGTCGCCCGGTTCCAGCCCCAGCCCCGTCAGCGCATTGGCCACCCGCGCCGCCATGTCCAGAAACGCGGCATGGGTCAGCGTACGGCCGTCCGGAAGATGCAGAAACGGCGTGTCTTTGCCCGCATGGATGCCGAACAGACGATCATAAAGCGGGTTGGCCATTTCGGGTCCTCCTGATTGCGGTGCTGCCGATCCGGACCCTGTATCGGATTGCGCCGCTGGTAAAGACCCTGTTGTGGGCCTTTTTGCATCAGAGCCGGGTGGTCATGCGATAGCCAGCGGCAAAATACATCTTGGCCAGCGTCACAGGTGCGCCCTGCAGCCATGTGATGCGTTCGGCGGTAAAGACCGGCTCGCCTTCGGTCACGTCCAGAAAACCGGCCAGCGTGGCGTCGGCCCGGCTGGCCAGAAAGGACAGTTCGACATTGGTGAAGGGGACCGTCTGCACCAGCCATTCATTCGGGCCGATGGCGGAGAAATCGGCCTGTTCGACCTGCGGCACGCTGTCGATGACGATCCAGCGGTCCTCGAACTGAAAGGGGGTGTTGCCGGAATAGTGCATGCAGCGCACATGCACCACGCGCTGCCCCGGTGTAAGCGCCAGCCGCGCCCCCAGCCATTCTGGCGCGGTCTCAGTCAGCGCTGAGACCAGTGCATACCGATAGGTGCCGCCCATGGCCTCGACCTCGTCGCGTACCAGCGGGATGGTAAAGCGGGCCTGCCGCTGCGGGGCGCTGGACACGCGGGTGCCCGCCTTGCGGCGGCGTTCCAGGAAACCCTCCTCGGCCAGTTCGCGCAGCGCGCGGTTCACCGTGGTGCGGGTGCAGGAAAACTCGACCGCCAGTTCCTCTTCGTTGGGCAGCAGTGTGTCGGGCCGCCATTCGCCGGAACGGATGCGGCCTAGCACGGTCTGTTTGATGTCCTTGTAGCTGGTGGTCTCGGGGCTTTGGGTCATAGGGCGCTCGGCTTGGTGTTGGAGTTGATTAGACCCGGGACAGCAGATCGGCAATGGCCCGGCGATAGGCGGGGATGATCGTGTCGCGCGCGACGTGGCGCCCGGCGCGGACCATGTGGCGGCCGGCCGACCACAGATCGGTTACCAGCCCGTCGGGGGCCGCGAAACACAGCCCGTCCAGCAGTTGGTCGTCTCGCAGTGCGCACAGGGTCGGGTGCGCGCGGTCGATGGCCACCAGATCGGCCAGCTTGCCTGGGGCGATTTCGCCGGCGTCGCGCCCAAGCGCCTGCGCGCCGCCTTGGGCCGCACCTGTATACAGTGCATGCCCGACCGAGCCTTCGCCCCGCACCAGAACCGCCCGCGTGCGGTCGCGTAGGCGTTGCGAATATTCGAGGGTCCGCAGTTCCTCGGGCAGCGAAATCCGAATGTTAGAGTCTGATCCAACCCCGAACCTCCCGTTCTCACCAACAAAGGTCGGACCTTCGAAAATACCGTCGCCCAGATTGGCCTCGGTGATTGGGCACAGCCCCGCCACGGCGCCCGACCGTGCTAGGACCCGGGTTTCGCCGGGCGTCATATGGGTGGCGTGGACGAGGCACCAGCGGTCATCGACCGGCAGGGTGTTCAGCAACCACTCCACCGGACGGCTGCCCAAAGCGGCCTGCACGTCCTGAACCTCTTTCACCTGCTCGGCGATGTGGATGTGAACAGGGCCGTCCGGGACGTTGTCGATCAGGGCGCAAAGGTCGCCGGGGCGGGTGGCCCGCAGCGAATGCGGGGCGATGCCGACAACGGTGTCGGCCGGGGCCTGTCGGGCCCGGTCCCGGGTCGCGTCGAGCAGGTCCAGATAGCGGACCAGATCGTTGCCGAACCGCATTTGCCCGCCGGTCAAAGCCTCTTGCCGGACTCCGCCAAAGGTATAGAGCACCGGCAGATGGGTCAGCCCGATCCCCGTCTGCTGCGCGGCGGCAAAGATGCGCTGACTCAGTTCGGACAGATCGGCATAGGGCGCGCCGCCGGGTTGGTGATGGACATAGTGGAACTCGCCGACCGCAGCATATCCGGCCTCCTGCATCTCAAGGAAGGTCAGGGCGGCGATGGCCTCGATATGCCTAGGCGTCAGGTTCTCCAGAAACCGGTACATCAGCTGCCGCCAGCTCCAGAAGCTTTCCCGGCCAGCGGTCCGGGTCTCGGTCATCCCGGCCATGGCGCGTTGAAAGCTGTGGCTGTGCAGGTTCGACAGGGCCGGCAGCAAGAGATCGACGCATGTATCACCGGGCGCGGGCGGGACGTTGGCCTGCAGCCCGGCAATCCGCCCTTCGGTGATTTCCACCCGCAGGTTCGGAACCCAATTAGAGCCTAACAAAGCGGTTTTTGCGTGTATCATCATACTGCGTTCAATTTGTGTAGACTTTAGATTTTTACCCGTATACGAAAAATCCAACTGCAACGGGAGTCCAAAAGAATCGCCATGGCCGAAAAAACTGTCCTCCGCTGTCAGCACGTTGCGACCATGGCCGAAGGCGCGTCGCCCTATGGCCTGATCGAGGATGCCGTCATCGTGCTGAACGGCGACCGGATAGACTGGGTGGGTTCTTGGCAGGACCCCTTGGCGCGACAGGCCGGCCCGGTCATTGATTACCGGGATCGCCTGATCACGCCGGGCCTGATCGACCCGCACACCCATGTCGTGTTTGGCGGCAATCGCGCCGCCGAGTTCGAGATGCGTCTGAACGGTGCCTCTTACGCCGATATCGCCCGGGCCGGTGGCGGTATCCTGTCCACGGTGGCGGCCACTCGCGCGGCCAGCCAGCAGGAGTTGCTGGACACCGCCTTGCCCCGCGTCGATGCCATGATCGCCGAAGGGGTGACCTGCATCGAGATCAAGTCGGGTTATGGTCTGGAGCCAGAAGCGGAGCTGCGCATGTTGCGCGTGGCCCGTCAGATCCCGCAGCTGCGCCCGGTTCGGGTAATGACCAGCTTTCTGGGCGCGCATGCGATCCCGCCCGAATTCACCGGGCGCGCGGATTCCTATATCGACACGGTCTGCATCCCGACCCTGCGTGCGGCCCATGCCGAGGGGCTGGTCGACGCGGTCGACGGGTTCTGCGAGGGAATCGCCTTCGATACGGCTCAGATCGCGCGGGTGTTCGACGCCGCGCGTGAGCTGGGGCTGCCGGTCAAGCTGCATGCCGAGCAATTGTCGAATCTGGGCGGGGCCCGGCTGGCGGCGTCCTACGGCGCCCTGTCGGCCGATCATCTCGAATATGTGGACGCCGCAGGGGTGGACGCCATGGCCGAGGCCGGAACGACTGCGGTTCTGCTGCCCAGCGCGTTCTACACGCTGCGGGAAACGCAGGCCCCGCCGATCGACCTGTTCCGCAAGGCCGGGGTGCCGATGGCCCTGGCCACCGATTGCAATCCGGGGTCCTCGCCGCTGACGTCGCTGCTGCTGTCGATGAACATGGGCTGCACCCTGTTTGGCATGACCCCGGCCGAGGCATTAGCCGGGGTCACCCGCAATGCCGCCCGCGCGCTTGGGCTGGCCGATGCCGGTACGATTGCGCCTGGCCAGCGGGCGGATCTGGCTGTGTGGGACGTCTCTCACCCGGCCGAGCTGGCCTATCGGATCGGGTTCAACCCGCTGCACGCACGCATTTTCGGAGGGTAGGCATGAGCGCTCTGACCTTGGTTCCGGGGCAGGTCTCGCTGGCCCAACTGGCGGACATCTACTGGAACGAAACGCCGGTGGTTCTGGATCATTGCTGTCGCCCGGCTGTCGAGGCCGCCGCCGCTCGCATCGCCGAGGCCGCCGCCGGTGACCAGCCCGTCTATGGCGTGAATACCGGTTTCGGCAAGCTGGCCAGCCTCAAGATCGCAGCCAAGGACACCTCGGCGCTGCAGCGCAACCTGATCCTTAGCCATTGCTGCGGGGTTGGCCCGGCGGTGCCGCGGCGCTTGGCGCGCCTGATGATGGCGCTCAAGCTGTTGTCCTTCGGGCGCGGCGCATCCGGTGTGCGGTGGGCGCTGGTGGACCTGCTGCAACAAATGCTCGCCCGTGGCGTGACCCCGGTGATCCCGGCGCAGGGCTCGGTGGGGGCCTCGGGTGATCTGGCGCCGCTGGCCCACATGACGGCGGTGGTCATCGGCGAAGGCGAAGCCGAGCTGGACGGCACGGTCATGCCGGGCGCCCAAGCCTCGAAAAAGGCCGGGTTAGAGCCTGTTCAGCTGGGGCCGAAAGAGGGCCTGGCCTTCATCAACGGCACCCAGTTTTCGACAGCCTACGCCTTGGCGGGTCTGTTCGAAGGCTGGCGCGCGGCGCAGAACGCGCTGGTCGTTTCGGCCGTTTCGACCGATGCCATCATGGGGTCCACCGCGCCGCTGCAACCCGAGATTCACGCTCTGCGCGGTCATCGCGGCCAGATCGAGGCCGCCAGCGCCATGCGCGCCGTGTTGCAGGGGTCGGAAATCCGTGAAAGCCATCGCGAGGGTGACAGTCGCGTGCAGGACCCGTATTGCATCCGCTGTCAGCCGCAGGTCACCGGTGCCGCGATCGACGTAATCCGGCAGGCCGCCGCGACCTTGCAGACCGAGGCCAACGCGGCCACCGACAACCCGCTGGTGCTGTCCGATCCCGACATGATCGTCTCGGGCGGCAATTTTCACGCCGAACCGGTGGGGTTTGCCGCCGACATGATCGCACTGGCCTTGTCCGAGATCGGTGCCATCGCGCAGCGCCGGATCGCCTTGATGGTGGATCCGACGCTCAGCTTCGACCTGCCGCCATTCCTGACCCCCGACCCGGGTCTGAATTCGGGCTTCATGATCGCCGAGGTCACGACCGCCGCGCTGATGAGCGAAAACAAGCATCTGGCCAACCCGTGCGTCACCGACAGCACGCCCACCTCGGCCAACCAGGAAGATCACGTCTCGATGGCCGCCCACGGTGCGCGGCGTTTGACGCGTATGGTGGAAAACCTCAACCACATTCTGGGGATCGAGCTGCTCTGCGCCGCTCAGGGCGTCGAGTTCCGCGCCCCGCTGGTCACCAGCGCGCCCTTGCAGCGGGTGATTGCGCGGCTGCGCGCCGACATCCCGCCTTTGGCCGAGGACCGGTACCTGGCCCCGGAACTGGAACAGGCCAAGGATCTTGTGGCCAGCGGCGCGATCCTGGAGGCGCTGGGCGTACCGCTCCCGGAGGTGACGGCATGATCGTGGTCGAGGTGCAGCAAGGGCAGAGCCCGATCGTGCTGGGCCAACCGCATGGCAGAACCTTCGTGCCCGAGGAGATCCATGCGCGCCTGAACCAGACCGGCCGGGCGTTGGCCGACACGGATTGGCACATAAACAGGCTCTATCAAGGGCTCTTGAGCGATGCGACGGTGGTTCAGTCCCGCGTGCACCGCTATGTGATCGACGCCAATCGCGATCCGGCGGGCGTGTCGCTCTATCCGGGGCAGAACACGACGACCCTGGTGCCGCTGACCGATTTCGACGGGCAACCCATATGGCTGGAAGGACAGGAACCGTCGGAAGATGAAATCGAGGAGAGGCGCGAAAAGTTCCACGCTCCCTATCACGCCGCGTTGCAGGAAGAATTGGAGCGGGTGCGGGTCAGGCATGGCGTGGTGATCCTGTTCGACTGCCACTCGATCCGGTCCCTGATCCCCTTCCTGTTCGACGGAGAGTTGCCGGTGTTCAACACGGGCACCAATGACGGCACCACCTGCGCACCCGAGGTCGCGCAGGTGGTGGATGCCGTGGCTCAGGCGTCGGGCTGTACCGCGGTGCCGAACGGCCGATTCAAGGGCGGTTGGACCACCCGGCACTATGGCCGCCCGGACAAGGGCATACATGCGATCCAGATGGAGATCGCCCAACGCGCCTATATGGACGAGACCCCGCCCTGGACCTGGCGCGCGGACCGGGCTGAACGCCTGCGCCCGCACCTGCAAGAGATGCTTGACCGCCTGCGTGCCTTGGCCTTGTCGGGCGCACTGGCCGAAAAAGGAGCCCCGAAATGAGTGACCCGCGCAAGAACACCCGTGACGTCTTTCCACCGACCGGACCGGACCTGAATGCCAAAAGCTGGCTGACCGAGGCCCCGTTGAGGATGCTGATGAACAACCTCCACCCCGACGTTGCCGAAAACCCGCACGAATTGGTAGTCTATGGCGGCATCGGCCGTGCGGCGCGAACCTGGAAAGATTTCGACACTATTGTGGCCAGTTTGAAGGATCTCGAGGCCGACGAGACCCTGATCGTGCAGTCCGGCAAGCCGGTGGCGATCATCCGAACGCACAAGGACGCGCCGCGGGTTCTGATCGCCAATTCCAACCTCGTGCCGCATTGGGCGACCTGGGACCACTTTAACGATTTGGATCGGAAGGGCCTGATGATGTACGGCCAGATGACGGCCGGGTCGTGGATCTATATCGGCACGCAGGGCATCGTTCAGGGCACCTATGAAACCTTCGCCGAGGCCGGGCGCCAGCACTATGGCGGCGACTTGACCGGGCGATGGATCCTGACCGGGGGGCTGGGCGGCATGGGCGGGGCACAGCCCCTGGCGGCAGTCTTCGCCGGGGCCTGCTGTCTGGCGGTGGAATGCAACCCCGACAGCATCGATTTCCGTCTGCGCACCAAATACCTGGATGAGAAGGCCGAAACGCTGGACGAGGCGCTCGCCATGATCGACCGCTGGACCAAGGCGGGCGAGGCGAAATCCGTGGGTCTGCTGGGCAATGCGGCCGAGATCTTCCCTGAGATTTACCGCCGCATGGCCGCGGGCGGGATGCGCCCCGACATCGTGACCGACCAGACCAGCGCCCACGACCCGATCAACGGGTATCTGCCGCTGGGCTGGACTCTGGCGCAGTGGCGCGAAAAGCGGGAAACAGACCCTAAAGCGGTGGAAAAGGCCGCGCGCGCCTCGATGAAGCAGCATGTCGCGGCGATGGTCGATTTCTGGAACGCGGGCGTGCCGACGCTGGACTACGGCAACAACATCCGGCAGGTGGCGCAGGACGAGGGGCTGGAGAACGCCTTTGCCTTTCCCGGATTCGTCCCGGCCTATATCCGCCCGCTTTTCTGCCGTGGCATCGGCCCGTTCCGCTGGTGCGCGCTGTCGGGCGACCCCGAGGATATCTACAAGACCGATGCCAAGATGAAGGAGCTGTTCCCCGAGAACGAGCATCTGCATCGTTGGCTGGACATGGCCCGTGACCGGATCGCGTTTCAGGGTCTGCCCGCGCGGATCTGCTGGATCGGGCTGGGCGACCGGCACCGGGCCGGGCTGGCCTTCAACGAGATGGTCGCGAATGGAGAGCTGAGCGCACCGGTCGTCATCGGCCGAGATCACCTGGACAGCGGCTCGGTCGCCAGCCCCAACCGCGAAACCGAGGCGATGCTGGACGGGTCCGACGCCGTGTCGGACTGGCCGCTGCTGAACGCATTGATCAACACCGCCAGCGGCGCGACCTGGGTGTCGCTGCATCACGGCGGCGGGGTTGGCATGGGCTTCAGCCAGCACGCGGGCGTGGTGATCTGCGCCGACGGCACCGAGGACGCCGCGCGGCGGCTGGAGCGGGTGTTGTGGAACGACCCGGCCTCGGGCGTGTGGCGCCATGCGGATGCGGGTTATGACATCGCCAAGGACTGCGCCCGCGAACACAGTCTACGCCTGCCGGGCATTCTGGGTTAGCGGCGCGGAATTGGCCTCTGGCGGAAATGCTGCGCCTGCGATATGCGCAGGGCAGGCTGCCGGAGGATCAAGATGTACGTTGCCACCCTGTTGACCAACCCCAAGACGCCGTCGCTGGACGGGGCGCTGATCGACGCGTTGCGCAATGCCTGGGGTGGGGGCGACATCCAGTGGCTGAGCCCCGACGAAGCGGCCGAATTCGCCCTGCCGGCGGTTCCAGCCAACCGCTGGGATGTCTGGGCCGACCTGCAGAAACTGGGCGTCGATCTGGTGGTGCAGCTGGCCGAGGGCCGCCGCAAGAAGATGCTGTTGGCCGATATGGACAGCACGATGATCCAGCAGGAATGCATCGACGAACTGGCCGACGAGGCCGGGGTGGGCGAGCGGGTCAAGGCCATCACTGCCCGCGCCATGAATGGCGAACTGGATTTCGAAGGCGCGCTGACCGAGCGGGTGGGCCTGCTGAAGGGGCTGGACGTGTCGGTGATCGACCGGGTGCTGAACCAGCGCATCACCCTGATGCCGGGCGGCCGAGAACTGGTTGCTACGATGCGGGCCAATGGCGGCTATGCCGCGCTGGTCTCGGGCGGGTTCACCGCGTTCACGGCCCGCGTGGCCGAGCTGCTGAGCTTTGATGAGAACCGCGCCAACACGCTGCTGGCGGAGGACGGCAAGCTGACAGGTGACGTGCAGCGCCCGATCCTGGGCCGTCAGGCCAAAGTTGAGGCGCTGGAACAGATCTCGGCCCGGCTGAAAATTTCCGAGGCCGAGGTGATCGCCGTGGGCGACGGGGCGAATGATCTGGGCATGCTGGAGCGTGCCGGGACGGGGGTGGCCCTGCACGCCAAACCCTCGGTCGCCGCGCAATGCGACGTGCGCATCAACCATGGCGACCTGACCTCGCTGCTGTATCTGCAGGGATATGCCCGATCGGATTTTGCGCAGGGCTGATCCGACGGTTTCGGGTTTTCATTGTTTAACATTCGTGTTAAACAATGGGTATGAACACGCTGCTCGATGCCTTTTCGGCCCTGTCCGACCCGACCCGATTCACGATCGTTGAACAACTGATGGATCAGGGCGAACTGCCCGCAGGCGACCTTGCCCGGGGCAAGGGTATGTCCGGCGCCGCCATTTCCCGGCACCTGAAGGTTTTGCGGCAGGCCGGGCTGGTGAGCCAGCGCGTCAACGGCACCCAGCGGATCTATTCGATCCGCCCCGAGGGGCTGCGGGCGATTGCCGAATGGGCCATCTCGAAACGCCAGTTCTGGGAGGCCAGCCTGGACCGCCTGGGCGACATTCTGCAGGAGGACCCCTCATGGCCGACCTGAAGCTGGTGCGCGACTTTCCGGTCAGCGCCGAAACCCTGTTCGTCTGGATCAGCGACGGAACCAGATTGTTGCAGTGGTGGGGCCCTGAAGGGGTCGAGGTGCCGGAGCACGACCTGGATTTCTCGCGCCTTGGTCCGTGGTATTCGGTCATGGTCAATGGCGACGGGCAGCGGTTCAAGGTGTCCGGGCATGTGACCCATGTGGACCCGCCGAACTCGGTCGGGTTCACCTGGGGCTGGCATGACGACCAGGACCAACGCGGCGCCGAGAGCCATGTAACGCTGACGGTCGAGCCGACCGGCACCGGGGCGCGCCTGATCCTCGAACACCGCGATCTGGGCGATGACGACGTCTCGGCCAATCATGAAAGCGGCTGGACCTCGTCGCTGCGCAAGCTGGAAGCCCGGCTTGCCAACCCTGTCTGACCAAAAGGGAGACCAGAAAATGCCTCAGTACCTGTTTGTCTATCACGGTGGCACCACGCCGACGGACCCGGCCGAGATCGAAGCCGCCATGGCCGCCTGGGGCGCGTGGTTCCAGAACATGGGGCCGGCGCTGGAAATCCCCGGCAACCCGGTGGGCCAGTCCCATACCGTCAGCGCCGATGGCGTGGCCGACAATGGCGGGCCGAACCCGGTCTCGGGCTTTACCGTCGTCAAGGCCGACAGCATCGAAGCCGCCACCGAGATGGCCAAGGGCTGCCCCATGGTGGTCAACGGCTCGGGCTCGGTCGAGGTGGCCGAGATCCACGAGATCGAGATGTGACCCTCACCCGGGGAAACCCGGCGCGGGGCGGATCACGCCGCATTCCAGCCCGCGGCGGCTGTATTGCGTGGCGTTCATGAATTTGCGCGTGGCCGGGTGATCGGCTTCGAGCACGCCGAGGCTGACGAGAATGGCGGCGATCGCGCATTCGCTGGCGCGGGTGGCGCCATCGGTGATCTTCAACGCCACGCCCATCTTCTTTTCCGGGATGATCGCGACAAACACGGCCTCGGCCCCGGTCTTGATCGCGGCACGCCCGTTCATCGCGCGCATCAGTTCGGTGCAGGCGCGGGTTTCCCCGGCCACCAACTCGGGGTGGGCGACCATCGCCCGGGTCAATTGCAGGGCCGCGTCGCTGGCCCGGTCCGACCGGTCGCCGGCTGAGGCAAACCACGCCATCGACCGTGCCAGCCCCACCAGCGAAGTGGCGAAATTGGGCGCCGAGCAGCCGTCGATCCCGTAGCATGGGCTATCCTCGCCCGTGGTCTCTTCGAAAGCCGACAGGCAGGCCTGCTGCACGGGGTGGTCGATCTCGATATATTCGGGGCCTGCACCCATGTGCCGGGCAAGGGTCAGGAACCCGCAATGCTTGCCCGAGCAGTTGTTGTGGATCTGGCAGGGCGTGTCATCGGCCAGGATCAGGCTGTCGCGCGCGGCCATGTCGGCCGGCTCCTGCGGGCCGCAGCGCAGATCGGGCTCGGACAGGCCCAGATGATCCAGCCATGCGGTCACGCGTTCGGTATGGATCGCTGCGCCGTTGTGCGAGGCGCAGGCCAGTGCTAGGTGCTCGGAGCCCAGCCCGTATTTGGCCGCCGCGCCCGAGGTGACCAGCGGCAGCGCCTGGATCATCTTGGCCGACGACCGCGGATAGATCACCGCATTCGGATCGCCCCAGCTGCGCACGATCTGACCGCTGTCGTCGCAGATCACCGCATGGCCCAGATGAAGGCTCTCCAACAGCGGTCCGCGCCATAGTTCGGTCATCGGTACGGGTTGCGTCATGTCGTCCCTCCGGAATGTGCGCAAAATTCTGCCAATCGCCCTTTCGCCTGTGGCGAAACCTGCGTTAGTGTGTGTATGTCGGCAATCATCCGGATGCGCAACTGCAACAGACGGACCGTCAGGGTTCGCGGCCATCCGGGGTGGAGTTGAGGTGTGGGTCGAGCCAGGAGGCTGAACAGATGAGATCGAAGCTCGTCCGCGTGATCGCGGGCCTTTGCGTGGCGGGGATGGCCACGACCGCAATCGCCCAGCAGGCGACAAGCACGAACCGGGTGGCGGCAAAGACCGACTGGAGCGTCTTCGTCGAGGACGATCCGACCGAATGCTGGAGCGTCTCGGCGCCCAAGGAAACGGTGAATACCCGCGGCGGGCGGGTCGTGTCGGTGCGGCGCAGCGACATTCTGCTGTTCGTGTTCTACCGTCCGAATGCCGAGGTCAAAGGGCAGGTCACCTTTACCGGCGGATACCCGTTTGCGCCGGGATCGACCGTCAACCTGAAGATCGACGACAACGAATTCGAGCTGTTCACCGAAGGCGAATGGGCGTGGCCGGCCAGCGCCGCGGATGACGCCAAGATCGTGACCGCGATGAAACGCGGCACCGAAGCCGTTCTGACCGCCCGGTCGGCGCGCGGAACCCAGACCAAGGACACCTTTTCGCTGCTGGGCTTCACCGCGGCCATCGAAGAGGCCGAGAAACGCTGCACCCAGCAGTAAGAACCGTTCTTGGCTCCATGCGAAAGCTCCGCCCATCCGGCGGAGCTTTTTTCGGTGCAGGTTTCCGCTACGTCGCCGGCTCGATTTGATCCGTATCAAGGCCGAAGCGGCTTGAACCTGAACAATCCGGTTCAGTTCAAACCAAAGGAGCCACGCCATGACCACCAAACCATTCCTTGTTCTTCTGGTCGCTGCCGCCGCCGTTCTGAGCGCCTGCGAGAAATCCGCCGACACCTATCCGGTCACGGGTGAGCAGTGCGGCCCGAACGATCCAGTCAAGAAACTGGACGCCGAGGATTGTTACATCCCGCCGGCGGGGCTGTAATCGCAACGGACGCATGAAGCGTGCCCAAACCCTTCTGCCGTGCTAACGTTCGTTTCAGTGCACAGCGATAAAGGGGCTAGCCATGCGTTGGGTTTGGGCAGTGATATGTGTGCCGGCATCGGTTTTCGCGGACCCCGCATTGGAATGCACCGATGCCGGATCGCAGGTTGAGATCGGTGCCTGCGTCGGTCAGGCCGAAGCCAATGTCGAGGCTGCTTTGGTGCAGGCCTTCGGTCTCGCGGCCAATGCTGCGAAGGAACTGGACGAGGTCACCGGGCGCACCGTCGCGCTGCCTGCGCTCGAGGCCTCTCAAGCCGCGTGGCAGGCCTATCGCGACGCGCAATGCGAGGCGGTGGGTGCGTCCTATGGTGGTGGATCGGGAACGGGTATCGCGATCACCTCGTGCCGGGTCGAGCTGGGGCGGACCCGGGTGACCGAACTGCTGCGGTACGTGAACTGACACCTGGGTTGCACGAATCCTTTTGATCTTTGCCGGCGTTCCTATATAGAGGCGCATCCCAAGCCAGAACGCCCGAGAACCACCATGACCGCCAAAGCGCCGATCACCCAGGATGTCGTGACCATTCCCCGCAAACTGCCCGAGGGAAAGATCAACCTTGTCGGTCTGACCCGCGACCGGCTGCGCGAGGTTCTGATCGAACACGGCACCCCGGAAAAGCAGGCCAAGATGCGGGTGAACCAAATCTGGCAGTGGATCTATCAATGGGGTGTGCGCGACTTTGACCAGATGACCAATCTGGCCAAGGCCTATCGCGCGCAGCTGGCCGAGCATTTCGTGATCGAAATCCCCGAGGTCGTCACCCGCAAGATCTCGTCCGACGGCACCCGCAAGTACCTCGTGCGCATCGCCGGTGGGCACGAGGTCGAGGTCGTCTACATCCCCGAAGAGGATCGCGGCACGTTGTGCATCTCTTCGCAGGTGGGCTGCACGCTGACCTGTTCGTTCTGCCACACCGGAACGCAGAAGCTGGTACGCAACCTGACTGCCGCCGAGATCATCGGTCAGGTGATGATGGCGCGCGACGATCTGGACGAATGGCCCACCCCGGGCGCGCCCAAGAACGAGACGCGCCTGCTGTCGAACATCGTGCTGATGGGCATGGGCGAGCCGCTTTACAATTTCGAAAACGTCCGCGACGCGATGAAGATCGCGATGGACCCCGAGGGCATTTCTCTATCGCGCCGGCGTATCACCCTGTCGACCTCGGGCGTGGTTCCCGAGATCGCCCGCACGGCGGAAGAGATCGGTTGCTTGCTGGCGATCTCGTTCCACGCCACCACAGACGAGGTGCGCGACGTTCTGGTGCCGATCAATAAGCGCTGGAACATCGAGGAACTGCTGCAGGCGCTGGCCAGCTATCCCAACGCGTCGAATTCCGAGCGGATCACCTTTGAATACGTGATGCTGGACGGCGTGAACGACAGCGACGAGGACGCCCATCGCCTGATCGACCATATCAAGCGCCACAACATTCCGGCCAAGATCAACCTGATCCCGTTCAACGAATGGCCGGGCGCGCCCTACAAGCGCAGCTCGAACAACCGGATCCGGGCCTTTGCCAACATCATCTATCAGGCCGGGTACGCCTCGCCCATCCGCAAGACGCGGGGTGACGACATCATGGCCGCCTGCGGTCAGTTGAAATCGGCCACCGAGCGCGCCCGCAAATCGCGCCGCCAGATCGAGGCCGAGGCCGGGCTGAAAGGTTGATTCGACGCCCGCGGGTTCGCGGGCAAATGGTCTGTAATTTTATCGCCGGATTTGGTAGTCTTGAGCCATGAGACGTGCGCTGTGGCGCGCACGTGAAATCTGCGCACAAGACGGTGAGTTGGACAGTCCGTTTTCTGGTGCGTTTCGACCAGTCCGCTCCTATTTGTCGGGGAAATCTGCGGAATTCAGGCAATCCTTGAACAGGGTGGGCCAATACATGAACGCACTGACGAAACTGTCAACGATCTGCATGACCGCCGCGTTGGTGGCATCGGGCGCCGCCATTTCATGGGCGCAATCCAACGAGACCGAGGCGCATCTGGCGATCGAGAACCCGGCGGAGCTGAGCAAAGAGGACGCGCAGCAGCATTATCGCGCCCTGAAGAAACAGATGGATCGCGGATATGCCACCGCGCATCTGGATCAACTGATGAACTATCAGCACTGGCCGCTGTTCAACGACGCACCGTACCTGTCGGCCACGCATGGGCAGCGCTACGTCAACAGCTATGCCAACCGGATGGCCCACAATTATGGCACGTTGCAACCGGGGGAAGATTTGCCCGTGGGCTCGGTCCTGGCCAAGGACAGCATGACCGTCACGGATGAGGGCCGGGTGCATCCCGGCGCCCTGTTCGTGATGGAGAAACTGCCAGAAGGCACCAGCCCCGACACCGCCGACTGGCGCTATGTCATGGTGATGCCCGACGGGTCGCTGTTCGGCGACACGATGGGGGATCGCGCGGGGGCGGTTGCCTATTGCCATGTCTGCCACGAAGCGGTCGCTGACCGCGACTATACGTTCTTCGTGCCAGAGGATTACCGCGTCGGCAACTGATCGCGGGCCGCGTCACCGGGTAGTTTCAGGGCGGCGGCCTCGCGCCGGCTGAGCTGTTCACCCTGCTTGCGTTTCGACAGAACCTCGCGCGCCAGCGCGTATTTGTCATCCTGCCAGAAGATCAGGCAGCCGTTGCACCCCTTGCCGCAGCAACCCTCGGTGCCCACGCGGTTGGTCTTGAACCGGCGCGCGGTGCCGTCTTGGCCAATCTTCGCCACCAGCTCGTCCCGGCGGCGGGCATAGGCGGCGGGATTGTCGCGCCCCGAGGTTTCCAACCCCTGCACCAGCTTGTCAAAGCGGATGCGACTCCAGTGCTCGTCGGTCAGGGCGCGTTCCTTACGCAGGACCGAATATACGGGGAAGCGGGCGCGAAGGTCGTCGGGGTCTTCGTGATCGAACAGCGAAAACGGCAGACGGATCACGGTTTTCGTGCTGCCATGCACCACGTCCAGCTTGGCTCCGTCGCTGGCGCGTTCGAACTCGTAGACGCGCAGCAGGACCGTCTCGCGCGAGATGGGCGAGACGAAATCCAGCACGTCGCCGGGTTCGAGCTTGTTCTTCACCTCGACCAGGAACGCATCCTCGGTCACGTCGGTCACCAGCCCGGCATATTCCCATTGGGCGATGGTCGCGGTGTGCTCGTAATCATGCGCGTAATTGGTCAGCCGCCCCTCGTGAAAGGCCAGCGTATAGCCGCGGTTTCCCACGGTCTCCAACTCGCGCATATAGGGTTTCGGGTCCCAGTTCTCGGGGTCGGCATAATAGTCGTCGATGGCCATGCGATAGGCGCGCGCGACGATGGCGGCATAATATTCCGACTTGCCGCGCCCTTCGACCTTGAGGCTGTCGACACCGATCTTCAGGTATTCGTCCAGCTTGGGCATGATGCACAGATCGCGCGAATTGAGGATGTACGAGCCGCGATCATCCTCTTCGATCGGCATCAGTTCACCCGGGCGGCAGCCTTCTTCCAGCAGGAATTCGAACAGGTCGGCGTTTTCCTCGGTGATCCGCAGTTCCTGATGGGTGCCGTCCTTCAGGCGCAGCTTCAGCGCATAGTTCCAGCGGCAGGAATTGGCGCAGTTGCCCTGGTTGGCGCCGCGCTCGGCCATGAAGTTCGACAGCAGGCAGCGGCCCGAATAGGTCATGCACATTGCACCGTGCACGAAGGCCTCGAGCCGGATGTCGGGGCATTTCTCGCGGATCTCGACCAGTTCGGGGTACGAGACCTCGCGCGCCAGCACCACCAGTTCGGCCCCCTGATCCTGCCAGAACTTCACCGACAGCCACGAACAGATATTGGCCTGGGTCGAGATATGCAGCGGCAGTTCCGGCGCGCGTTCGCGCACGTACTGGAACACGCCGGGGTCGGCGATGATCAACCCGTCGGGCCGCACCTTGCGCACGGTGTCGATGTATTCGTCCAGCTTGGGGATGTCCTTGTTGTGCGAGAACAGGTTCAGCGTCAGATAGGCGCGGCGTCCATGCGCGTGGCAGAACGCGACCCCTTCGATCACCTCGTCCAGCGAAAACTCGGACTTGGTGCGCAGGGACATGTCGGGCGTGCCAAGATAGACCGCGTCCGCCCCGTACAGGATGGCCAGTTTCAGCTTGCGCAGATTGCCCGCAGGCATCAGCAATTCCGACTTGGTCCGTGTCATCGCAGCACCCGGTTCCGACTCGATGGCGCCTTCTAAGGTAAAACCACCGACTCCAGAAGGGCAAACCAGCCTTGCACGCAGGCTCTAACTGCGACGGAACCGCGCTGTTCCGATCCGTTCGACCAACTGGTTGCGCACCGGGTCGGGTTGGGCGTCGATGGCGCGCAGCACCTCGCGCAGTTCCGCCCGCAGACCGTGCATCTGGTCGATCAGCGACAGCACCATCGACAGGGCGTCGGGCTCCATCTCGTACTGGTCGTCCAGCTCGCAGGCCAGTTGCAGGCGCGCCATGTCCAGCCGCTCGTAGACCAGCCCCTGGTCGGACTGGCGCGGGATCACGATCCGGGCGGACAGGAAACGGGACAACCGCTCCGAGGTCAGGTTCTGGACGGCTTCGATCAGTTCGGCTTCGGTCAGAGAACGGGTCATGCCGGCATTCCTTTCCGCGGGTCATAGCTGTGCGAATTGCGCCAGTTCTGGATGAACTGCTTCAGTTCGTCGTCGATCTTGTCGGGCATCACCACGCTCAACTCGATCAGCTGGTCGCCGCGTTTGTCCGAGCCGCGTTTCCTGACGCCCTTGCCCCGCAGACGCAGGGTCTTGCCGCTACTGGTGCCCTCGGGCACGGTCACGTTCACCCGACCGTCGATCGTGGGCGCGGGGACCTTGCCGCCCAGAACGGCCTCGTCGATGGTGATCGGCAGGGTGATGCGGATGTCGTCACCCTCGCGCTTGAATACCGGGTGTTCAGCCACGCGGATCGTGACCAGCGCGTCACCCGGTGGCCCCTCGCCATAGCCCGGCGCGCCCTTGCCGCGCAGGCGGATGGTCTGGCCGTCTGTGATGCCGGCGGGGATCTTCACCTCGATCCGGTCGCCATTGGGCAGGGTCAGCTTTTGCATGGCGCCAAAGACGGCATCCAGGAAACTGATCTGCAGGCTGTAGTTCACGTTGTGACCAG
Source organism: Ruegeria sp. BHSC043 (assembly GCF_059612985.1). Taxonomy (NCBI): domain Bacteria; kingdom Pseudomonadati; phylum Pseudomonadota; class Alphaproteobacteria; order Rhodobacterales; family Roseobacteraceae; genus Ruegeria; species Ruegeria sp. BHSC043. The sequence continues at coordinate 76,918 of NZ_JBXWRS010000003.1, read as the reverse complement.
GCGCATGAAACTCGCGCGCACGCCCACCGCTGAAGCCACCGTTGCCACGGTTGCCGAAGAATTGGGCAAAGATGTCGGACATGTCGTCGTCCTCGACCCCGCCGCCCGAGCGATAGGGGTTGCCCGCGGTTTCGGCATATTCGCGGTAGTATTGCTGCTGCGGGCGTTCCTGGCCCGAGGCGTCGATTTCGCCCCGGTCGAACTTGGCCCGGGTTTCGGGGTCCTTCAGCAGGTCATAGGCGGCTGCGGCGGCCTTGAATCTGGCCTCGGCATTGGCGTCGCCGGGCTTGAGGTCGGGGTGGCAGTCTTTGGCGATGCGCCGGTAGGCTTTTTTGATTTCGGCAGCACTGGCGTCTTTCGAGACGCCCAAAACCGAATATGGATCGTCGCTCATGTATCTCTCGTTTCTGATTGGTTTCGCCAGTGGATGTTGTTGGCAGTTAACCCTTCAGATTGTGTCGTGTCATGGAATTTCAACAGGGCCGAATACCGAGGAGATTGAATTCTCTCGAAAAATTCCGGCATCCTGATACTATCCGCATGTTTCGAACCGTTGCGGATGGAGTCAAACGCATGTCACGCAGAATCAAGTCGGCCCTGGCCCTGTTGGCGGGCAATGCCATCGGTCTGTTGCTGGCCAGCCTGTTGCTGACCGGCTTTTCGATCAAACCGGTATCGTTCATCGTGGTTGTGATCGTGTTCACCTTGGTTCAGGTCGTGGCCGAGCCATTGATCCTGAAGATCGGGGAAAAGAACGTGCCGGCGCTGAAGGGCGGAATCGCGCTGGTGGTCATCTTCGTGGGCCTGCTGGTCACCGATCTGGTCACTGAAGGGCTGACCGTGGGCGGCATCTCGAACCTGCTGGCGGCGACGCTGCTGGTGTGGCTGGGCGCCCTGATCGCCGGGGTTCTGCTGCCGATCTACGTCTTCACCGAACTGCGCGAGCCCAAGAAATAGGGCCTAAGCCAGCGCAGTCAGGCTGTCGTTCAGAGCCTGCCACAGCTCATCCACCGGCTCGCACCCGATTGAAAGACGCACGAAGCCGGGATCGACCTGATCTCCCCAACGCGCGCGCCGCTCGGCCGAGCTGTGCACGCCACCAAAGGAGGTGGCCGGGCGCAGCAGCGGGCAGCCATTGATGAACCGTTCGGCCTGGTCCTTGGAGGCCAGCGTGATCGTTAGCAAAAAGCCGAACCGCGTGGTCTGTTTGCGGGCCAGATCGTGCGACGGATCCGACGGAAGGCCGGGATAGCGGATCTGCTTGACCTTCGGGTGATCGGCCAACCGTTCGGCCAGAACCTGCGCCGAACTGCACATGCGATCGAACCGGACGTCCAGCGTCTCCAGCCCGCGATGCAGCAGCCAGGCCTCATGCGGTCCGGGGATCGCGCCCGAGACGCGGCGCCATTCCTCGACACGTTCCATGATGTGGGTGTCACGGCCGGCCACATGGCCCATCAGCAGATCGGAATGCCCGCCCATCGCCTTGGTGTCCGAGGCGACGACGATGTCGATACCCAGGTCCAGCGGGCGTTGTCCCAGTGGGGTCAGCGTCGTATTGTCGGCGATGGTGATGCCACCCGCGGCGCGCACGTCTCTCGCCACCTGCGCCAGGTCGATCATGTCGAGCCCGGGGTTGGACGGGCTTTCGACGAAAACCACATCTAACCCGTCGAACCCGCCCTGCGCGAATGCGGTCGTGGGGCGCTCTTCGACCGACACGCCCAGCTTGGCGAGGAACCGGTCGGCCAGCAGGCGGGTGACATAATACCCGTCCGACGGGATAAGGATGCGCGACCCCGCCCGCACGGTGGCGAACAGCGCGGCCGAAATCGCGCCCATGCCGGACGGAAAGATCAGGCAGGGTGCGTCTTCGAGATGCGCCAGCACGTGCTCGACCTGCGTCCAGGTCGGGTTGTCAACCCGGCCGTAGGTCGGGTGCCCGTCCGGCGCGCCGGGCAGGTGGAACATGCTGCTTTGGGTCAGCGGCAGGGCCACCGGCTCGCCCTTGCTCAGCGCGTTGCCGCGCAGATGCAGCATCTCACCGGTCTTGGGAGGGCGCGCCATCGCTCAGCGCCCCGGAATGTCGCTGCGCGGCGGGGCGGGTTCCCAGCGCTCGATGATGTCGACCGCCTCTTGCGCGGTTTCGACAAAGCGGAACAGGTCCAGATCCTGTTCGGAAATCGTGCCGGCATCGGCCAGGGCTGTCCAGTTGATCACCCGTTCCCAGAATTCGCGCCCGAACAGCAGGAAGGGCACGCGCTCCATCCGGCCGGTCTGGATCAGCGTCAGCGACTCGAACATCTCGTCCAAGGTGCCGAACCCGCCGGGGAAGATGGTGATCGCGCGGGCGCGCATCAGGAAATGCATCTTGCGGATGGCAAAATAGTGGAAGTTGAAACACAGATCCGGCGTGACGTACTGGTTCGGGGCCTGTTCGTGCGGCAGCACGATGTTCAGCCCGATCGAGCAGCCGCCAGCATCATGCGCGCCGCGGTTGCCGGCCTCCATCACGCCGGGGCCGCCGCCGGTGACGATCACGTTCTCGCGGCAGCCGCACAGCTTGGATTTCTCGGTCATTAGCCGTGCGAATTCGCGCGCCTCGTCATAATATTTCGAAAGTTCGGCCAGGGTCCTGGTCCGCGCGCCGTCTTTCTTGGACGGTTCTGGTATGCGCGCGCCGCCGAACATCACGATGGTCGACGTGATTTCGCGCTCGGAAATGTTCAACTCGGGCTTCAGCAACTCCAGTTGCAGCCGCACGGGGCGCAGCTCGCTGCGCAGCAGGAATTCTTCATCGGCAAAGGCCAGCCGGTACGAGGGCGAGCGTGTCTGCGGGGTGTCCGGAACCTCGCTTGCGGTCGAGCGGTCGGTCTGGGCGTCGCGGAAGGGGCTGAGGCGTTGATCTTTCATTGCTGGGCGTTCCCTGCTTGCGTGTTTTCCAAACAGCTATAGGGTTCGCGGGCGGAGTGCCAGTCACGGAAAGATAAGAATGGATTGGAAACACGAGATTTCGGCGGCGGCCCAGAGGATTGCCGGCCATGCGCAGGTGACGCCGGTCATGACCAGTGCTGGTCTGGGGCTGGGCTATCCCGTCGAGCTGAAGCTGGAGCACCTGCAGCACACCGGCAGTTTCAAGGCGCGTGGCGCCTTCAACACTTTGCTGAGTACGGATGTGCCCGCGGCCGGAGTGGTGGCGGCATCGGGCGGGAATCACGGTGCGGCTGCGGCCTATGCCGCGCGGGCGCTGGGCCATCCGGCCAAGATCTTCGTGCCCGAGATGGCCGGTCCGTCCAAGATCGCCCTGATCGAACGGATCGGGGCCGATCTGAGCGTCGTGCCGGGCGAATATGCCAATGCCCTGACGATGGCGCGTGAACACGAAGACCGAACGGGTGCGATGCAGATACATGCCTATGATGCGCCCGCAACGGTGGCCGGGCAGGGTACCTGTTTCGCCGAATGGGACAGCCAAGGCTTGCAGGCCGATACCATATTGGTGGCGGTGGGCGGCGGCGGGCTGATCGCGGGGGCGCTGGCCTGGTTTCAGGGCGCGCGCAAGGTCGTTGCGGTCGAGCCGGAAACGTCACGTGCGTTGAGCGCCGCGTTGCAGGCCGGTGCGCCGGTGGATGTTCCTGTGTCGGGTATCGCTGCCAACGCGCTGGGTGCGCGGCGGATCGGCGACATCTGTTTTGGGCTGGCGAAGGGGATGACGTCGGTGCTGGTCAGCGACGATGCGATCGCCGAGGCGCAGCAGCGCCTGTGGCAGGCGCACCGTATTCTGGTCGAGCCGGCGGGCGCGACGGCACTCGCGGCTCTGACCTCGGGCGTTTACACGCCGGAACCCGGCGAGCGGGTCGCGGTTCTGGTCTGCGGGGGCAATATCGCACCTGATCCTCTCACCGCTTGAATTTGCGCCTTGAGGGCCGAGCCTTGGGATTATAGATAAAATCCCATGACCGCCACGATTGCAGATTCCATCTATGCCCGGCTCAGCCAGCGCATCATCACGGGCGAGCTGCCCGCGGGTGAGAAACTGCGGCAGGACCATATCGCGCGGGCGTTCGACACCAGCCATGTCCCGGTGCGCGAGGCGCTGTTGCGGCTTCAGGCGCATGGTCTGGCCCACAGCGAACCACGGCGCGGCATGCGTGTCACCGCGCTGGACCCGGCCGAGGTGCGCGAGGTGATCGAGATGCGCGTGGCCCTGGAATCGCTGGCCCTGCAACATGCGATCCAGAATTTGACACCGGCGGATCTCAAGGCGGCCGACAAGGCCCGCATCGCCTGCGACGAGGCGCAGGACATGCCAACATGGGAAACCCGGAACCGCGCCTTCCACCGGGCGATCCTGACACCCTGTGCGCGGCCGCGCCTGCTGCATACGATCGACGATCTGCACATCGCCAGCGCCCGCCATCTGTTCGCCCATTGGCGTCACCGCTGGGTCCAGCGGAAAGACACCGACCACGCCGCCATCGTGCAGGCGATGAAGCGCCGCGATATCGCCACGGCCACAGCGATTCTGGTGCGCCATATCCGCCGCGCCAGCTGAGACCGGCGGGTTTTGGCACCGGGTGGCCGCAAATGGCCCCGCCAACGTCGCATTGCGCATTGGCCCCGGCTTTCATATAGGCAACACCAACCAAACGAGAGTCAGCACGGAGTAACCCCATGTCCAACGCCCAACTGGAAACCGCCATCGAGGCCGCATGGGAGGCCCGCGACACGATCACGCCCGCCACCACCGGTGAACAGCGCGAAGCGATCGAGGACACTTTGAACGCGCTGGACAGCGGCGCGCTGCGGGTTGCCGAAAAGCAGGCCGATGGCAGCTGGCATGTGAACCAGTGGGCCAAAAAGGCGGTTCTGCTGGGCTTTCGCATCAAGGACATGGAAATCCAGTCCGGCGGCCCGCAGGGCGGCGGCTGGTGGGACAAGGTCGACAGCAAGTTCGCCGGCTGGGGTGAAAACCAGTGGCGCGCGGCCGGTTTCCGCGCTGTGCCCAACTGCGTGGTGCGCAAGTCGGCCTATATCGCGCCGGGCGCGGTACTGATGCCGTCTTTCGTGAACCTCGGCGCCTATGTGGACGAGGGCACCATGGTCGACACTTGGGCCACGGTCGGCTCCTGCGCGCAGATCGGCAAGAACGTCCACCTGTCCGGTGGCGTCGGCATCGGCGGCGTTCTGGAGCCCATGCAGGCCGGCCCGACTATCATCGAGGACAACTGCTTCATCGGCGCCCGCTCCGAGGTGGTCGAGGGCTGTATCATCCGCGAAGGCTCGGTTCTGGGCATGGGCGTCTATATCGGCCAGTCCACCAAGATCGTGGATCGCGAGACCGGCGAGGTGTTCTATGGCGAGGTGCCGCCTTATTCGGTGGTGGTGTCCGGCTCGATGCCGTCGAAGAACGGGATCAACCTGTACTGCGCGGTGATCGTAAAGCGGGTCGATGAGAAGACCCGTTCGAAGACCGGGATCAACGAGCTGCTGCGCGATTGATCGTAGACGTCGATCAATGTTCCGAAGGTCGCGGCTCTGGTCCGCGGCCTTTTTTGTTCGGCAGGGTCGGACCTATCCCGCCCGGTAGTCGGCGAGATCCTCGGGCGCGTGCAGCAGGGTGCCTTCGTATTTCGGCAAATCATCGCGCAGATCCAGCCAGGGCAGCTTGCTTTGATAATTGACGTGAAAGGTTGGCGCAAAGTCTGAAGGGTCTTCCAGCGAGGTCGCGTACAGATGCATCCCGCCCTCATAGTGGTCGGCCTCGAACCCCATCGGAGAGCCACACGTGGCGCAGAAATGACGCTGGACGCCGTTCGAACTGGCGAAAGTACGCGGTGTTGCGGCGGTCCATCGGAAATTGCGTGAGGGTACGCCCAACCACGCGACCACGGGCGCGGCGCAATTGCGGCGGCAATCATCACAATGGCAATAGCAACTCCAGGTCTCGGCGCCCTCAAATTCCCAGCGTGTTTCACCGCACAGGCAGCGGCCGCGTTTGGTCATGATGTCCTCCGTCGTTTTTCGCGACCAGTCTGACTGGACGGTGGGCTTGAGCGCGTCAAAAAACGACACGGCATCCGGGAACCGCGTCGAGCTGCCATGCTTGACCATCGACCGGCCCCCGGCTAAGGCCCACGGCATGGAAAAGCAAAAGAAACCCTCGCGCCAGCAGGTCTATACTCTGTTGGTTCAGATTGGTCGCAAGGATGGCGACGGCCTGCCCGAAGGCGCCACCGGCGCGGCGCTCATGTGCTATGCCAGCGGCGTGGACGAGGCCGAGGCCGTGCGCGAAACCGTGGCCATTCTCAAACAGGCCGATACGGCCCCGCTGGACGTCACCGGCTATGGGACCCTGGCCGAGCGCGAGGCGCAGGGGCACGAGATCGACCCGGACGAACGCACGCTGATGCAGAGGGCGCTGGATGAAAACGCGGTGATCGTGGCGCAGATGACACCGTTTTTCGGCGACAAGCCTGAAGGCAGCTAGCGCCGCGCGCCGAACCACTTGCTATAGATCTGGTCGTAGGTGCCGTTCTCGCGCAACGTGAGCAGCACCCGGTTGACGTCTTCGTCCAGGGGTGACCCGGTCGGGAACAGGATGCCGTAGTTCTCGCGCAGGAAGACGCCGCCGGTCATTGCCGCAATCTTGCGCCCCTCGTGGGTAGCAAAATAGGACAGGATCGGCGCGTCAAACACGACAGCATTCAGGTCCCCATCCCTGAACGCGGTCAACATGCCGTCGAGGTCATCATAGCCGACGAATTCGATCTCGCGCCGGTTCAGGAAACTGGCGGCGGTCGAGCCCGAGATCGTGCCGACCTGTTTGCCGTACAGGTCGTTGACCGAGTTGATGTTGCTGGTGATCGCGTCCACCGTCATCACCGAGGTGATCCGCGCGGTGAACACGGATACGATGAACAGCGAGGACACGACCAGCACCACACCCAGAATGCGTCCGAAGGGGGTGCGGGGCATGCGCTCTTCGAACCCGCCATTGACCACCAGGTTCAGCGCCCACCAGAAGGACGGGAACCAGGCCTCGTTCAGGTCGCGGTCGAAATAGGGTTGGGATCGGCGTTCGAATCCCCACATCAGCATGCCGCCACCCAGCAGGATGGCAAAGGCCAGCCCGATGGCGATGAACAGCTCGCGCGACAGCAGCGCCTGCATCAGGGACGGGCTGCGCGCCGCGTCGGAGGGCACCATGATCTGCAGACCGGCCTCGAAGATCGGCTGGCTGAAATCCATTCGGGCTTCGCGGTCGGCGGTGATCGAGATGTTGGCGATGGCCATGTCCGCCTCGCGGTTTTCGACCGCCGACAGCATGTCGCCGAACGTGTCCATGCGGACGACCGTATATTCCCAGCCCAGCTCCTCGGCCAGTGCGGCCAGCAGATCCATTGAAAACCCGGTATCCACGCCCTCGACTTCATACGAGAACGGTGAGCGGTCCACCGTCGCGACCGTCAGAGTTTCGGCCTGGCTGGCTTGTGCAAGGGCTGCCATGGTCAGGCAGATCAATGCGAAAAGGGCGCGCGTCATGGGGTATTCACCTGTTTCGCGGCCCTCTAGCTCAATTTGGCGTGCTGCGGCAAGGCCGTCGCAAGGTCATCACCTCAGAATTCTTTGTCCCGCATTTTCGGGCCGGATCGCCGGAAAACCGTAGATCGGGGTTGGCATCGCCGCCAATTCGTTGAATCTGTGCGGTATCCCGTCCCACGCCGAAACCGCGAGGCCCCCGAATGACCGACCCCGTAGACCTGACCGCAGACCTGATCCGTTGCCCCTCGGTCACACCCGAGGAAGGCGGGGCGCTGGTTCTGCTGGAAGAAATCCTGTCGCGGGCCGGTTTCACCTGCACGCGGGTGGATCGCGGCGGCGTCTGCAACCTGTTCGCCCGGTGGGGCGACAAGGGGCATGCGCGCAGTTTCGGGTTCAACGGGCATACCGATGTGGTGCCGGTGGGCGATGAGGCCGCATGGACCTGCCCGCCGTTCGGCGCGGAAATCCATGATGGCATTCTGTACGGCCGGGGCGCGACCGACATGAAATCGGGGGTTGCGGCTTTTGTTGCGGCGGCGGTCGATTTCGTGCGCGACACTCCGCCGGACGGGGCAATCATCCTAACCATCACGGGGGATGAGGAAGGCGATGCGGTGGACGGCACCACCGCGCTGCTGGACTACATGCAGGCGCGGGAAGAGCGGATGTCAGTCTGTCTTGTGGGCGAGCCGACCTGCCCCAACGAGATGGGCGAGATGATGAAGATCGGCCGCCGCGGGTCGATGACCGCTTGGTTCGAGGTGACGGGCGTGCAGGGCCATTCGGCCTATCCGCATCGTGCCAGAAACCCGGTGCCCGCTCTGGCGCGGCTGATGGACCGGCTGGCCAGTCACGAACTGGATCGGGGGACGGACCATTTCGACGCCTCGACCCTTGCTGTGGTCACGATGGACACCGGCAACGCGGCCACCAACGTCATTCCGGCCCAGTGCCGTGGCGCGGTGAACATCCGGTTCAACGACCTGCATACAGGCGTCAGCCTCAGCAACTGGCTGAAGGCGCAGGCAGCCAACGTGGCGGCGGAGTTCGGCGTGCAGATCGACACGCGGATCAAGGTCTCGGGCGAAAGCTTTCTGACGCCTCCGGGGCCGCTGTCGGATCTTGTGGCCCGGGCCGTCGAGGCCGAGACCGGCCGCTGGCCCGAGCTGTCCACGACCGGCGGCACCTCGGACGCGCGGTTCATCAAGGATCACTGCCCCGTGGTCGAGTTCGGCCTGGTCGGTCGCACCATGCACCAAGTGGACGAATCCGTCCCGGTCGAGCAGGTCCGCCAGCTCAAGGCGATCTATGCCCGGATCCTGGCCGACTATTTCACCTGAGCGATTGATGCGCCCGGCCGCTTTTTGGTCATGACGCGGTCGTATAGGCATGCTAGGCGGACATCATGAAACGCATACCGACCAAGCAGGAGATCCTCGACTGGATCTCGGCGAACCCCACGCTCACTTCGAAACGCGACATTGCCAAGGCCTTTGGCATCAAGGGCGCGGACCGGATCGACCTTAAACGGATCCTCAAGGAGCTTGAGGCCGAGGGCCATCTTGAAAAGCGCAAGCGCAGCTATCGAGACCCGGACCGCCTGCCGCCGGTCAGCGTGTTGCAGGTCAAGGCGCCGAACGCCGATGGCGACCTGTTCGCGCGACCGCTGGAATGGCATGGAGAAGGGGTCGAGCCGATCGTGCTGATTATATCCCGCGCCAGCGACCCGGCGCTGGGCGAAGGTGACCGCATCCTTGCCCGCCTGACCCAGGTGCATGCAGAAGACCACAATTACGAGGCCCGCCTGATCCGCCGCATCGGCGCCAATCCGCGCCGGGTCGTCGGGATTTTCCGCAAGGGCGCCGAGGGCGGGCGGATCGTGCCGATCGACAAGGCCGGATCGACCGAATGGCTGGTGGCCGAAGGTGCGGCGCTGGGCGCCAAGGATGGCGAATTGGTCGAGGCCGAGCAGGCCGGGCCGAAAAACCGTATGGGGCTGCCGCGCGCGCGCATCGTGGAACGGCTGGGCGATCCGTCCGCGCCCAAGGCGGTGTCGCTGATCGCGATCCACCAGCACGGCATCCCGGACGATTTTCCCGATGACGTGATCGCCGAGGCCGACCTGGCCAAGCCCGTCGGGCTGAAAGGGCGCGAGGATCTGCGGGACATCCCTCTGGTGACCATCGACCCGTCGGACGCGCGCGACCGTGACGACGCCTGCCATGCCCATCCTGACGACGACCCGAAAAACCCGGGCGGCCACGTGATCTGGGTCGCCATTGCCGATGTGGCCGCCTATGTGCGCCCAGGCAGTGCGCTGAACCGCGAGGCGCGAAAGCGGGGCAACTCGACCTATTTCCCCGACCGCGTCGTGCCGATGCTGCCGGATCGTCTGTCGGGTGATCTGTGTTCGCTGCACGAAGGCGTGCCGCGCGCCTGTATCGCAGTGCGGATGCGGATCGATGCAAACGGCAACAAGATCGACCACCGCTTTGTGCGCGGGCTGATGCGCTCGGGCGCGTCTCTGAACTATGCCGAGGTGCAGGCGGCCATCGACGGCACCCCCAATGACCGCACCGGCCCGCTACTGGAGAGCGTTCTGAAACCGCTCTATGCCGCGTATGGCGCGCTGAAGACGGCCCGCAACGAACGTCAGCCGCTGGACCTGGACCTGCCGGAACGCAAGATCGTGCTGAACGACAAGGGCGGGGTCGAAAGCGTGGCCTTCCGCGAGCGGCTAGACGCGCACCGGCTGATCGAGGAATTCATGATTCTGGCCAACGTGTCCGCGGCCGAGACGCTGATCGCCAAGCGCAGCCCGCTTCTGTTCCGGGTGCACGAGGAGCCGGCGCCCGAAAAGCTGGAAAGCCTGCGCGAAACGGCACAGGCCGCTGGGCTGAATCTGGCCAAGGGGCAGGTGTTGCAGACCCGTCACCTGAACGCGCTGCTGAATGCCGCCGCCGGCACCGAGGATGCCGAGTTGATCAATCTCAGCACATTGCGGTCGATGGCGCAGGCCTATTACAGCCCCGAAAACTTTGGCCATTTCGGGCTGGCGCTGCGTAACTACGCGCATTTTACCTCGCCCATCCGCCGCTATGCCGACCTGATCGTGCACCGGGCGCTGATCTCGGCCCATGGCTGGGGCAAGGACGGTCTGACCGCCGACGAGATCGAACGTCTGGAGGAGATCGCCATCCATATCTCGGACACCGAGCGCCGCTCGATGATGGCCGAGCGCGACACGACTGACCGCTATCTGGCGGCCTATCTGAGCGAGCGCGTCGGCAACGAGTTCACCGGCCGCATCAGCGGTATCGCCCGGTTCGGGGCCTTCGTCAAACTGGATGAAACCGGGGCCGACGGGCTGGTGCCGGTGCGGTCGCTGGGGCGCGAGTTCTTCCATTTCGACGCTGAGGCCGGCACCCTGATGGGAGCCGATACCGGCCTGACCATCGCCATCGGTCAGCGTGTCACCGTGCGCCTGACCGAGGCCACGCCGGTGACCGGCGGGCTGGAACTGGAGCTGCTGTCCATCGACGATCAGCCGATGCCACGTGGGGGCGGCCGTGGAAAGCCGGGTCGTCCGACGCGGCGCAAGGCAGTCAGCACCAAGCGCAAGAAGGACAAGATCAAGCGCAAGGTCGAGCGCAAACGCCGTCAGCGGTGATGGTGCGCAGCGCCTTGCAAAGGAACGCTTTGTGAATTTCCGGATTCGGGTTACCCTGAGCGCGAGCAGTCATCAGGAAAACCTGAATCATGAAATATGTGTGTGGCTTTTTGGCCGCCGCAGTTTGGGTATCCAGCTTGCAGGCGGAGACGACCAACCTTTCCCTTGGGCCAGCAGACGCCAGGGTTCAACTGGCCTCGGCCGATCTGACCGCGTCGCTCAGGCCGGTGCCTAGGCCCGCGCACGGCGCGCATCGTGTGGCGGCGGTAAATCCCCGGTTCGAGGTCTGGCTTGGCGCGTTCCAACGCCGGGCCTTGGCGCAGGGGATCAGCCAGGCCACGTTGAACCGCGCGCTGAGCGGCGTGACCCAAGACCCTGACATAATCAGACGCGACCGAAACCAAGCCGAATTTTCCAAGCCGATCTGGGAGTATCTGGACTCGGCCGTCTCGGACCAGCGCATCGCCAACGGGCGCAAGGCGCTGGAACGGCATCGCCGTGTTCTCGACCGGATCGAGGCGCGATACGGGGTCGAGAAAGAGGTCGTCGTGGCCGTCTGGGGGCTTGAGACGTCCTTCGGCAGCTTCCGGGGCAGCTCGCCCACGATCCGATCGCTGGCGACCTTGGCTTTTGACGGGCGGCGGGCGGAGTTCTTTGAAACCCAGCTGCTGGCCGCACTGCAAATCCTGCAGGCGGGCGACGTGCGCCCCGAGGCGATGACCGGCAGTTGGGCCGGGGCCATGGGGCACACGCAGTTCATGCCGACCTCATATCTGGAACACGCGGTGGATTTCGACGGTGACGGCCGGCGCGACATCTGGTCGGACGATCCCACAGATGCGCTGGCCTCGACTGCGGCCTATCTTGCGCGCTTCGGCTGGACCGAGGGCCAACCCTGGGGCGTCGAGGTACGCCTGCCGGCGGGGTTCGACTATGCCCAGGCCAGCCGCGAAATCACCCGGTTGCCCTCGGACTGGGCGGCGTTGGGTGTTCGGGCGGCGGATGGGCGGGCGATTGCCGATCATGGGCCGGCTTCGATCCTGCTGCCGGCGGGCAGCAATGGCGTGGCCCTGATGATCTTTGACAATTTCAGCGTGATCGAGCGCTACAATGGCGCCGATGCCTATGTCATCGGCATTGGCCACCTGTCGGACCGGCTGGCCGGGCAAGGCCCGTTCCGCGCCAACTGGCCGCGCGACGACCGGGTGCTGAGCTTTGCCGAACGCAAGGAACTGCAACTGCGCCTGACCCTTGCCGGGTTCGACACGCAGGCCATCGACGGACGGATCGGTCCGAACACCATCAATGCGCTGCGGGCCTATCAGGTGGCACGCGGCCTGGTGCCCGATGGCTATGCCACCGTGCAATTGCTGGAACGGATGCGCTGAACGAAAAAGGGCGGCCGCGTCGGGCCGCCCGTTTGCGATATTTCCGTGAAATCATGAGGCCGCTTTCATCAGGCCCTGGGCGATGATCTCGGCCTGCGCCTCGTCCAGCGACTTGTAGATGCGCACGAACATCTCGTCGATATCGGCCGGGGTCAGAATCAGCGGCGGCGAAATGATCATCCGGTCGCCCACATGGCGCATGATCAGGTTGTTGGCAAAGCAGCGATCGCGGCAGATGTACCCGACCGTGCCCGGATCGGAGGCGAATTTGGCCCGGCTGGCCTTGTCCGGCGTCAGCGCGATCGAGGCCATCATGCCCACGATCTTGGCCTCACCGACCAGCGGGTGCTCAACCAGCGCCTCCCATTTCTGTTTCAGATAGGGGGCGGCGACATCGCGCACATGCTCGACGATCTTTTCTTCTTCCAGAATGCGCAGGTTTTCTAGCGCAACGGCCGCCGCGACGGGGTGGCCCGAATAGGTATAGCCGTGGTTGAACTCGGTCCCGCCGATCACCTCGGCGATCTCGCCATTGACGATCGAGCCGCCGATTGGCGCATAGCCCGAGCTGAGCCCTTTGGCGATGGTCATGATATGCGGGCGGATGTTCATGGTCTGCGAGCCGAACCAGTTTCCGGTGCGACCAAAGCCGCAGATCACCTCGTCGGCGATCAGCAGGATATCGTACTTGTCGCAGATGCGCTGGATTTCCGGCCAGTAGGTGTCGGGCGCGACGATCACGCCGCCCGCGCCCTGGACTGGCTCGGCGATGAAGGCGGCGACGCGGTCTTCGCCCAGTTCCAGAATCGCCTCTTCCAGCTCGCGCGCGCGGGCCAGGCCAAATTCCTCGGGCGTCATGTCGCCGCCCTCGGCCCACCAGTTGGGCTGGTTGATGTGGTGGATGTTCGGGATCGGGATGCCGCCCTGTGCGTGCATGCCGGCCATGCCGCCCAGCGACGCCGACCCGACGGTCGAGCCGTGATAGGCGTTGCGGCGGCTGATGATGATGTTCTTGTTCGGATGGCCCTTTTCCGCCCAATAGGTGCGAACCAGACGGATGTTGGTGTCATTGGCCTCGGACCCGCCGGCGGCGAAGAAGACATGATTCAGGTCGCCTGGCGCCAGCTCGGCCAGTTTGGCCGCCAGCGCGATGACCGGGACATGGGTCGTTTTGAAGAAGGTGTTGTAGTAGGGCAGTTCGCGCATCTGGCGTGCCGCCACCTCTGCCAGCTCGTCGCGGCCATAGCCGACGTTCACGCACCACAGACCGGCCATGGCGTCCAGAATTTCTTCGCCCTCGCTGTCGGTCAGATAGACGCCCTTGGCACGGGTGATGACGCGGGCGCCTTCCTTGCCCAGGGCATTGTTGGCCGAAAACGGGTGAAGGTGATGCGCCGCGTCCAGCGCCTGCAACTCGGCGGTCGGCATGTGGTTGGTGATGGTCGGCATCGGGAGGTTCTCCTGCAACAGCGGTTGGCGGCCAGAATATGATCAAATTTTTTCCTGTCAATCGACTTGGGCGCTCTCAGTCGTCCGCCAATGCCTCGGCCATCAGCTCCATGCCCTGTTCGATGTCTTGCGTCGTTGCTTTTGCGACCTTTTCCGCGTCACCCGCCCGCAACGCGCCGATGATATCCTTGTGCCGATCCGGCAGGCTTTGGGTGCCGAACCGCCCGCAGACGACGCGCAACGAAGGACCGAATCGCAGCCACAGACGCTCGGCCAGGTCCTTGAGGATCGGGGCGTTCGCGTGGTCATACAGCTTTTCGTGGAAGGCGTGGTTCAGACGCAGGTAGCCGCTGACATCACCATCCGCGATCATGCGATCCAGACGCCGGTCGATTTGCTCCAGCTGGTCGATGTCCGCCGTGGTCATTCTGCTGGCCGCGCGACGGGAAAGTTCTGATTCCACGGCGTTTCTGGCAAAAATCATCTGTTCGACATCCGCCGCCGTCAGCAGCGGAACGCTGACCCGGCGGTTGCCCTGAAAAATCAGCGCGCCATCCGAGATCAGGCGGCGGATCGCTTCGCGCACCGGGGTCATGCCGACCCCCAGTGATTCGGTCAGGCCCTGGATCGTGACCGGCTGGCCGGGTACCAGTTCGCCGAACAGGATCTGTGACCGCAACGTCCGATACACTTGTTCATGCGCCGGCGCCTTCTGCGCTCCGTCATCGACCCCGGATGCCTTATTTTTGATCAAATCCAAGTGTTTCACCTCGATCCCGATGGTCCTGACTTGTCAGGTTTGCTGCCGCGTGAAACCATACGACGGATCGACGGAAAACGCAAAACTTGATCAAATCCAAAAAAACGGGATGATACCCCTACACTTGCAGGGAGAAGAAAATGAAAATCAGAACGCTGACGATGACGGCGATCGCCGCCTTGGGGACGTCGGCCGCATTCGCGGAAGAGGTGCGCGTCTACAACTGGTCGGATTACATCGACGAAGAATTGCTGACCAAGTTCGAGGAAGAAACGGGCCTGACCCTGATCTATGACGTGTTCGACAGCAACGAGGTTCTAGAAACCAAGATGCTGGCCGGCGGGTCGGGCTATGACGTGGTGGTGCCTTCGGGCACGTTCCTGCAACGGCAGATCCAGGCCGGTGCGTTCCAGAAGCTGGACAAATCCAAGCTGCCGAACCTGGCCAACTTGTGGGACGTGATCGACGAGCGCACGGCGCAGTATGACCCGGGCAACGAATACGCCATCAACTATATGTGGGGCACCACCGGAATCGGGGTGAACGTGGGCAAGGTTCAGGAAGCGCTGGGCGAGGACGCCCCCATCGACAGCTGGGACCTGGTGTTCAATCCGGCGAACATGGAAAAGCTGGCCGGCTGCGGCGTGCATTTCCTGGACGCGCCGGCCGAGATGATCCCGGCCGCGCTGAAATATATTGGTGAAGACCCCGACAGCCAGGATCCGGACGTGATCGCCAAGGCAGAGGGCGTTTTCATGGCGGTGCGTCCCCACATCCAGAAGTTCCACAGCAGCGAATACATCAACGCGCTGGCCAATGGCGACATCTGCGTGGCCGTGGGCTGGTCGGGCGACGTTCTGCAGGCCCGCGACCGGGCGGACGAGGCCGACAACGGCGTGACAATCGCCTATCACGCGCCCAAGGAAGGCGCGCAGATGTGGTTCGACCAGATGGCGATTCCGGTGGATGCGCCCAACCCGGACGGTGCGCACAAGTTCCTGAACTTCATCATGGACGCCCAGAACATGGCGGCGGCCACGAACTATGTCTACTACGCCAACGGCAACAAGGCCTCGCAGGAGTTCATCCTGCCCGAGATCCTGGAAGACCCGGCGATCTATCCGCCCGCCGACGCGTTGGAGAACCTGTTCACCACCCGGCCCTATCCGGCCAAGGTGCAGCGGGTCGTGACCCGTCTGTGGACCAAGATCAAGTCGGGCACCTGATCAGGTGCTCGGGCGCAAGGCGGCGACTGCCCGCCTTGCGCATTCCCAGTTCCGGCTGACTTACGGGGGTCCCTTTGAACTCTACCGTCTTTGCGCCGTGGGACGACCCACAGGCGAAACCCTTGATCCAGTTCAAGAACGTCACCAAGCGATTTGGGGGATTCACGGCCATCGACAACCTGTCGCTGGATATCTTCGAACGTGAATTCTTTGCCCTGCTTGGTCCGTCGGGCTGCGGCAAGACCACGATGATGCGGATGTTGGCCGGGTTCGAGCAGCCCTCGGAAGGAACCATCCTGCTGAGCGGTCAGGACATCGCGCCGGTCCCGCCCAACAAACGGGCGGTGAACATGATGTTCCAGTCCTACGCGTTGTTTCCGCATCTGAACGTGTGGGACAACATCGCCTTTGGCCTGCGCCGGGACAACATGCCCAAGCATGATCTGGAAGACCGGGTCGAGGAAATGCTGCGCCTGACCCGGCTTGAAAAATTCGCCCGCCGCAAGCCACATCAGATCTCGGGCGGGCAGCGGCAGCGCGTGGCGCTGGCTCGGTCGCTGGCCAAGGCGCCCAAACTGCTGTTGCTGGACGAACCGCTTGGCGCGCTGGACAAAAAGCTGCGCCAGGACACCCAGTTCGAGCTGATGGACATTCAGGAAAAGACCGGCACCACCTTCGTGATCGTGACCCACGACCAGGAAGAGGCGATGACGGTCGCCAGCCGCGTTGCGGTAATGGATCAGGGCAAGCTGATGCAGGTCGCCACGCCAGACCGCATTTATGAAAACCCCAATTCCGTCTATGTCGCCGATTTCATCGGGGACGTGAACATCATCCAGGGCCGGGCCACCTCGATCGGCGAGGACACCTATCGCGTCGACTGGGCCGAGGGCCAGCCGCCGCTGACCGCGACGTCGGCCAACCGGTTTGCCGACGGTCAAACCTGCCACCTGGCCATCCGGCCGGAAAAGGTGACCATCTCGGCCGAGCGCCCGGCCGATGCCGTCAACGCCGTGCAGGGCAAGGTGCATGACATCGCCTATCTGGGCAATCTGTCCACCTATTACGTCGAACTGTCCAACGGCATCATCATCAAGGCGCAGACGGCCAATACCCGCCGCATCTCGCGCCGGTCCTTCACATGGGAAGACCCTGTCTGGCTGTCTTGGACGGCCACGGCGGCGGTTCTGCTGGCAGACTGATGCGCCGCGCGGTCCTGATCGCCATTCCCTATGTTTGGCTGCTGGCCCTGTTTCTGGTGCCGTTCTTCATCGTGTTGAAGATCTCGCTGTCGGACATCGCGCTTGCGATCCCGCCCTACACCCCGACCCTTGATCTGTCGCAGGGCTGGGCCGGGATCAAGGAATTCTTCAGCCAGTTGGATTTTGAGAACTTCGTCTGGCTAACAGAGGATGACCTGTACTGGAAAGCCTACCTGTCCAGCGTCAAGATCGCGCTGATCGCGACCGCGCTGACCCTGCTGGTGGGCTATCCGATCGCCTATGGCATGGCCCGAGCGCCCGAGGAATGGCGCCCGACGCTGATGATGCTGGTGATCCTGCCGTTCTGGACCTCGTTCCTGATCCGCGTCTATGCATGGATGGGGATCCTGTCGAACGAAGGCTACCTGAACCAGTTCCTGCTGTGGACGGGCATCATCTCGACCCCGCTGACCATCCTCAACACGCAGACGGCCGTCTATATCGGCATCGTCTACACCTATCTGCCGTTCATGATCCTGCCGATCTATGCCGCGCTCGATCGGCTGGACGGCTCGCTGATCGAGGCGGCCGAGGATCTGGGCTGTTCGCGTACGCAGGCCTTCTGGCTGGTGACCATCCCACTGTCGCGCCCGGGCATCATCGCGGGATGTTTCCTGGTGATGATTCCGGTGATCGGTGAATTCGTGATCCCGTCGCTGCTGGGCGGGTCGGGCACGCTGATGATCGGCAAGGTCTTGTGGGAGGAGTTCTTCTCGAACCGCGACTGGCCGGTGGCCAGCGCTGTGGCGGTGATCCTGCTGCTGATCCTGGTGATCCCGATCGTGCTGTTCCAGCGCAACCAGCAGAAACAGGCGGAGGCCGAGCAATGAACAGGCTGAGCTGGTTCAACACGGTCTCGCTGACGCTGGGCTTTGCGTTTCTGTACATCCCGATGGTGATCCTGATCATCTTCAGCTTCAATGAAAGCAAGCTGGTCACGGTCTGGGCTGGGTTCTCGACCAAATGGTACGGCGAGCTTATGCAGAACCAGGCGTTTCTGGATGCGGCCTGGGTCACCGTTCGCGTTGCCGTGTTCTCTTCGACGCTGGCGACCATTCTGGGCACCATGGCCGCCTATGTCATGGTGCGGGGCGGGCGGTTCTTTGGCCGCACGCTGTTTTCCGGGATGATCTACGCGCCGCTGGTGATGCCCGAGGTGATCACCGGCCTGTCGCTGCTGTTGCTGTTCATCGGCATCGGGCTGGACCGGGGCATCCTGACCATCGTACTGGCGCATACGACCTTTTCGATGTGCTACGTTTCGGTCGTGGTGTCCTCGCGGCTGGTGACGTTCGATCAGTCGCTGGAAGAGGCGGCGCTGGATCTGGGCTGCTCGCCGGCGCAGGCCTTTAGGTTGGTGACGCTGCCGATCATCGCGCCGGCGGTGATCTCGGGGTGGTTGCTGGCCTTCACCCTGTCGCTGGATGACCTGGTGATTGCGTCCTTCACGTCTGGACCCTCGGCCACGACCCTTCCGATCAAGATCTTCTCGGCCGTGCGTTTGGGGGTCAGCCCCGAAATCAACGCGCTGTCGACCATCATGATCGCCGTTGTCACCGTCGGCGTGATCACCGCTTCGCTGGTGTCGAAACGCGCGATGCTCCGGCAGCGGCAAGAGGAACAAGCCGCCGCGCGCACCGAATGAAACGGATCTTTCCTGCCTACACTTATGGCCCCGGCCCGCGCGCGGGGTGTTGGTGGGATGAAACCGTGCCGGCCCCCGAGTGGCCGGTACATGAAGGTGATCTATCGGTAGACGTTGCGATCGTCGGCGGCGGGTTCACCGGCATGTCGGCGGCGCTGCATCTGGCGCAGCAGGGCGTTTCGGTCGCCGTGTTCGAGGCGGAAACGCCGGGCTGGGGCGCCTCGGGGCGCAACGGCGGGTTTTGCTGCAAGGGCGGGTCGAAACTGGGCCATGCCGCCATGGTGCGCAGATACGGCCCCGCAGCGGCCGAGGCCTATGCGCAAGCCGAGGCAAATGCGGTAGCGCTGGTTGCCCAACTGTTGTCGGCGCACGGGATTCAGGCGGATGTGCATTCGCAGGGCGAGACCCGGCTGGCCCACACGCCGCGGGCGATGGAGGCGCTGCGGCGCGATGCCGGGCCAGACGGTATTTTGCACGAGACCCGTGACCTGCCGAGTCTTGGGCTGGGTGGGCGCTTTTTCGGCGGATACACCGACCCGGTCGGGTTTGCACTGAACCCGCGCAAATACCTGTTTGGTCTTGCCATGGCCGCCCAGGCGCAGGGTGCGCGCCTGTTTCAGCGCAGCCCGGTGCAGGATGTCCGGCGCGCAGGATCCGGGTTCGCACTTGCGCTGCCGCGAGGCTCCGTGCGGTCCGAAACCGTTCTGATCTGTACTAACGGCTATTCCAGCGAAGACATGCCCGACTGGTTGTCGGGCCGCTACATGCCGGCACAGTCGACGGTCATGGTCACGCGCCCGCTGTCCGAGGCTGAGTTGCAGGCGCAGGGCTGGACGTCGCGCCAGATGGCCTATGATACACGCAACCTGCTGCATTATTTCCGACTGATGCCGGACAATCGGTTCCTGTTCGGAATGCGCGGTGGTCTGATGTCCTCGCCCCGGGCCGAGCGCGCGATCCGGCGCAAGGTGGTGCGGGATTTCGCCCGCATGTTTCCGTCCTGGGCCGGGGTTGAGGCAACGCATCTGTGGTCGGGAATGGTATGTCTTGCCCGCGATCTGGTGCCGTTTGTCGGGCCGGTCGCCGATCGGCCTGGCATGTTCGCGGGGCTGGCCTATCACGGCAACGGTGTTGCGATGGGCACGTTTTGCGGCCGAGCCCTGGCGCAGTTGGTCCTGGGGCAGGATGCGAACATCCCGGACCCCATCGCGCGCCCGCCGGGGCGGTTTCCGCTGGGTCGATGGCGGCGCTTGTTGATGCCGCCGGCTTATGCCGTCATGGCATTGGCGGATCTTTGATCCGGTCTAACGGGCGTCCGCCAGCCCCGCAAGTTCCAGCGATAATCCGTTCTCATAGGCCGGGGCGCCGTTTTCGACGCGCCACAGGCAATAGGCCGCCATTCGCCAAGCGTACCAGGGTTTGAGTTCACGGTATCGTTCCGCGGTTTCCGTGCAGCCATAGGCCTGCAGGAACCGGATTTCCTGATCGTGGGTCAGCGGGCGGCCGCGGTAAATCTGCTGCATCGCAGGTGACAGAAACAGAGCCAGATCCTCGCACCGATCCCCGACCGCAGGGCATTGCCAATCGATCAGCATCGCCCCCGAGGGCGAGGTCAAGATGTTGCCGGCTACCGGGTCGCCATGGATCAGGCAAATCCGAATTGTTGGCGGAACGCTTGTTTCTGGCATCAGCCCCTGCAGTGTCTTTCGGAGCTTGTCGTGGCAGCGGCTCAGAATCTCCGAGCCATGGCGAGCAAGATCGGCACTGCCGTTTCGACCGGCAGGCGCGGCAACAGGCGGATTCATGTCATGCAGGCGTCGTAGTAACCGGGCGACAGATTCGACACCCCTCTGCCAAGGGGCGCCCGGCGCATGGTCATACAATACCCAACCGTCCTTTCTGAAATGTCCCGAAGCACGCAGCCGAGGCGCCATACCCGTTTCTGACAGCGCCCGCAGGCAGGCCGCTTCAAGCCGTGCATCATTGCGGAACAACGGATTGGTCTGGGTCGTGTCATACAGCTTGAGGACCTTGTCCCGACCACGGTCCATGATTTTCCACACCCGGTTGGTTCGCCCGCCATACAGCTTTTGAAAGCTGGCCCCATGGACAATCAGGCCACCTTGGAAAAGGTGCTCGACAAGGCCTGATGGTGGCAAGAGAAGCTGGGACAGGGTGGCACCCTTCGACTGAGAATCCGGATGCGCCCAGCATTGGCCTGCGCATTGGTCAAGTTCAAGCGCTCGCGCGCACCGCCGCGACCTCGGTCGCCGAAAGTGACGCGCCGCTGTCCAGCATCAGCACGATTCCCCCTTTATCCAACTGCGCCTCAACGACGCGGCTGAAGGCCGCAGCCGGCTTCTGGGACAGCAGATTGTCCCCCTTGTAGCTTTCCAGACTGGCGGTATACGCCCCTTCGGCAACCGGCGCGCCCGTGATGTCCAGACCGGGCCAGACGAATTGCCGGTCTGTTGCGGGAACGTCCAGCCGGGTGACCACGTCACCATTGATGTCGCGTATGACAAGCACGGCCTTGTCGGCGTTGGGGTCGGGGTCAGCAAAGACCGTTCGCGGTTGTCCGTCAAATTGAAATGCGGCGGGCGCCCGCACCTCAACCCCGACCCATCCAGACAGTTCATCGAGATTCGCGCCGTTCAGTGCCGCGGCCAGCCCGGTCAGCAACTTGTTGGTCTGGACCTGCTGTTCGACCATCGAAAACTGTGCCAGCTGGGCGGCATATTCGGAGGAATCCAGCGGCTCGAGCGGATCCTGATTCCGCGCCTGTGTGGTCAGCATCAGCAAGAAGGTTTCGAAATCGGATGCCAAACCCGAACTCTGCGATTGGGTTGTGGCTTGTCCCTGAGCTGTGGTCTGTGTCGCAGGGTTGGTGGCGTTGATCATGGGTCATAACCTCAAGTCGAGTGGGCGCGAAGGGTCGGGCCGGCGTGGAACCGGAGAATCGGGGTCGGGCGAAACGGGATCCGCCTCGGTTTGAATCGCGCCTTGATGCTTCGCTTCCCCCTGCGTTTCGGAGCCGGCGGCACCATTCGAATCGAATTCAAGGCCCCCATAGCCCAGTTGCTGGAACTCGGTCGACAGCAGCGAGATGTGGCGGCGCATCAGATCCAGGGTTTCCGGCCGTTCGGCGGCAATCACCAGGTGGATACCGTCTTCCCGACCCATCATTCTGATCGAGATTCGTCCCAGCTCTTCGGGGTTGAGCTGCAGCTCGATGCAGCCTCCTGCTCTCGCGGAAACCGACGCCGAAATCTGGCTGGCGATCGACCTGGCCAATTCGGCGCCCGAGGCGCGATGCGGCACGGCCGGCGGCGGCATGCTTTCATGTGCGGTGCGGGCGGCAGACGGCTGCACCAGCTGAGGCGTCTCACCCAGATCCTCAGGCGGCTCCTGCGTGTCAGGCTGAACCGGCGGGAGCGGCTGATGGGATTGATTGGGCGACAGAGACGCGGCTGCCGCCACCATTTTGGTGGGCGCTACGATGGGGCGCTGATCGGAAACCGGCTTGGGTTGGGTCGAATCGGTCCAAGGCGTTTCCGAAGCGGCGCGCATGTCGTGTTGCCGATCAAGCGATTCGGGGCGAAGCAGCAAGGCTTGGACGGCCGTCTCGCCCCGCGTGGTCGAGGAAAGCGAACCGGCGGATTGTGATGACCGCTCGGCAGTTGTGGCGGACGAGTCTTCTTGCAGAGACCCCGTCCGAGGCGCCACCGCCGACACCCCTTGGCCGTCTGTCATGGTGGACTTGATAGTCTTGGACGCCGCGCCGATGGCCGGAGCGCCCGGTGCGGTGGCCGTATCGTGCGGAACCGGCTTCGACCCCTGTTGGCCCCGAGGTAAGGGCGGCGGCATCGCCGCCGCGTCGTCCGGAATCGCCGGAAGAACTTCCGAATTGACCGACTCGCCCTGGGCGATTTCCAGATCCCCGTCCTGCGCCGCCAAATCGTCAGGGACGACGATCGGGTCCGCCTCCGGTTTTTTCCGGTCTGATGGCTGCAATTCGGCCACGAAGTCCGCAAAAGCCTTCTCAGGCTCGGCCTTTCTTGTGTTGCACGCCGACAAAGCAGCGCTTTTCGCCGTTTGGTCGGGACTCACTGTCAGTGGGTTGGGCATTTTGCTCCGGCTCCGTCTGCATGATCCGAACCTGCCCGCAGGAAGTTACGTTTATTTTAACCGCTCTTCGCTTTCATCGGGAAAGTTTCTGACAATTTTCGGAGTTGCTCATGATGATTTCAGCACTCACCCAAACAGCCCGCCCGGACGTGGGGACCAAGCTCAAGGCCGCCGCGGTCGAGCTGGAGGCGACATTTCTTGCAGAGATGTTGAAGGCCGCCGGCATGGGGCAGGCGCGACAATCCTTTGGTGGCGGCGCGGGCGAAGACCAGTTCTCGTCCTTTCTGGTTCAGCAGCAAGCACTGCAGATGGCCCGGGCCGGCGGGATCGGGCTTTCGGAAATCCTGTGCACTGCAATGATGGAGAAAACCGATGCAAAGTGATAACCGGCGCGTTCAAGCCCAGGCGCTTGAGGAGATTCTGGATCAGGAACGGTCGGCCTTGCTCGAGGGTGACCTGGAGCGGCTGAGCCAGATGCTGCCGCGAAAGGAGCAGTTGATCGAGGACCTGAACGCGCTGGAGGTGTCGGACAGTGACGATCTGATCAGGCTTCAGGCGAAGGTCAATAGAAACCAGAGCCTGTTGAGCAGCGCGGCCGAAGGGATCCGGACCGTAGCCGACCGCATGGCGGAACTGCGGAAGGTGCGTCAGGAGTTCACCACATATGACGCCAACGGTCAGCGGACCGGTCACGCGGTGCGGCATGCGGCCAAGCTTGAAAAACGGGCGTGATGACATTTGATTCAAATGCGTTTTTTTCCACGGGCGCGCCTTAGCACTCCGTTAGGAGATCAAACCCGATAGTGGTCCGGCACCTGCAAGACGGGTGGCGCGAAGGCCGCAAG
Organism: Ruegeria sp. BHSC043; assembly: GCF_059612985.1. Lineage (NCBI taxonomy): Bacteria > Pseudomonadati > Pseudomonadota > Alphaproteobacteria > Rhodobacterales > Roseobacteraceae > Ruegeria > Ruegeria sp. BHSC043. The sequence goes on along the minus strand of NZ_JBXWRS010000003.1, from coordinate 53,000 downwards.
GTTCCTCGCACAGGTCAGAACGACATTTGGCCCGCCGATCCCGGCGGGGTGTCAATGGGCGAAGAAGGCCCGAACGAACAAAGGATGAAAAGCATGTCCAGCATTCTGACAAACAACGGCGCAATGGTTGCGCTGCAAACCCTGAAATCGGTCAACAAGAACCTGGCCGCTACCCAGAACGCGATCTCGACCGGCAAGGACGTGGCAACGGCCAAGGACAATTCGGCGGTTTGGGCAATCTCCAAGGTGATGGAGTCCGACGTCAACGGTTTCAATGCCATCAAGGACAGTCTGGCGCTGGGCGAATCGACCGTGGCCGTGGCCCGGAACGCGTCGGAAACCGTAACCGATCTGCTGACCCAGATGAAAAACAAGATCGTGGCGGCTCAGGAGGACAACGTCGATCGCAGCAAGATCAACGATGACGTAAGCGCCCTGCGCGATCAGATCGCATCGGTTGTCGGCGCGGCCCAGTTCAACGGGCTGAACCTGGTGGATGGATCGGCCGGCACGGCATCGATTCTAGCGTCGCTGGACCGCGACAGCACCGGGGCGGTGACTGCGTCGTCGATTACCGTGAACGGTCAGAACCTGTCGACCGGAGGCTATTCGAGCAAAGGCGTTCTGGCCGGGTCGGACAACGCCACGACCGACAACGATGCTGCGGGCTTTACCATGGACAAGGCTGGCGGCACCGGTGATATCGTGATCGACAGTTCGACCGACAACTTCGCCGCCGGCGACAAGGTGACGATCACCATCGGTGACAAGGTCGCGTCCTACACCGTCCAGGCCGGCGATCTCGATCCGTCGGGTACTTACGACTCGGCCTATACTGACGCGATTGTCGCAGTCGGCTTGAAGAACCAGATTGACGCGCTGGGCATCACCGGCGTGGCCATCGACTATGACTCCAGCGCGCCCGGCACCCTGACCTTCGTGACCGGCACCGCCGCGGCAGGGGCTGACGCAGATCGCGACGTCACCGTTTCGGCCCAGTTCACCAATGCCGGGTCCGGCGGGCTTGGCGCGCTGTCCTCGATCGATGTCTCGACGAGCGCGGGCGCCGCTGCGGCCCTGGGCACCATCGAGACCCTGATCGACACCGCGATCGACGCGTCGGCGGCATTCGGCTCGGCGCAGGGTCGGATCGAAACCCAGAAGGAGTTCATCTCGAACCTGACGGACTCGTTCAAATCGGGCATCGGCTCGCTGGTGGACGCCGACATGGAAGAAACTTCGGCCCGTCTGCAGGCCCTGCAGGTGCAGCAGCAGCTGGCGACGCAGTCGCTGTCGATTGCGAACCAGGCGCCGCAGTCGATCCTGTCATTGTTCCGCTGATCCCAAAGCAATCCCGGGGCGCGATCCACGCGCCCCGGTTCTGACCGCCAGACCCAGTCGGCCAATTGGAAGGATTTCAAGTGACACTGCAAACGCTTGCTCAACGCGCCTACGCGCAGTCTGCCGCTCCGACCCGCACCCCGCGTGATACCGAGTACGAGGCAATTTCGAAAATCACCCATCGTCTGAAAGCGGCCGCGGCGCGAAAGGCATCGGATTTTTCGGGTTTTGTTCAGGCCCTGCACGACAATCGCAGGCTTTGGTCGGTTCTGGCAAACGGTGTCGCGGACTCAGACAATGCCCTGCCGAATGACCTGCGGGCGCGTATATTCTATCTGGCCGAATTCACCGAACAGCACACCGGTCAGGTTCTTGCGAGGAAGGCCGGGATTGAGCCGCTGCTGGAGATCAATCTTGCGGTGCTGCGCGGCCTGCGTCAGATGGGTGCTTCGTAATGGCGGGCCTTGTTCTGAAGCTGGCGCCAAAAGAGCGCGTTCTGGTGAACGGCGTGGTGATCGAAAACGGAGACCGGCGCAGTCGGTTTTCCATCCTGACGCCGGATGCAAACGTTCTGCGACTGAGGGACGCCATCCATCCCAATGAGGCCACGACGCCCGTCCGCCGGGTGTGCTATGCGGCGCAACTGGTCCTATCGGGAGATCTGGATGCCGCTCAGGCACGCCAACAGCTCCTGCGACGCATCGAGGAACTGAGCCAGGTCTTCACCGACCCTGACAGCCGCCGCGTACTGGGGCAGGCAACCGAAGCCCTGGTGGCCGAGCAATATTACAAGTGCCTGAAGGCGTTGCGGTCGCTTTTGCCGCGTGAAGAACGCTTGTTGGCCTACCGCCAATGACCTTTCAGCCGGTCATACCAACTGGCGGGCTGGTCGGCTGGCGCTTTTTGCAACGCACCTATGATGCCCAGTTGCAGGCATTTTCGTCTTCGGCCGTGAACGAGCGGGACACGCAGTATTTTTTAGAGAATATCCGCAACGTGCAGTCCGCCGAAGACCTGGTTTCGGATCGTCGGCTTTTGAGCGTTGCTCTGGGTGCCTTCGGGTTGGAGGACGACCTGGACAACCGGTATTTCATCCAGAAGGTTCTGTCCGACGGAACCAGCGCCGATGACGCTCTTGCCAACCGCCTTGCCGACAGCCGGTACCGCGAGTTTTCAGAGGCGTTCGGACTGGGGCCAGGTGAGGTGAAAAAAACGGTCCTGATCACGGATATGGAGCAGATCGCCCAGAGAAGCATCGTGTCCCGGTTCGAAACCTCGGTGGGTGAAACGGACGATTCCATGCGGATCGCGCTTTTCGCACAGCATGCCTTGCAGGACCTCGCGTCGCAGTCGGGGAGCGAAACAAAGAAATGGTACGACTTGATGAGTTTGCCGCCGTTGCGCAGCATGATGGAAACCGCGCTGGGGTTGCCATCAAGTTTCGGGCAGCTGGATATCGACAAGCAAATGGAGATTTTCCGGGACAAACTGTCGGGTTTGACCGGGTCCGGTGACCTGTCGCAGTTCTCCTCGGACGCGGCGGTGGAAACCCTGACCGACACCTATCTGGCGCGCCGTCAGATCGCCGATCTGCAAAGCACGATTTCGCCGGCGCAAACGGCTTTGATCTTGCTGGGCGGATCGGCGTGACCCGGTTTCGGGGTCGCTGTTGGCCAGCCGGAGGCGGGTCAGTTGCGTCCCTTGCGGATGCTTCTGACGCCGCGCTGTACAAGCCGGCTCAACCGCCAAGGAGACCTTCGGCCGGAGTATGCAGGGCAAAGCAGGTGACGGGGCGCGAGACATTGTGGAGCTTGAGCGGCCCCAGCGGCACGACGTCGGCGCATTCGGGTGCGATGTCCTCTGACACGAGGATGCGGTGGCCATTGGTTTTGCCCAATTCTCCCAGCCGAGCGGCGATGTTCGCGGCCCGGCCGATCACGGTGAAATCCAGCCGCTCGCGCGAGCCGACATTGCCGTAGGTGACCCGACCATAGGCGATGCCAATCGAGCAGTCGCAATGATGGTCAGCATCGGATGCCTTCAGTTCGGCCAATTGCTCGACGATCTTGATGGCGCTGCGTTGTGCGTTTGACCGCGCCCGTGCGGGTTCGTCTCCGGCGGGAAAGACCGCAAGCACGGCGTCGCCGATGAATTTCAGAACCTCGCCGCCATTTGTATGCACGATCCCCGAGACGGTTTCGAAGAACGCGTTAAGCAAGGTGATGTAGGCCGACCGTCCCAGTTTTTCCTCGAGACTGGTTGAATTGCGCAGGTCGCAGAACATGATCGCGGCATCGATGTCATCGCCGTCACCGCGCCGGATGTCGCCGCCCAGAACACGGGCGCCCGTGCGCTTGCCCACATAGGTCTCGAGCAGGGCCTGCGCGTTTTCGCGCTGGGTGAAGACCTCGTAGAAACGGGCGATGACGGAGGCGCATTCAAAGACCAGTCCGAGGTTCTCGGTCGTGAACCCATCCGGGTGGTCGCAGGTCAGGGTCAGGACATTTATGCGACCATCCGAGAACGGCAGGGGCATGGCGACATAATCCGTGCCGCCCTTGGCGCGCAGGTCTTCCATGATCGGGAAGCTGTGGCGCGGGTTGGCATCGGTCAACCGCTGCCGGACGCCACCCAGGCCGTTTGACACATGCCGCAGCGGGCTGTTGATGAAGGCCGGGTGGTCATGGATTTCATAGGTGGGAACATTGGTCGAAATCTCTTCGGCGCCCTTCTCCCAGATATAGTGTTTGCCGGCGATCAGCGGGTGCAGCGACCAGACCAGGACGCTGAGCCTTTGGATTGCGATTCCATGCTGCTGCATGTTCTCGGCCAGCGCCTTGGTGAAGGCTTCGGGTGTTCGAATCGTGCCGGCGCCCCGCATCAGCCAATCGATCAGGGGGCCGCTGATGTTGCCGTCCTGTACGCTGCGCAGCTGGTTTTCGCCAAGGTCGATGTGGGTATAGGTCTCGGGCATGAAACCGATATGGCCTTGGATGGCCTCGCTTTCGGGCAGCGAATCCTCGTAGGCCCAGACCGAATTGGACAGCCGTTCGTCGCCCAGGATCACGTCATGATAGGTGGCGGTGCCTTTGAACGGGCAGAAGGTCTGCAGATCGGTCTCGGGGCCGAGGTCGACGCAAACGTCTTCGCGCGGCACATAGATGACCGGTGCCAGCCGCGTTTCATACATGATCTTTGCATTGGTGCTTTCGGCCAGAACAAGATCGTCGCGGTAGATCGCGACGCGGCCTGTCAGCCGCTCGATCGCGATTTCATAGCCTTTGGTTTCGGGCGGGGCGTGGACGTTCATCAGCAACCTCCCGTGCCGGGTGTCTAAAGGATGGGCCTTGCAAGGCGGTTTTCCAAGGGGGGCAACGCAGATTTTACCGGTCGGGACCCGAGCCCGTCAGACCATCTTGATGACGTCCTTGTCGATCGACAGCATATAGCCTTTTTTGGCGATGTTCTTCACCAGCAACTCGCTGACCATCTGGTTGCCCAGCGCGTCGCGCAGCCGCTTGATGCGGGTCGCACCAGCGGCTTCGTCACAATCGCTGGCGTCTCGGCCCGAGATCATCGCTTCGATCTGGGCACCTGACAGAACTTCGTCGTCCAGCCGCGATTCGGCCAGCACCGACAGGGTCTCCATGGCGGCGGGCGTGAGTTTGAAATCCATGTTGTTCAGGTACACCGTGTTTTCCTCGCGGCTGATGAGCAGCGAGGTCACCTGGATGCCGGTGCGCTCGATCTGGGCCATGCGGCGGTTCAGTGCGGTCAGCATCACAAGAAAGACCAGCGCGGCCACAAGCATGGCGGTTGCGAATACCAGCAGCACGAAGATCACCATCCGGTAGCTGGCCAGCGTGTCGGCAAAGGCGGTCCCCGATTGGGCGAGGATTTCCAGCAGGCGGATCTCGGCTTGGGTGGTCAGATCGCTTTCGACGAACAGCCGCTCGACCCGCGCGTTGAAGGCGTTGGCGTCCGGAAGCGTCCAGAACAGGAAGGCTGCCGCCGTGATCAGGATGAGGACGATCGCCGCGATGCCGAAGCCGACGAGCCGGGCCCCAGAACGCCGCGCCTCAGAAACGGAGAAAGAATTTTCCGGCATTTTCCTTCCTTTGATCCAGACCCTCGGGGCCAAAGACCGAGATGACGTTCAGCAGCGTCCAGCCCGACTTTTTCAGCCGCTTTGCAATCTCTTGCCTGGCTGGCCCCGGCTGGCAGACCGGGACCTCCATCACGCCATAGTGCAGGCGCAGCGGGTTGTCCTGTTTGGCCTTGTAGTCGGCATAGCACTCTGCCGCCGCAGTGGTGGCGAGAAGCGATAGCAGCGTGGAAACCGCCAGGAAAGAGAGGATCTGTCTCATGGGCCGTATCCTGCGCATGGCTTGGCGCGATATTCAATATCTCAGGGGGGTTACACCAATGATATCGGATATCACTGGGCCGATATTGCCTGTCTTGCAGGGCCGGCAGCAAGGATGGTGCATCACTTCTGACGGTCGCAGACGCGGCCACGCAGTTCATCCGAAAGGACGTGTCCGATGCACAAGAAATTCATCGCCCTGGTCGTGTCGACCGCCATTGCCATCACCGGGATTTCGGCCTCGAAGGCGCGGGCTGCCGATGCCCATGACATCCTGGGCGGTCTTGCCGCCATTGCCCTGCTTGGCGCGGCCATCAATCATTTCGACAAACAGACACGGCCCAAGACGGTCACCCGTACCTACAATCACATCTACACCCCGCCAAAAGTGCAACCACCTGTCCGGCGTCCACACCATGTGCGCCCTCTGCCGCCCCGGGTTGCGCGCTATGACTTGCCGCAGCAGTGCCTGCGGGTCTTCAAGCACTATTCCACAGAGCGTCCGCTCTTGGCGACGAAATGCCTGGATAAGCACTACGACTATTCGGCCAGCCTGCCGCAACAGTGCAAGGTCGGATTCTGGAACGGCAAGAAGGTCGAGCGTGCGTACGAGCCGGCCTGTCTGCGCCAGAAGGGATACCGCGTGGTTTACTAGTAATACGTTTCGAGCAGGAGCGGCGCCGTCAGACGCGCCGTGCGGGAAGGGGGCGGCGCCGATCGCCCCCTTCTTTTGTCTTGCAGACCGGGGCGAAACACGGTTTGCCAATGGCATGACGACTCCGAATTTCGAACTGGAACAGGCGCTGATCGCGCAAGGCTACCCCAGGATCGCCGGCGTGGACGAGGTGGGGCGCGGCCCGCTGGCCGGGCCTGTTGTGGCCGCGGCGGTCATTCTGAACCCGCAGGACGTCCCCGAGGGTCTGAACGATTCCAAGAAATTGACCGCCCGCCGGCGGCTTGCGCTGGATGCGGATCTGCGCGCCCGGTCCGAATACGCCATTGCCGAGGCCAGCGTGGCCGAGATTGACGACCTCAACATCTTGTATGCTTCGCACCTGGCGATGGAGCGCGCCGTGGCGGCGCTGAAGCCGGCGCCGGACTATGTGTTGATCGACGGCAATCTGATCCCCAAGGGTCTGACCGTGCCGGCGCAGGCTGTGGTCAAAGGCGATGCGAAGTCAGTCTCGATTGCGGCGGCGTCGATCCTTGCAAAGAAATGGCGCGATCAGGTGATGGTGGATTTGGCGCAACAGCACCCGGGCTATGGCTGGGAAACCAATGCGGGCTATCCGTCCAAACAGCACCGCGAGGCGCTGCAAAATCTTGGGGTAACCCCACATCATAGACGTTCGTTCAAGCCCGTCCACAATATCTTGTATCAAGAGTAAATCGTAACCCCATGATTCAAAAAAGAAATTGACGGCGAATCCGGTTTGACTCATCCTTGTCTCAACCAAATGAGCGCAAAAGCGCCGTGGATATTGAGGCAGAGAAATGACGAAAACCCAGACACAGGGCGCGGCCGCGCTCCCATTAAACACGATTCTTTCCGGCGACTGCATCGAGGTGATGAACAGTCTGCCCGAGGCGTCGGTGGATCTGATTTTTGCCGATCCGCCGTATAACCTGCAGCTGAAGGGTCAGTTACACCGCCCCGACAACAGCCAGGTCGATGCGGTGGATGACCACTGGGACCAGTTTTCCAGCTTTGCCGCCTATGACAAGTTCACCCGGGCCTGGCTGAAGGCCGCGCATCGGCTGCTCAAGCCCAACGGGGCGATCTGGGTGATCGGCTCGTATCATAACATCTTCCGTGTGGGCTCGGCCCTGCAGGATGCGGGCTATTGGATCCTGAATGACGTGATCTGGCGCAAGTCGAACCCGATGCCGAATTTCCGCGGCAAGCGGTTCACCAACGCGCATGAAACGATGATCTGGGCCAGCAAGCGGGAAGGGGCCAAATACACCTTCAACTACGAGGCGCTGAAGGCGTTGAACGAAGGCGTACAGATGCGCAGCGACTGGGTGCTGCCGATCTGCACGGGCCACGAACGTCTGAAGGATGACAACGGCGACAAGGCGCACCCGACGCAAAAGCCCGAGTCGCTGCTGCACCGGGTTCTGATCGGTTCGACCAACCCGGGCGACGTGGTGCTTGACCCGTTCTTCGGTACCGGAACCACCGGCGCAGTGGCCAAGATGCTGGGACGCGAGTTCATCGGGATCGAGCGCGAGGAAAGCTATCGCAAAGTGGCCGAAAAGCGCATCGCCAAGGTGCGAAAGTTCGACCGTGACGCGCTCGAGGTCAGCGCCAGCAAGCGCGCCGAGCCGCGCGTGCCCTTCGGTCAGTTGGTCGAACGCGGCATGCTGCGCCCGGGCGAGGAGCTGTATTCGATGAACCGGCGTCACAAGGCCAAGGTGCGGGCCGACGGCACGCTGGTGGGCGACAACATCAAGGGTTCGATCCATCAGGTGGGCGCGCATCTGGAAAACGCGCCGTCCTGCAATGGTTGGACGTACTGGTGCTTCAAACGCGACGGAAAAACGGTTCCGATCGACGTGCTGCGCCAGCAGATCCGGGCCGAACTGCACAACTGATCACACCCATACCGCCGGTGCCTGTGGCCTGACACATGGTACCACGCCTTGCCCCGCCGAACCCGGCGGGGTCTTTTGTTTTTGGCCCGGTGATGTTTGGATGGTCGGACCTCATATCCCGCTACAATGCGAGGGAGCATCAGCCAATGACCGACACCGCCGCCACCCCGTCCCGGTTCGGGCGGTTTTTCGTGACCACGCCGGACAGGTTCGATCTGGACAACAAATACACCGAGGCCGCGCTGGAACGGCACAAGCGCGAAGGGCTGGAACTGGCCGTCCGCGCCCGCTGGATCGCCATGGCGCTGACCGGTGTCCTGCTGGTGTTTCTGAACCCGAACTGGGATGTGATGTGGTACCATTTCATCCTGCTGCTGCTCTGCGGCAACGGCTGGTTGATCCGTCGCGCCGGCCGGGTGGGCCAATCCCGGATCGAGCTGTTGTTGATTTTCGCCGATCTGCTGATCATGACGCTGGGCATGATCGTCCCCAACCCGTTCAGCGACGATGTGCGCCCACTGGCGATGCAGTACCGGTTCGACAATTTTCAGTATTTCTTCGTCATCTTGGCCGCGGGTACGCTGGCCTATTCCTGGCGGACGGTGATCGCCATGGGCAGCTGGACGGCCCTGATGTGGACGGTGGGCTGGATCGTCGCCTGGTGGGTGGCCACGCCCATCCCCGGGCTCAGCGAGGCGGTCGCCGCCGCGTTGCAGGGCTATCCTGCCGTGGCTGAATTGTTGGACCCAAACAGCTTCATGGTTCCGATGCGCGTGCAAGAGGTGATCGTGTTCATGATGGTCGCGGTCACGCTGGGCGTGTCGATGCGGCGGCTCAATCGTCTGTTGATCTCAAACGCCGGGCTGGAACGAGAACGCGCCAACCTGTCGCGATACTTCTCGCCCAACGTGGTTGAGCAACTGAGCCAGAACGACGAGCCGCTCAAGCAGGTGCGCAAGGAAAACATCGCGGTTCTGTTCATCGACATCATCGGCTTCACCAAATTTTCGGCCGGGCGTGACCCCTATGAAGTGATCGAGGTGCTGCGGGGCTTTCACGCGCGAATGGAGGCCGAGGTGTTTCACCATCACGGCACGCTGGACAAATATCTGGGCGACGGTCTGATGGCCACGTTCGGCACTCCGGTTCCGACCCCGTTGGACGCGGTCAACGCCCTGTCCTGCGCGCGGTCGATGGTGGACATCATCGACCGGTGGAACCTCGAACGGCGCCGGGCCGGGGAAGAAGAGATCCAGGTGGGCATCGGAGTGCATTTCGGCCCGGTGGTTCTGGGCGATATAGGCGCCAATCGGCTGGAATTCGCGGTGATTGGAGACGCGGTGAACGTGGCCGCCAAGCTTGAGGCGATGACCCGCGAGATGGGGGCCCGTGTCGTGGTCTCGGACGAGCTGCATGAACAGGCGCTACGGCAAGCGGATTCTGCCGTCGACCTGATAGCTGGGTTCGTGCGGCATGACCGGCAGGTGATCCGCGGGGTCGACCAGCCGATGACCATCTGGACGCTCTAGGCGCGCGGCATCGGCAGCTCTGCTCTGTTGTAGGGCCGCCAGTTGGTGATCTCGGGATAGTACTGTTGCCGCCAGGCCCGCACCCGCGGGTTCATCATGCGCCGCCACAGCGGCGGGATCATTGCCGCGACCGTCATCACCGGATAGCCATAGGGCAGTTGCGGGGCCGCCTCGGCTGGGTGGTTCTGCAGCAGCGGAAACCGCCGGTTGGGCTTGTAATGATGGTCCGAGTGGCGTTGCAGATTGATCAGCAGCCAGTTCGAGGCCTTGTGCGCGGCGTTCCACGAATGGCGCGGCCGGACATGTTCGTATTTGCCGTCGCCCAGGTATTTGCGCGTCAGTCCATAATGCTCGACATAGTTGACCAGCTCCAGCTGCCAGATCGCGGTGCCCGCCTGAACCAGGAACAGCCCCAGCCCCGCCCATCCGCCGAGCAGCAGCGCCAGCGCCAGCATCAGCCCCTGCAGCCCCCAGTACCGCCAGAACGGGTTCGACCGGTTCGTCCAGCTCAGACCCTTGCGCGCCAGCTTGGCCTTCTCGGCCTGAAACGCGGACACCAGGCACTGGCGCAGGACGCGCGGATAAAAGCGGTGGAACCCTTCGTTGTAGCGCGCGGTCACCGGGTCGCGCGGCGTGCCCACATAGCGGTGATGCACCAGCAGGTGTTCGGACCGAAAATGCGAATACAGCACCATCGCCAGTAGGATGTCGCCCAGCCACCGTTCCAGCCGGCCCTTCTGGTGCATCAGCTCGTGGCTGTAGTTGATGCCGATCGTACCCGAGATCACGCCCATCCCGAAGAAAAGTCCGATCTTTTCCAGCGATGACAGGTGTTCGGCGCGGGTGGCGTACCAGATCAGGCCATAGAGCGTGAAAAACTGGACCGGCACCCAGGCCTTGGTCAGCAGGACGTACCAGCGCAGCGCGTCCTCGGGCGTTTCGGGGTCGGCGTTTTCAAGGTTCAGCCCGGTCAGGCCGTCCAGCGCCGCAAACAGCCACCAGGTAGACAGCGGCACCAGCAGCACCCACCAGCCGCCGGCAAAAGCGGTGAACCACAGAATCGGGATCAAAAGGAAGGAAACCCAGAAGGGCAGGGCCGATTGCCAGCGCGACAGGGTGTCAGTCGGGATCATGGTTCAGGCTCCGAAACTCTGCCGTCAGGGTAATCCCGCCCGCTGCGTTTTCCCAGAGGTCGAACTGCCGCGCCATAGATCATGCGCCTTGCGCATCACGGTCGGAAGGTCGCTGGGGCGAAAGGAATGTTTGGGCGTCACCAGCAACCCCTCGGGGTTCACCTCCGCGGGCACGGCGGCGGTCCAGACGCGCAGGATAAGGTGGAAATGGGTAAAGGTATGGCGCACCTCGGCGGGCAGCAGGGTCCAATCGGCCGGAAAGGGCGGCGCCTCGGCTGTGTCCTCGGCCCAGTCCGAGCCTGGAAAGCCCAGCATCCCGCCCAAAAGCCCGGTCTCGGGGCGGCGTTCCAGCAGGATTGCGCCATCGGCGCGCTGCGCGATGTAGACATGACCGATCCGGGTGGGTTTCGGCGCCTTGGGCGCCTTGCGCGGCAGGTCGGCCTGGGTTCCGGCAGCGCGGGCCTGGCACGGGTTTCGCAGGGGGCAGATGCCACAGGCCGGAGACTTCGGCGTACAGATCGTGGCACCCAGATCCATCACCGCCTGAGCATAGTCGCCGGGGCGTTCGTCCGGGGTCAGCTCGGCGGCCTTCGCCTTCAGCAGAGGCTTCGATTTCGGCAACGGGTCGTGGATGTCATGCAGCCGGGCCATGACCCGCTCGACATTTCCGTCGAGCACGGTTTCGGGGCGGTCAAAGGCGATGGCCGCGATGGCAGCGGCGGTGTAGGGGCCGATGCCAGGCAGCATCAGCAGCGCATCATGGCTGTCGGGAAAGCGCCCGTCATGCTGGTCCACCACCGTGCGGGCGCATTTCAGCAGGTTGCGGGCGCGGGCGTAATAGCCCAGCCCGGCCCATTCCGCCATCACCTCGTCGTCGGGTGCGGCGGCCAGCGCCCGGACATCCGGCCAGCGCGAGGTGAAGCGCAGGAAATAATCCCGCACGGCGGCCACGGTGGTCTGCTGCAACATCACCTCGGACAGCCACACGCGATAGGGGTCGGGCTGCACGCCCGAGGCCCTGTCGGCGGGGCTGACCCGCCACGGCAGGTCGCGGGCATGTCGGTCGTACCAGGCAAGCAGGCTGCGGCTCAGGTCGAAGGTGGCGGTGTCACGCAAGTTTTATCCATTTCTCTGTCGGGTTTCGCTGGCGCCCGGATGCACGCCCATTACAATAGCGGCGCAGGAGTTGGAAACCAGATGCAACCAAGACGGTCCACCACCCGCGGGTTCAAACGCACCGCGTCCTTGCTGAGCGATCGGATCCGGAAAGCCGGTGAAAGCCGCGGCTTTGCCGTGTCGCGGCTGTTGACCCATTGGGCCGATATCGTGGGCCCCGACATCGCCGCCATCGCACGGCCGGTCAAGGTGGGCTATGGCAAGGGTGGGCTCGGCGCCACGCTGACCGTGCTGACTACCGGACCGCAGGCTCCGATGCTGGAGATGCAGAAGGACCGTCTGCGCGACAAGGTGAATGCCGTCTATGGCTACAACGCCATCAGTCGCATCCGCATCACCCAGACGGCTCCCACAGGATTTGCCGAGGGGCAGGCCAGTTTCGAACACCGTCCGAAACAGGCGAAACCCACCATCGCACCGGAAGTCGTTGCCGAGGCAGACAAAGTCACGCGCGAAGTTCACGACCAAGACTTGCGCGCTGCCCTTGAACGACTGGGCCGGAACGTTCTATCCAAACAAAAATCGCTGAGAAAGGGCTGAGAATGAGCCGTATCGCAACCGCAATCTGTGCGGTCATCGCCGTGGCCGCTGGCGGCTATTGGCTGACCCAATCGCCAAGCACCGTGCCTGTGCCACAACTGGTCGGCAGCGCTGAAGCGCAAAGCGCCGATCTGGACACCTCGAGCATCGTCGAGATGGTTCAGGGGGCCGAGGATGCACCGGTCGAGATCATCGAATATGCGTCCTATACCTGTCCGCATTGCGCGAATTTCCATCAAGGGCCGTACAAGCAGCTCAAGAAGGAGTACATCGACACCGGAAAGGTCAAGTTCATCTACCGCGAGGTCTATTTCGACCGCTACGGCATCTGGGCGTCGATGGTGGCGCGCTGCGGTGGCCCCGAGAAGTTCTTTGGCATCACCGACCTGATCTATCAGGGCCAGTCCGATTGGACTCGCGCCGGCGGCCCGGCCGAGATCGTGGAAGAACTGCGCAAGATCGGCCGTCTGGCCGGGCTGAGCAACGATCAGCTTGAAGCCTGCCTGCAGGACGGCACCAAGGCGCAAACCCTCGTCGCCTGGTACCAGAAAAACGCCGAGAAAGACGGTATCCAGTCCACCCCGTCCTTCGTCGTCAACGGAAAGAAGGTCGACAACCAGTCCTATGACGAGTTTAAGGCTCTGATCGAAAAGGAACTGGGCAACTGATGACCGGGCCACTGGCCGGTCTCAAGGTTGTCGAGCTGGCGCGCATTCTGGCTGGCCCCTGGGCCGGCCAGACTTTTGCCGATCTGGGCGCCGAGGTCATCAAGGTGGAATCCCCGGCCGGTGACGACACCCGCGCCTGGGGTCCGCCCTTCGTGACCCGCGATCAGGATGTCTCGGCGGCTTATTACCACTCGACCAATCGCGGCAAGGCGTCGGTGATCGCCGATTTCTCGACCCCCGAAGGGCAGGAGAAGGTGCGCGCGCTGGTCGCTGACGCCGATGTGGTGATCGAGAATTTCAAGGTCGGTGGGCTGCAGAAATACGGGCTCGACTATGACAGCCTCAGCCAGTTGAACCCGCGCCTCGTCTATTGCTCGATCACCGGGTTCGGGCAGACCGGACCTTATGCGCATCGGGCTGGCTATGATTTCATCATCCAGGGCATGTCGGGGCTGATGTCCGTGACCGGAGAACCCGATGGCCAGCCGCAGAAGGCAGGTGTGGCGATCACCGATGTGTTCACCGGCATCTATGCGGTGGCCGGGGTTCTGGCGGCGCTGCACCAACGCCAGCGTACCGGGCGCGGGCAGCATGTGGACATGGCCCTGCTGGACGTGGCCGTGGCAGTCACGGCAAACCAGGCGCTGAACTATCTGACCACGGGCCAGGTGCCGCAGCGCATGGGCAATGCACATGTGAACTTGGCGCCTTATCAGGTGTTCGACTGTGCCGACGGACACATCATTATCGCCACCGGCAATGACCGGCAGTACCGGCGCCTGTGTCAGGTGTTGAACCTGCCCGACATGGCCGAGGCGCCCGAATATCTGCACAACAAGGACCGGCTGGCCAATCGCCGCACCCTGATCGCACGGCTGAACGGCGCCACGGCGACCTGGGCCAAGGCCGACCTGCTGGCCGCCTGCGAGGCGCAAGGCATCCCCGCCGGGCCGATCAACACGCTGGACGAAGTCATGGCCGATCCGCAGGTGATCGCGCGCGGCATGCAGATCGAACTGGACGGGGTGCCTGGAATCCGCGCGCCGTTCGTCTTTTCGGATGCCGATCTGAACCTGTCGCGCCCCGCCCCGAAACTGGGCGAAGACGACTAGGGCGGCGGCGCGGCCGTCAGCAACCGCTGACGCACGTCGTCGGCCTGATCCACCTGCAGGCGCACCGGCAGGGTGATGACCTTGCTGCGGAAGGCGGGCGGCAGGCGAACGGCGTCTTTTTCGGTGGTGACCATCTGCGCACCCAGCAACCGCGCCTCGTTTTCCAGCCGGGTCATCAGGGCCGGCGTCAGCGGCTGGTGATCGTCCAGCGCCTCGGCCCGCAGCAGCCGCGCGCCCTGTTGGCGCAATGTCTGAAAGAACTTCTCGGGGTGGCCGATACCGGCAAAGGCCAGAACCGGAGTTTCGCTCCAGTCCATCCCGGTTTGCAGCGCCGTGACCTGACCGGTTGCGTGCGGAACGCCCAGCTTGTTGCCCCATAGCTGCGCGAACCGCTCCTGCGCGGCCGGATCGCCCAGCGACAGCACCAGATCGGCCCGTTGCAGCCCGACATCGACCGGCTCGCGCAGCGGTCCGGCGGGCAGGCACAGGCCGTTGCCAAAGCCGCGGGCCGCATCCACCACGACGATCGAGAATGTCTTGGCCACCGAAGGGTTCTGGAACCCGTCGTCCAGCACGATCGCGCTGGCGCCGGTCTCGGCTGCGGCGCGGGCGCCGGCGGCACGGTCCTTGGCGACCCAGACCTCGGCGAAGGCCGCCAGCAGCAGGGGCTCGTCCCCGACCTGGGCGGCCGTGTGCCGCAATGGGTCCACCCGAACCGGACCTTCGAGCGATCCGCCATGGCCGCGGGTGACTACATGCGGGGTGTGATACGCATCGCGCAATTGCTCCAGAACCCAGATTGCCGTCGGTGTCTTGCCGGTGCCGCCGGCATTCAGGTTGCCGACGCAAATCACCGGCACACCCGGATCGATCCCGGGCCCAGCCGCCACCCGCCGGGCCGTGGCCCGCGCGTATATCCGCCCCAGCGGCGCCAGAAGGCGCGCGCGCAGACCGGGCCGGTCCGGAGGGGTATCCCAGAATTCAGGTGCTCGCATCGTCCATCCGGCCTTTGTCCAACTGGTCCTGAACCATGTCGATCAGCGTGTCCACCTGCGGGGCCCCCTCGGTCACCAGATCCCAACCGGCCAAGGCCATGTCGGCCGCCCGGTCGGGGGCCAGCAGATCGACCAACGTATCGCCCAGCTCGGTTGCGCTTCTGATCACGCAGGCTGCCGAGGCGTTGTCCAGTTGGTCGTAGATGTCCTGATGATGGCCCACGAAAGGGCCGTGAATGACGGCCGACCCCAGCGCGGTCGCGATGATCGGGTCGCAACCGACGCTGCCCTGCTCGAGCGATCGCCCTAGGAAGGTGACCGGGCACAACCGGTACCACAAGCCCAGCGTTTCGGGGTCGTCGCACAGGATCACCTGGGTCACGTCCTCGATCGGGTCGCCGTTTTCCCAGTTGGCGCATCTGAGATCCATGTCTTCGAGCCGGCGCCGAAGCGGGGCGACCTCGCCCCGGTCGGAGACATGCAGGACCATCGCCAGCCGCGGAAGCATCCGCATGGCTTGCCGATGCGCGCTCAGCACCGAGATGACCTCGCGCGGTTCCACCCAGGCTGCCAGCCAGACCGGGCGCCCCGACACCGCATGTGTTGTTTCGATCAATTCGTCCTCGGGCCAAGATTGCAGCGTCGGATTGATGCGCAGAGGCGGGGAAACCGACACTTTGTTCGTCGCCACGCCGAGTCTGCGGATCTGTCGTGCGGTTTCCTCGGACGTTACGTGGATGGCCTGAAAACAGTCGAAGGTGTGGCGGGCGATGTCGGGTACCCATTTCGCCGCCGGCGCTGCGCGGATATCCGGTTCGGCCTCGAGCAGGATCAGAGGTATTCCGGCGTCATGTGCGCGGATGACGAGGTTGGGCATGAGCCCACCGCCAACCCACAACCCGAGATCGGGTTGCCAGTGGTCCAGAAAGCTGCGTGCCGCGCCGGTCCTCTCGGCCGGAAGGCAGACGACAGGGGCGTCGTCCGAGGTCCAGCCGGTCAGGTCTGTCTCGGGCGGAGCGGTTCTGAGGATCGATAGTCCGGGCCGGGTCTGCTGCAACCGACGGCAAAAGTCGTTCGCCGCGCGCAGGCGGTGCCGGTCGGCGATATGAAACCACAACAGTTCGCCCGCGGGGCGCGGGGGGGTGCCGTGATCCTGCGGTCTGGGTACACCCCAGGACAGCACCCGGTAGGCCGCGAGGCTGAGAGAGCGCTGTCTGCTCATGCCGGCAGGCCTTGGTCTGCAGGCGGTGCCAGCCGTCGGATCAGCAGCTCGTGCAGCCGGGGGCCGGCGGCCACGACGCCGTTCAGTCGCGGGTTCGGATTGTTGAACCGCAACCGGTCGCCGGCACGGTCCGAGCACTGCCCGCCGGCTTCGTGCAGAATCAGTTCGCCGGCGGCGATGTCCCATTCCCAGCTTGGGCGCAGGGTCAGCATCCCATCAAACCGCCCCTGCGCGACCAGGGCCATGCGGTAGGCCAGCGAAGGCCGGTAGGCCCAACGAAACGAGGGCGGTCTGGCGTCTTTCCAATGTCGCGGGTCGAGGCTGGGTTTGGCGGCCAGCACTTCGGCCTCGGATTCCGACCGGACCTGGGTCGCCTGAATCGGCTGGCCGTTCAACGTGGCGCCCCCGCCACGCTCCGCTGCGAACAGCAGGTCGCGCAGGGGCAGATAAATGACAGCCGCGATCACCTGCCCGTGCTCGGCCACCGCCAGCGAATGCGCCCAGGTGCTCGAACCTTCGGCAAAGCTGCGGGTGCCGTCGATCGGGTCGATGATGAAGACACGGTCGCGGGTCAGCCGGTCGGGGTTGTCTTCGGTTTCTTCGCTTAGCCAGCCATAGCCGGGCCGGGCGGCGGGCAGGCGCTGTTCCAGCATCGCGTTCACGGCCAGATCGGCCTCGGTGACGGGGCCCGCGCCTTGCGGTTTGTCCCAGCGCCGGGCGTCGCGACCCGAATACCGCGTGGCGATCTTGCCGGCCTCGCGCGCCGCGTCGATCAGCAGGAGCAGGTCAGTTTCCGGCAAGCGTCATCCCTTCGATCAGCAGCGAGGGCACTACCCGCGAAAGATAGGGGCGCGCGTCGTTGGCCGGAATGATCCGCATCAGCATCTCGCGCAGGTTTCCGGCGATGGTGCATTCGTTCACCGGATAGGCGATTTCGCCGTTCTCAACCCAGAACCCCGCCGCCCCGCGCGAATAGTCACCGGTGTTGGGGTTGATCGTCGATCCGATCATCGAGGTCACCAGCAGCCCGGTGCCCATGTCGCGCAACAGATCCTCGCGCGTCGCTGTGCCTTGGGTCAGACTCAGGTTCCAGTTGCTGGGCGAGGGCGGGCCGGACACGCCACGGGCGGCGTTGCCGGTGGGCGCCATGCCCAGCTTGCGCGCGCTGGACAGGTCCAGCGTCCAGCCGGTCAGAACGCCGTCTTCGACGATCGCCCGATGGGCGGTCGGCAGCCCCTCGGCGTCAAAGGGTCGCGATCCCGAAATGCGCGGGCGGTGCGGATCCTCGACCAGAGACAGGTGTGCGGGCAGAACCTGCTGGCCCAGGCTGTCCTTCAGCCACGATGCGCCGCGCGCAACCGCCGCGCCATTGCTGGCCGCCAGAAGATGCCCGATCAGCGAGGATGAAATCCGTTCATCGAACAGTACCGGGAACTGGCCGGTCTGCGGCTTGCGCGCACCGACCCGCTGCACCGCGCGTTCACCGGCGGTCCGGCCGATCTCGTCCGGGCTGCGCAGGTCGGTCTGAAAGGTGCGGCTGTCCCCGTCATAGTCGCGCTCCATCCCGGTGCCTTCGCCCGAGATCGCCACGCAGGACACCGACCGGGTGCTACGGGCATAGCCGCCCGAGAATCCGTTGGTGGCCGACAGATGCACCCGATGCGTCCCATAGGCGGCAGCTGCATCCGACACCTGCGTCACGCCCGGAACGGCCAGGGCGGCGGCCTCAGCGGCCAGCGCGTCCTGCATCAGCGCGTCGGCGGAAGGTGCGGGCGACGGATCAAACAGTTCCAGCGCGTCGCCGTCCCAGTTCCGCGCCAGTTGGTCGGGATCGGCCAGCCCAGAAAAAGGGTCTGCGGGGGCCTCGCGGGCCATGGCCACGGCGCGCTCGGCCATGGCTTGCAGTGCTTCGGGGCGGCTGTCCGACCCGGACACGATGGCCTGACGCTGGCCCAGAAAGACCCGCAACCCGACATCGATGCTTTCGGCGCGCTCGGCATGCTCCAGCTTGCCGCCGCGCACCTCGACCGAAACCGAGGCCCCGTCGATCACGATCGTGTCCGCCGCCTCGGCCCCGGCTTTGGCGGCCAGTTCGATCATCCGGGCGCTGATTGCTTCGAGTGTGTTGGTCATGTGGCCTCCGACTGCTTGCATTGGACCTAGCCTTCGACAGGCGGCCCCGCAAGCCCCAAGGCGGGCCGGGTCCGGGCGCGGCGGGTGCCAGAAAAACGCATCTGTCGGTGCAGGCCGCGCTGCACGAACCGGGCCTGTTCGACTGATCGCGAGGAGCGGTGCCAAAAAAAGGGCGCGGGTTCCCGCGCCCCTGTCTTTTGCTCTTTCAGGCCGGATTCACTTGATCCGCTGGCCATTGGCCAGGATCTGCCCGTCTTCCTTGAATTCGATGGTCGAATTCAGCGTGTCCGGCGCCTCGCCCGGAACCGCCATCATGCCCATCATCATGCGGGCGCCCATGGCATCGTTGTCCGACACCAGCCCCATTTCGATCAACTTGTCGATCAGGGCGTTTGCGCCCACCAGTTGCAGGTTGACCACCCCGGTCGGGATCGGCATGCCGCCGGTCTGTTCGGCGTTGGAATTGTCGAAGGTGAAATCGCCGTTGCCAGTCAGCTTGGCGCCCACCAGCGAAACCAGCAGCTCGTTGATCTTCAACGAGTGCAACTCGGCCGGAACGGCGTCGGCCTTCTCCATCGCTTCGGCGGCGGCCGGATCGAAGATGTTCAGCAGGACCTTGGCCGTACCGGTGGTGTCCAGCGCGATGGTCGCCGGATCTCGTGGCAGGGCGCCGGCCGGGTCGAACATGCTCCACAGAATGTCCGACATGGTGAAATCGGTCAGGTTCAGGGCCAGGGCAAACGGTTCGACCTCGCCGCTGTCCTGAATTGGAGCCTCAAGTTTCAGGCCCGCCTTGGCCATCGCAAGTTCGATGGGAAACGGTACATCGGCAGAGGTGACCGACAGCTTGGCGTTCTTCTGTTCGACGTCATAGGCCAGACGCTGCGCATCGATGCTGGCCGCGAAACGGCCGCCGTCCGAGCTGCTGGCCATCGAAAACGCTTCGCCTTCGCTGGTGCCCTCGATGCTGGTCTGGCCCGCCACATAGGTGAAGGCGCCGTCAAAGGCGAATCCGGCCTCATAGGCGGCCTGGACATCCGCCAGGCTGAACCCGGCCGGGATCACGTTCCGGCCCTCGAAGGCCAGTTGCTCGAGCTTGCCGTTGATCCGGCCTTGTTCGCCGGTTTCCGGTTCGTTGAAATCCACCTCATAGGTCAGATCGGCGGCGGTGAAGGTCTGATCGACCGTTCGCCCCTCGCCGATCACCATGCGCGACGTGCCGGCCAGATCCGCCAGGCGCAGGCTCAGATCAAGGCTGTCTTCGGGCATGGTCTCGCCGTCGACGGTGACGTCGCCCAGCGCCAGGCCCAGGCTCTGGGCCGCGTAGTCATAGGTCATGTCCTCGGGGGCGCCGGACACGACCATGTTCAGAGCGTCATGAGTGTACAGAAGTGCGGCAGAAAATGCCTCGCCCTCGGCCTGACCCGAGATGGTCATGGGAAAGCTCTCCGGCAAGCCGATGGTGACGGTGCCGTCGCCATTCTCGGTCAGGGTCATTTCCGGGATGACCATGTCGAACGCGCCATCCTCGTCCGGCAGCTCCATCTTCAGCGTCATGTTCCTGATGCTGGTGACGTTGCCCGAGGTACTCTGATCGCCGGTGACGGCATAGCCCATGCTGCCCATGTAGGACTGCCAGTCGGACCAGACATCGTTGGCGGTCAGGTCTGCCAGCGCGCCTTGCGTCGCGATAACATAGGCCAGGACGGCGCCGCCCGTGCGGCGAAGGAAAACGGACATAAGGGAACCCTTCGTGTTGAAATTCGCGCGCATCGTCGGGCCTGTGGCGCACGCCGTCAAGGGGGCAAGGGGTGGACGCTTTCCCCGTTTGCGCGATAGGACTTGAAAGGATTGCAAGCCGAAAGGATTACGGGATGTCCATGCAAGGAAAAACAGTGCTGATCACCGGGGCCAGCCGCGGCATCGGGGCCGAGGCGGGGCGCGTTTTTGCCGCAGCCGGGGCCAATGTCGCGCTGGTGGCCCGCAGCCGCGCGCAGATCGACGCGCTGGCCGCCGAGTTGGGGGGGCAGGCACTCGCGATTGCCTGCGATGTCAGCGACTTCGCGCAGGTCGATCAGGCGGTGGCCGCCTGCGTCGATCGCTTTGGCGGGGTGGACGTGCTGATCGGCAATGCCGGGGTGATCGACCCGATTTCGCATCTGGCCAAGGCTGATCCGGCGGATTGGGGTCTGGCCATCGACATCAATCTCAAGGGCGTGTTCCACGGCATGCGCGCGGTGCTGCCGGTGATGCGGGCCGCAGGCGGCGGAACTGTGCTGACGGTCTCGTCGGGCGCTGCGTCCAACCCGGTGGAGGCTTGGAGCCATTATTGCGCCTCGAAGGCGGGTGCGAAGATGCTGACCGAGTGTCTGCATCTGGAAGAGTCCCATCACGGCATCCGCGCGATGGGCCTGTCGCCGGGCACGGTGGCCACCGACATGCAGCGGACGATCAAGGCCAGCGGCATCAACCCGGTCAGCCAGCTTGAATGGGAAGATCATATCCCCGCCGATTGGCCGGCCCGCGCGCTGTTGTGGATGTGCTCGGCCGACGCCGACGAATTTCTGGGCACCGAGATTTCTCTGCGCCGCGACGACATCCGCAAGAGGGTCGGCCTGACGTGATCGAACTGACTAAGGAAAACGGCCTGTGGACCGTGGTGCTGAACAATCCCGGCAAGGCCAATGCGCTGACCGGGGCGATGCTGGCCGAACTGGTCGATATCGCCCAGGCGGCGACCGAGGCGCGGGCCTTGATCCTGACGGGTGCCGGCAAGGTCTTCAGCGCCGGTGCCGATCTGGACGAGGCGCGGGCGGGTCTGGCCACCTCGGACCTATGGGAACGTCTGTCGGGCGCCATCGCAGCGCTGCCCTGCCTGACCGTTGCCGCGCTGAACGGCACGATGGCGGGCGGGGCCAACGGCATGGCGTTGGCCTGCGACCTGCGCATCGCGGTGCCGGAGGCCAAGATCTTCTATCCGGTGATGCGGCTGGGGTTTCTGCCGCAGCCGTCGGACGTGCTGCGCATGAAGGCGCTGATCGGGCCGGCACGGACCAAGCTGATCCTGATGGCGGGGCAGAAGATCACGGCCGACGAGGCCCTGGCCTTTGGTCTGGTCGACCGGGTGGTGGCCCGCGACATGCTGTTGCAGACCGCGCGTGAGCTGGTTTCCGACAGCCTGGCGGCAGATCCTGATGTCGCCTGCGGAATCGCCGGGATGTGCGCATGAGGCTGGCTGCCCTGCATCTGCGCGTGGCGGACCCGGCCGGGCTGGCGGAGTTCTACCGCCACGCGCTGGGCATGGTGTCGCGCCGTGACGGGGCGGACTGGCGGGTCGGCTACCCTGGCCGGGGTGCGGAAATCGTGTTGCAGCCCGGCGGGGGCGGGTATGTCGCGGATCGTGGGCAGCGGTACTGGAAGATCGGCATCACCTTGCCTGACGTGGACCGGGCGGCGGACTGGCTGCGGCGAAGGGGGGTCAAGGTCAGCCTACCGGCGCAGTTTCTGGACATCGGCTATTTGAACCATCTCACCGATCCCGAGGGGTTTGCGATCGAACTGCTGCAACATGATTTCGAATGCAACCGCCCGAAGGCCGACCCCGTGCAGGCGCCGTTCGACCAGGCCTGCGTGGGCCAGATCACCCTACGCACCGGCGACATCCAGGCCGAGGATGCGATCTGTCGCAGCCTTGGGATGCGGCTTCTGGCGATACAGGATGTAACCCCGCACGGGTTCGACCTGCACTTCTATGCCTTCACACAGGAGCGACCGCCCAGCCCTGACCTCTGGGCCGTCGGCAATCGCGAATGGCTGTGGCGACGGCCCTATACCACGCTGGAGTTTCAGCACATTCCCGGTGCCGTCATCGTACCCACGCCCGACCTGCGCGGGATCGGCATCGAAGGGCTGACCGAACCCGTCCGTGCCGCGCATGGCACGGTGTTCGTGCCCGCCTGATCAGCGGCTGCGGCGCTTTCCGGACACTTTCGACTGGAACCCGGGCGGGCGTTTGCGCACCCAGTCCAGAAACCGCGACAGCCGGGGGTGGCCGCGCAACGCCGCGACCGAGTTGTAGCTGCGGGCCAGCTCGGCTTCGGTCAGGGTGGCGTGAATTTCCTTGTGGCAGATTCCGTGCAGCAGAACCGTGGGACCGCCCTTGCCCCCTTTGAGTTTTGGGATCAGATGGTGCAGGCTGCCGGTCCCGTCGGGGATCGGGCGGTCGCAGAGCGGGCAGATGGGGCAGTCCTCGGTCATGGCGAGGCTAGATTTATCCCGGGCCCGGCCCGGGACAAGAGGAAAGATATGGCGCAGGCATTGGTGATCGGGGCGGGTCCGGCCGGATTGATGGCAGCCGAGGAACTGGCGCGGGCCGGGCATGCTGTTCTGGTGGCCGAGGCCAAGCCATCGGTCGCGCGCAAGTTCCTGATGGCGGGCAAATCGGGCCTGAACCTGACGAAGGATGAACCGTTCGAGACTCTGCTGCCGGCCTATGGACAGGCGGCGGACTGGCTGCGTCCGATGCTTGCCGATTTCGATGCCGGAATAGTGCAGGACTGGGCGCGCGGTCTGGGGCAAGAGCTGTTTACTGGCTCGACCGGGCGGGTGTTTCCCCGCGCCAAGAAGGCCTCGCCGCTGTTGCGGGCCTGGCTGGAGCGGCTGGACGGGATGGGGGTTGTGATCCGCACCCGCTGGCGCTGGCTTGGCTGGGACGGCGCGACGGCGGTGTTCGACACGCCCGACGGCGGGCAACGGGTCGCGGCCGGGGCGACGGTGCTGGCGCTTGGCGGCGCTAGTTGGGCGCGGCTGGGCTCGGACGGGGCTTGGGCGCCGGTTCTGGCGGAAAAGGGGGTGCCGTTGGCGCCTTTCGCGCCGTCGAATGCCGCGCTGGCGATGGGTTGGAGCCCGCACATGACGCCGCATTTCGGCCGGGCACTCAAATCGGTGCGGTGGATGGCGGGCGATCGCATCAGCCGGGGCGAGGCGGTGATCTCGGAGAAAGGGCTTGAAGGGGGTGGGCTGTACCCGCTGACCCCGGCCCTGCGCGCGGGCTTGCCGTTACGTGTGGATCTGGTGCCGGACCTGCCGCAGGAAGAACTGCGCCGCCGCCTCGCTGCGACCAGCGCGAAAACCACGCTCAGCCGGTGGCTAAAAAACGGCTTGCGCCTGCCAGCGCAGAAAGTGGCGCTGTTTCACGAAATGACCAAAGGCGAGGTCGTGACCCGGGCCGACTGGGTCGGGCTGCTGAAAGCGCTTCCCGTGCGCCACGCGGGACTGCGCCCGATGGACGAGGCGATCTCGACCGCGGGCGGCGTCATGCGCAGCGGGCTGACCGATGGCCTGATGCTGAAGGCGCTGCCGGGCGTGTTCTGTGCCGGCGAGATGCTGGATTGGGAAGCACCGACCGGCGGCTACCTTCTGACCGGTTGTTTCGCCACCGGGCGATGGGCCGGGCGATCGGCCGCCGACTGGCTGAGCGCTCAGGCGGTTTTGGCCAGCTCGCCCAGTTTCTGATAGGCCGGCCGCGCGCGGAGGTCCTTGCCATAGGCTTTCAGCACATCCGAATTCATCGGAAAATCGGCGGTTTTGGCCCAGCTCATGCAATGGACGCACAGGATGTCGGCAATCGTCATCTTGTCACCTTGCAGGTACGGTCCCTTGAAGCGGCGGCCCATGCGCTGGAAGCTGCGGTCAAATTCCCATTTCGCGACCTCGACCACCTGCGGAACACGTTTGTCCTGCGGCAGGATGAATGCGTGCCGGGTGGCCAGCCACAGCGGCGCATCGAATTCCTCGAGCATGGCGTTGACCAGCGAATCCTGCTCGGCCCGGTCCAGGGTTCCGGCCGGATAGGTGAAGGCCCCGTGCTTGTCGGCCAGATAGGTCATGATCGCCACGCTGTCCGAGAGCACGGCATCGCCGACCTGAAGAACCGGCACCTTGCCGGATTCATGCAGGGCCAGAACCTGCGGATCATGCGGCCCTGCCGGGATCAAATCATAGGGCTGGCCCAATTCCTCGAGCAGCCAGATCACCCGCGAAGCGCGGCTGTGGACGCGTCCATAAAGTTTGTACATGCCGTGCTCCTGTCTTGGCTGACCTACAGGTTGGTGGCGCAGGGCGGTGCGTCAAGCCCGACGCCCCGTCACGTCAGCGTGACCGAGCCAGCATGGCGATGCGGATCATCGCCCGTTCGACCAGCGCCATGGCCGGCGCGGTCTGCCCGGCCGACCGCAGGGACAGGTCGGTATCGGTCAGCACGGTCAGGGCGGTCTGCAGTTTCTGCGCCCCCCAGGCCTGCGCCTGCCGCAGGATGCGGTCGCGCCGCTTGCCATAGATCGGCGGACGCAGCTTGCCGATGCCCTGGGCCGCGCCACCCGGGTCCGAAGCGCAGGCATAGAGAGTACGGAAATGCCGCGTGGCGCCGATGCACAGCGTCACCGGGTTGGTGCCCTGCGCCTGCAGGCGTCGGATCAGCGGGCCGATCTCGGGCGCGCGGCCTTCGGCCACCACGTTCAGAACATCGTCCAGCGCGGCCTCGTTGGATTGCGGGGCGCAGGCCTCGATGTCCTCGACCGTCAGCGCGGTGCCGTCCCCGCGTTTGTACAGGGCCAGCTTTTCCAGCGTCTGCGCGAAATCGCCGGGGCTGAGCTCGGCTGCCAGATCCCCTAGCATCGCCATCGAATCGCGCGGGATATCGGTCAGGCCAGCCTGTGCCAATGACCGCTCGATCTCGGCGCGGCTGGGCGGGTCGTCATAGATGCCCACCGCATAGGCGTTGCGATGGGCCTCGAAGGCCTTGCGCAGCTTGGAACTGGCCTTGAGCTGGCCCGCGGTCACGATGATCTGCGCGTCGCCCGGGGCCCAGTCCTCGAGCGCGGTCAGAATCGCAGGGGCGGCGGAGTCGGTTGCCTCCTCGACAAACACGGCACGCGGGCCGGGAAAAAACCCGACCGCCTTGACCGCGTCCAGCAGCATGGCCGGGTCGCCGCGCAGATCGGCGCCGGGCATCCGGGTCAGGCGCATCTCTTCCTCGGCGGTAGGGCCAAGCAGCGCGGCCAGAACCTGCTGGCGTTTCAGCGCCACGCGCATCGCGTCGGCGCCGTAGATCAGCAAGCCCGTCTTGTCGGGGTCCGGTTTGGAAAAATACCCGTCAGCCTCGCGTGGCGAAAGCTTCATGAAGCCAGTTCCGGTGTGGAATACAAGCGCGTCACGATCTGATCGGCCAGGATGACCATCAGGCGATCCTTTGCGTCGCGCTCGTCGGCCAGGGTCGAGACCGTCGAACCCGATGCTGAGTAACCCACGAAATCGGTCACGGTGCCCGACGCGACGACCTGCCCGGTTTCAGCCGAGGTCAGGGTGAAATTCGCGCGCCCATCTATTGTGTAGCGGTTGGTCTCGTTGGTCGTGGTGATCGCTGCCCCGCGGGTTGCGGTGGTGACCTTCACGTTCAACCTATAATCCTTGGCCGAACCGGCGCCGCGCCCCAGCCGCTGTTCCAGATTCTGCACCAGCAGATAGCTTTCGACCGTGTCCGGGGCTGAAACCGCGACTCTGCCATAGAGAGCGGACCCCGCCGCCCCCGGCGCGTAGACGGGTTGAAACCCGCAGGCTGCCGCCAACGCACAGGCGGCCAGCGGCAGCATCAGTTTTCTGCGGTCAAACAACGACATTCACGATCCGGCCCGGAACAACGATCACCTTCTTCGGAGCAGCGCCATTCAGCGCCTTCTGCACAGCTTCGGTGCTGAGCGCGATTTTTTCAACCTGCGTCTTGTCCAGATCTTTGGCCACGCTGATTTCGGCGCGGCGTTTGCCGTTGATCTGGATAGGCAGGGTGACGGTGTCATCGACCAGCATCGACTCGTCCGCCACCGGCCAGGGCGCCAGCGCCACCAGCCCTTCGCCGCCCAGCATCTGCCACAGCTCTTCGGACAGGTGCGGGGTCATCGGCGACATCAGCTGCGCCAGCGTCTTGGCCGCCTGCCGCTTGGCCTGCGCGCCCGCCTTGGATTTGGCCAGCGTGTTGGTAAAGGCATAGAGCTTGGCGATCGAGGCGTTGAAGCCGAAGGATTCGACCCCGCCGGTCACGTCATGGATGGTCTTGTGCATCTCGCGCAGCAGCGCTTCGTCCTCGGCATTGGCCGGGGCGTCGGATGCGGCGATCTCGGACACGATGCGATGCACGCGGCTGAGGTGCTTGTGCGCGGCCTCGGCGCCGGCGGCGGTCCATTCCACGTCACGCTCGGGCGGCGAATCGGACAGCACGAACCAGCGCGCCGTATCCGCCCCAAAGGCTGAGATGATGCTGACCGGGTCCACCACGTTCTTCTTCGATTTCGACATCTTGGCCGAGGGGATGATCTCGACCGGCTCGCCCGTCGCCTTCAGCTTGCCGTCCTCGACTTCCTCGGGAAGGTGATAGACCGGGCGGCCCTTGTCGTCGCGGGTCTGATAGATTTCATGGGTGACCATGCCCTGGGTGAACAGCGCGTCGAACGGCTCGATCGCCTTTTTCGGCAGATGCCCCGTCAGATGCATGGCCCGGGCGAAGAACCGCGAATACAGCAGGTGCAGGATCGCGTGTTCGATGCCGCCGATATACTGGTCCACGTTCATCCAGTATTCGGCTTCGGCCAGATCGGTGGGCGTTTCCGCGCGTGGGGCGGTGAAACGGGCGAAATACCACGACGAATCGACGAACGTGTCCATCGTGTCGGTTTCGCGCTTGGCCGGCTTGCCGCAAGACGGGCAGGCACAGTCGCGCCAGGTCGGGTGACGGTCCAGCGGGTTGCCCGGTTTGTCGAAAGTGACATCGTCGGGCAGGCGAATCGGCAGGTTTTCCTTCTTTTCGGGCACCACGCCGCAATCGTCGCAATGCACCACCGGGATCGGACAGCCCCAGTAGCGCTGGCGCGACAGGCCCCAATCGCGCAGGCGGTACTTGGTCACGCCCTTGCCCCAGCCGGCTTTCTCGGCAAACTCGATGGTCGCGTCGATGGCTTCCTGTCCGGTGGCCTCGGTCAGACCGGCGAAATGGTTGACCCAGCGCACTTTCTGCTCTTTCGGCGGGACGAAAGCGATCTTGTCCACCGGCGTGTCGTCATCCAGAGCAAAGAAGGTGTCGATCACCGGCAGGTCATATTTGCGGCAGAAATCCAGGTCGCGCTGGTCATGCGCGGGGCAGGCGAAGATCGCGCCGGTGCCGTAATCCATCAGGATGAAATTCGCGATCCAGACCGGCAGTTCCCAGTTCGGGTCCAGCGGGTGCTTGACGCGGATGCCGGTGTCGAAACCCAGCTTCTCGCCGGTTTCGATGGCCTCTTCCGTGGTGCCGCCCTTGCGGCATTCCGCAACGAATTCAGCGACTTCGGAGTTCTCGGCCTCAAGCTGCTTGGCGATCGTGTGATCGGGCGAGATGCCCACGAACGAGGCCCCCAGCAGCGTGTCGGGCCGCGTGGTATAGACGGTGATGGGCGCGCCGCCGTCGGTGCGCTCGAATGCAAATTCCAGCCCGCGCGACTTGCCGATCCAGTTCTCCTGCATCAGGCGCACCTTGGCGGGCCAGTTCTCGAGCGTATCCAGCGCCTCAAGCAGCTCTTCGGCGAATGCCGAGATCTTGAAGAACCACTGGGTCAGCTCGCGTCGCTCCACCAACGCGCCCGAGCGCCAGCCGCGCCCGTTTTCAACCTGTTCGTTGGCCAGCACGGTCATGTCCACCGGGTCCCAGTTGACCACGGCGTTCTTGCGATAGACCAGCCCCGCATCCAGCATATCCAGGAACAGCGCCTGCTGCTGGCCGTAATATTCCGGGTCGCAGGTTGCGAACTCGCGCGACCAGTCGATCGACAGGCCCAGCGGCTTCATCTGCGCGCGCATGTCGGCGATGTTGCCATAGGTCCAGTCCTTGGGGTGGCCACCGATGGCCATGGCCGCATTCTCCGCAGGCATTCCAAAGGCATCCCAGCCCATCGGGTGCAGCACGTTGTGCCCGGTGCTAAGCTTGTAGCGGGCGATCACGTCACCCATGGTATAGTTGCGCACATGCCCCATGTGGATGCGCCCCGACGGATAGGGGAACATTTCCAGCACATAGTATTTCGGCTTGTCCGCCGTGCGTTTGGCGGTGAAGATCCCGGCCGTGTCCCAGGCTTCTTGCCATTTGGCTTCGATTTCGTTGGCGGAGTAGCGCGACATCATGCGGTCCTTCGTGAATGAAAACGCCGGGCAGGGGCCCGGCGTGGTAATATTGTGATTTTCTGCGGGTTGCTAGAGCTTGTTGTCCGCGATCCGCAGCTGGCGCGCCCGCGACAGGATCGCATCTTCGACCGCACGCGTGGTGGCGGCGCTGACCGGCGCGCCTCCGCTGGTCTGCAGCGCCACCGAAAGGGACCGCGCCGCCAGGGCCGGATCCTTGATGTGCACCGTTGCCCGATAGGACCGCCCGCCGCCCGGCGGTCTGCCGTAACCCGTTACGATCACGCCGGTAAACGGATCCACCTCTTCGATCGGCAGGAAATTCAGCACATCCAGCGAGGCCGCCCACAGGTACCGATTGACCTGTGTCACTTGTTCCGAGTTGTTGGGGCCGAACACATCCCAGATGGTCGAACGATTCGGATCGTTGAGTTCACGAGCCTCTGACGAACTGCCGTCGGTGGTTAGATAGTTCGGATTGGGCTGTGCCGAGCGATTCTGCCCGCAGGCCGCAACCGAGACGGTCAAAATCAACAAACCCGAAATCGTCTGCAGGCGCATCGTCGGCATGTCCTGTTCTGCTGGTTAGACTGTTGGGTGATACTCCTAGACAAGCTGTTGTGTTGCAACAAGCCCATTCTTTCCAAAGGCGCCATGGCGGTGCCGAAAACACGCCCTCAAACCAACTGTGGCATCCTTGCACCAATTCCGGGGCAATGACTGCAAAAGAATTAAGGCAAGCTTGCGCTGAGGGGGCAAAAAGAGCGAAACGGTCTGCGTGCTGAGACATGTGCAACAGGCATGTGTCGAGTAGAAATTACTGAAACCGAGGGAAACAAGATGAAAAAAGTTCTCTTCGCATCGACCGCACTGATCGCAACCGCATCGGTTGCCGCGGCCGAAGTTAGATTCAGCGGCTATGGCCGCTTTGGTATCGGCTACCAAGAAGACCGTACTGGCGTTGTGACCAACTTCACCACCACTGCCAGCGGCACCACCACCGGCACCGCTGCTGTCGCGACCGACGAAACCATCCTGGTTTCGCGCTTCCGTCTGAACATCGACGGCATCGCGGAAACCGACGGTGGCGTCCGCTTTGAAGCACGCGTCCGCCTGCAGGCCGACGAGAACGCCGGCACCGGTGAAGCCAACTCGGCTGGCCTGAACGGCGCACGTTTCTCGGTCATCTACGGTGGTCTGCGTGTTGACGCGGGCAACGTTGCCGGCTCCTTCGACAACCTGGCCAACTACTACGGCAACGAGCCGGGCCTGGAAAACTTCATCGGCCAGTACTCGGGCGTCGACTACAGCTTCCTGGGCTATTCGTCGACCGGTTCGGGTTCGAACGCTGTGTTCTTCCAGTACGCAGTCGGCGACTTCGCTTTCGGCGCGTCGTATGACCAAGCCACCTTCGGTGTGAATGGCGTTGCAACCGATGCCGACCGTTGGGACATCAGCGCAACCTACACCTTCGGCAACATCACTGCCGCTCTGGCCTACGGTGAGACCGACGATCTGGCAGGCACAACAGGCAAAAATCCGAGCCTGACCGTCTTCACCCTGGGTGGCGAATTCGGTGACTTCTCGGGCACCCTGTTCGTTGCTGACGACGCAACCCAAGTTGCAGCAACCGACGGCACCGCCTACGGTCTGTCGCTGGCCTACAACGTTGGCTCCGCTCTGACCCTGACCGCCGCTTACGGTGACGGTTCGGCTGACGCCGACACCCAGCAGTACGGCATCGGCGCCATCTACGACCTGGGCGGCGGCGCATCGCTGCGCGGTGGTATCGGTGTGTCGGACTGCGACGTCTGCGCAGACTCGACCATGCGTGCCGACTTCGGTGCTCAGTTCAACTTCTAAGTTGATCTGAACCGCAAGGTTTGGGGCGGGTCTTCGGACCCGCCCTTTTCTTTTGCGCCGACATGGTGTTTTTCTGGCGCGAAACCGGAACAGGGGAAATCCATGTCGTTGCAGGAAATCAAAGATCGCATCGCAAAGGCCGAAGCCGCCGCCGGGCGGCAAGCCGGGTCCGTGACCCTGATTGCCGTATCCAAAGTTCAACCAAATGACAGGGTTCAGGCCGTGCTCGAGCAGGGCCACCGCTGTTTCGGCGAAAACCGGGTGCAGGAGGCTGCCGCGAAATGGCCCGCCTTCCGCGAGCGGTTTCCCGGCATCGACCTGCATCTGATCGGCCCGTTGCAGACCAACAAGGCGCGGCAGGCGATGGATCTTTGCAATGCCATCCATTCAGTGGATCGGCCCAAATTGGCAAAGACCCTGGCGCGGTTGGCGCAAGAGACGGGCGCCTGCCCTGATCTGTTCATCCAGGTGAACACCGGAAAGGAACCGCAGAAAGCCGGCGTTTTGCCCGCCGATGCGGATGCCTTCATCGCCGAATGCCAGGGGCTGGACCTTCCCGTGCGCGGCCTGATGTGCATCCCGCCGGTGCACGAGGAACCGGCGCTGCATTTCGCCCTTCTGGCCAAGATCGCCGCGCGCAACGGGCTGCAAGGTCTCTCGATGGGCATGAGCGGCGATTTCGAAACCGCGATCGCGTTGGGGGCCACCCATGTCCGGGTGGGGTCGGCGATCTTTGGCGAACGGGTCAAAGCGGGGGAATGATCACTCGGGTGCCCAGGGTGACCCTTTGCGCGATCCAGTGCAGGTGGTCACGGCGGAAGGCCAGGCAGCCCTCGGTCGGATAGCCCGTCCGGCGCCATTGGTGGATGAAGATGGCTGATCCGCGTCCAGGCACTGCATCGGGCCAGTTCCAGTCGGTGATCAGAACCAAATCGTACAGCGGATCGGCCCGCCGAAGGCGTTCATGGCTGAACCCGTGCGGCGCCCGCACATGCCGGTTGTAATCCGGGTCAGCACCATCATCCGACCACAGGTCGCGCGGCCCGATCGGCAGCGCCCAGGGGGCGGGTGGCGCGATCCGGTCGGGCCGGTACAGCATGCCCACGATCCGCAGAACGCCGGTCGGGGTGGCGCCGTCGCCTTCGCGTTTGGCGTTGGTCAGGCCGCCTTTGCCGATCGTGCAGGGGAACGTCCTGCCGTGAAACCGCACGCCGCGCCAAGACAGGACCAGATCGTGCGGGCTCACA
The DNA here is from genome assembly GCF_059612985.1 of Ruegeria sp. BHSC043. Taxonomy (NCBI): domain Bacteria; kingdom Pseudomonadati; phylum Pseudomonadota; class Alphaproteobacteria; order Rhodobacterales; family Roseobacteraceae; genus Ruegeria; species Ruegeria sp. BHSC043. The sequence goes on along the minus strand of NZ_JBXWRS010000003.1, from coordinate 20,877 downwards.
ACAGATGGCCCGACTTGGCCGCCTTGGTCGCCAGATAGCCGCGATTGTGCGCTGTTTCCCCGACCTTGAGCGGCACACGTTCGGTGACGGCGATCCCGGTGCGTTCCATCATCGCGATCTTGGCGGGGTTGTTGGTCAGCAACCGCACTGAACTGAAGCCCATTGACTTCAGGATGTCGGACCCGAGGCGGAAGTCGCGCTCGTCATCCTCAAACCCAAGCCGGTGGTTCGCTTCGACCGTGTCGAACCCCTGATCCTGAAGGAAATAGGCGCGCATCTTGTTGGCCAGGCCGATCCCGCGGCCCTCCTGGTTGAGATACAGCAGAACGCCGTGGCCCTCGGCTCCCATCTGCGCCAGGGCGCCGCGCAGCTGCGGACCGCAATCGCATTTCAGGCTGCCCATCAGGTCGCCGGTGAAGCAGGCCGAATGCAGCCGCGCCAAAACCGGTTTCGAACGGTCGGGCCGGCCGATTTCGATGGCATAGTGTTCTTCACCGCCGTCCTCGGGGCGAAATACATGCAGCCGCCCGGCCTCGGAGACCTCCATCGGCAGGCGGGCGGCGACCACCTCGTGCAGGGGGCTGCGATCGGCCAGATGTGGGGCGGTGCGGGTATGGTCAATGCAGGTCAGCCCATGGGAGGCGGCAAAGGCGCGCCCGTCCTCGACGGGTACGACCACTGCCGCCGGCAGCAGGCGCGCGGTCTTGGCCAAGGCGATGGCGATGCGGTGCAGGTTGGTATTGCCGCTCCGCTGGGTCATCAGCGGACCCTTCATCGGGGAATCGAGGTCATCGGACGGGTCTGCCACGGCCTGCACCCAGGCAAGGTCGGCATCGGCGGGGATTACGACACGAGCCAGATCGCCGTCATAGGCGCGCGCCTTCAGGGTCTCGGCCCGGCGGTTGGTGATGGCAACCACGGGCTGATCGCCCAGACCGCGGAGATCGGACAGACGTTGCGGCCCCAAGGTCTCGGCCGCTGCGGCCACTACGCCACGGCCGCCGTCATCGACCAGCACCACGGGAACGCCCATGCGCAGATCCGCCCGCGCGCGCGCCAGCAATTCGGTGATGTCGGGAATCAGACTCATCGATGTTATCCTGTAACGTTTGTCTCGTCCTAGCCCGTTCGCCGCCGAATGTGAAACATTTCCCGTCCATCAGACACGAGGGCGTGAGAGCGTTGCAGCAAAACTTGTGGATTGCATATTCCAAGCTCAAGTGATGCAAAAGCAAAAGGAGGACCGGGACATGGCGCAACTCAAGAAAATCCTGCTGGTCGATGACGACGAGGACCTGCGCGAAGCGCTGAGCGAACAGCTGGTGATGACCGAGGATTTCGACGTGTTCGAGGCCTCGGACGGTCAGTCTGCTTTGGAGCGCGCGCGCGAGGCGATCTATGACCTGGTGATTCTGGATGTGGGCCTGCCCGACACCGATGGGCGCGAGCTGTGCCGGCTGATGCGCAAGCAGGGGGTCAAGAGCCCGATCCTGATGCTGACCGGCCATGACAGCGACGCCGACACGATCCTGGGGTTGGATGCCGGGGCCAATGACTACGTGTCGAAACCCTTCAAGTTTCCAGTGCTTCTGGCCCGCATCCGCGCGCAGCTGCGCCAGCATGAACAATCCGAGGATGCGGTTTTTGTTCTTGGGCCCTACACCTTCAAGCCGGCGATGAAGATGTTGATCACCGAGGATGACCGCAAGATCCGCCTGACCGAGAAGGAAACCAACATTCTCAAGTTCCTGTACCGGTCCACCGACGGTGTCGTGCCGCGCGATGTTCTGCTGCACGAGGTCTGGGGCTATAACGCAGGTGTCACCACGCACACGCTGGAAACCCACATCTACCGTCTGCGCCAGAAGATCGAGCCCGATCCCTCGAATGCGCGCCTTTTGGTCACAGAATCCGGCGGATATCGCCTGGTTTCCTAACGATTGGTGGATTGATGTGGATCAAAGTGATACTCTATAGACATCTTTAGGTTACTCGCAACCCGCGCATGTCCGGGTCATGACATGTACCTCCCTGTTGGACTGCCGGGCCTTTGGCCCGGCTTTTTTTCGGATGGCACCCCGGCAATTGCCGCGTTAGGTTGCCCCGGTCGCGACAAGGGAACCCCGATCATGCCTTTCACTCTGGCCACCTGGAACATCAATTCCGTTCGCCTGCGCGAGCCGATCGTGCAGAAACTGCTGCAGGAGGAGGCACCGGACGTGCTGTGCTTGCAGGAATGCAAATCGCCGGTCGACAAGATCCCGACCGAAGGTTTCGCGGAACTGGGTTACACCCACATGATTGCCCGCGGGCAAAAGGGCTACAACGGTGTGGCCATCCTGTCGCGCCTGCCGATCACCGACCTGGGTGACCGGGATTTTGCCGGGCTCGGCCATGCCCGCCATGTCGCAGGGCAACTGGAAAACGGTGTGATCATTCACAATTTCTACGTCCCTGCAGGCGGCGACGTTCCCGACCGGGAGGTGAACGAAAAATTCGGCCAGAAACTGGACTACCTGACCGACATGCGCGACTGGTTCCACGCCGAAAAGCCACAGAAATCCATTCTGGTTGGTGACCTGAACATCGCCCCGCGCGAGGATGACGTATGGTCGCACAAGCAACTGCTCAAGGTCGTGTCGCACACGCCGATCGAGGTCGAGCAGCTGGCCGAAACGCAGGACGCGGGCGGCTGGGTCGACATCACCCGGCAGGACATCCCCGAGGGGCAGCTGTACAGCTGGTGGTCCTATCGCGCCCGCGATTGGGATGCGGCTGACAAGGGGCGGCGCCTCGATCACGTCTGGGCGACGCCCGACATCTCTAACGCGGGTCATTCCAGCCGCATCCTGCGCGAAGCGCGCGGCTGGGAGAAGCCCAGCGACCACGCGCCGGTTTTTGCGACCTTTGATCTCTGATCCGCCCTGAACCGGTGCGACGGCTCTTGGTTTCCGCCGCGCCCGGTTGCATATAAGGGCCAAGACTGAATTCCGGAGAGTGAATGCCATGGAACTTCTGAACGGCGCAGGCAACCCCGCCGCCACCGATCTAATCAAGGACGGAACCGAGGCCACGTTCATGGCCGATGTCGTCGAAGCGTCGCAGGAAACCCCGGTGATCGTGGATTTCTGGGCGCCGTGGTGCGGCCCGTGCAAAACGCTGGGTCCGGCCCTTGAAGAGGCCGTGACCGCCGCCAAAGGCGCGGTGAAAATGGTCAAGATCAACGTGGACGAGGCGCAGATGATCGCTTCGCAGATGCGAATCCAGTCGATCCCGACCGTCTATGCCTTTTTCAAGGGTCAGCCGATCGACGGGTTCCAGGGCGCGCTGCCTGGCTCCGAGATCAAGGCGTTCATAGACCGCGTGATCGGGGCTGCTGGCGGCCAGAGCCCCGGCGGACAGCTGGACGAGGCAGTGGAGGCCGCTGAAGAGATGCTGGCCGAGGGCGCGGCAGTAGATGCGGCCCAGACCTTTGCCGCCATTCTGGGCGAAGACCCGAACCATGCGGCGGCCTATGGCGGACTGGTGCGCGCCCATATCGCAATGGGTGATCTGGAGCAGGCCGAGGCCATCCTGAACGGCGCTCCGGCCGAAATCTCAACGACGGCCGAGTTGGAGGCTGCCCATGCGCAGTTGGAGCTTGCCAAGCAGGCCGCAAATGCCGGCCCGGTGGCCGAGCTGACCGCTGCTGTCGAGACCGACCCCGACAACCATCAGGCCCGGTTTGACTTGGCGCAGGCGCTCTATGCCAACAGCAAGGCCGCCGAGGCGGTCGATCAGCTGCTGGAGCTGTTCCGTCGCGACCGCGAATGGAACGATGGTGCAGCCAAGACCCAGCTGCTGACGATCTTCGACGCGCTTAAGCCGAATGATCCGATCGTGCTGAACGGACGGCGCAGGCTGACTTCGATGATATTTGCCTGATCGCATATCAGAGCTAGAACACATTACATGATGCATCCCGCCGATCTGCCGGACACGGTGTCCGTGTTCCCGTTGCCCGGGGCCCTTTTGCTGCCCCGGTCCCGGCTGCCGCTGCATATATTCGAGCCGCGCTATCTGCAGATGCTGGACGATGCCCTGAAAACCAAGGAACGGCTGATCGGCATGGTCCAGCCGAATCCGGGCCCAGGCCATGGGGCTCGATTGCACCGCATCGGCTGCGCCGGGCGCGTCACCCAGTTTTCCGAGACTGAAGACGGGCGCTATCTGATCACCTTGACCGGCGTGTCGCGGTTCCGCATTCAGTCCGAGGTCGAGGGCTTCACGCCCTATCGCCGCTGTGCCGTCACCTGGGAGGGGTTCGACCGCGACCTGGGTCAAGGCGAGCGGGATGCCGGGTTCGACCGGGCCGCTTTCCTGCGGTTGCTCGAAAGGTATTTCTCGGCCCGAGCGCTCTCGACGGATTGGGAGACGCTGAACGAGGCGGATGACGAATTGCTGGTCAATTCCCTGTCGATGCTTCTGGATTTCGATCCCGAGGACAAGCAGGCCCTGCTTGAGGCGCCCTGCCTGCGCACCCGGCGCGAAACGCTGGTCACACTGATCGAATTCTCGCTGCGCGGGGGGTCAAACGAGGAACAACTGCAATGACTGAGACGGAACCGGGTTTCGACCGCCATATGCTCGAGGCGCTGATCTGCCCCCAGACTCATACCACGCTGGAATATGACGCCGAGCGGCAGGAACTGGTCTCGAAAGCCGCTGGTCTGGCCTTTCCGATCCGCGACGGGATTCCGGTGATGCTGGTGGATGAGGCGCGCAAACTCGACTAGATCGGGCGGCCCTGCAACAGCCTGGGCAGGTCGCCTGTCAAACCGGCGGCCTCGCGCACGAAGCCGCGGCGCAGACCGGGCAGGGACCCGACAATGCCCATGCCGATGTCGCGCCCGAGGCGCAGGATCGGATTGTCGTTCGAAAACAGCTTGTTGAACACATCCGTCGCCATTGCCAAGGCCGCCGTGTCAAAGCGGCGCCATTCCTGATAGCGCTCCAGAACCAGAGTCGAGCCGATGTCCTCGCCGCGTCGACCGGCCAGCGTCAGCACCTCGGCCAGAGCGCCTACGTCGCGCAGCCCGGCGTTCAGCCCCTGACCGGCGATCGGGTGCATGCCATGGGCCGCATCACCCACCAGAGCCAGCCGGTCCGCGATGAAGGAATTGGCGATGGTCAGGTTCAGCGGATAGGTGAACCGGTCGCCCTGTAGGCGGATGTCACCCAGAAAATCGCCGAACCGGGGCCGCAGGACCTGAAGGTAATCGGCCTCGTCCAGCGCGTTGATGCGCTGTGCGGTCTCGGTGCGTTCGCTCCAGACGATCGAGCTGCGGTTACCGGTCAACGGCAGGATCGCCAGCGGGCCGGGGGGCATGAAGAACTGATGTGCAATGCCGTGATGGGGCAGGTCGTGCTCGATCGCGCAGACCAGCGCAGTCTGGCCGTAGTCCCATCCGGTCCGCTTGATCCCGGCGCGGGAGGCGGTGCCGCTGCGGCGGCCGTCGCACCCCACCAGAAGCCGACCGGACAGCGCCGATCCATCATCCAGCGTCACGGTCACGCCGTCTGGCCCGGTTTCCTGCGCAACCACGGTTTTGCCATCCACCCGGGTGATCGCCGGTTCCGCCTGCATCGCCGCAAGAAATGCGCGCCGCAGGTGACGGTCCTCGACCATATAGCCCATCGGGCCTTCCTCGATCTCGGCATGGTCGAAATGCATGAAAAACGGCGACGGACCTGTGCCTGCGTGGCCATCGGTGACCTTGATCTCCAACATCGGCTGGGCGTGGTCCGCAACCCGTTCCCAGACGCCGATCGCGGCCAGCAACCGTTGCGAGGCCAGCGCCAGTGCATAGGCACGCCCGTCGAACGCCGCGTTCTTGCGCAGCTTCTCGGCCAGCGCGTCTATCACGGTGACGCTGTGTCCGGTCTGCGCCAGCGCCAGCGCCAGGGCGGGGCCGTTCAGCCCGCCGCCCACGATCAAGATATCGGAAACCTGTGTCATGCGGTGCAATATGCGCGCCCTTTCGGGATTGTCCATGTGCAGTCCTGTCGCTACCGTCGCCGAAATACGAATTTTTCCGACAAGGGGGCAAAGATGCAGGACTGGCTGACCATGACGGCATGTGACCTGGGCCGCGGGATCGGCATGGGTCAGATCGATCCCGAGGAGCTGACCGAGGTCTATCTGGCGGCCATCGATGCCCATCCGCATCGGGACGGCATCTATGCCCGCGTCACGCATGACCGCGCCCGCGCCGAAGCCCGCGCGGCCAAGGAGCGGGCGGCCCAAGGTCTGCGCCGGTCACTGCTGGATGGGGTGCCGATCAGCTGGAAGGATCTGTTCGACACCGCCGGGATCGGAACCGAGGCCGGATCGGCCCTACTGCGCGGCCGGGTGCCCGAGCATGACGCAACCGTTCTGCGCAACGCGACGGCCATGGGCGCGGTCTGTCTGGGCAAGACGCACATGAGCGAATTGGCCTTTTCGGGCCTTGGCTTGAACCCCGTGACCGCGACGCCGCCCTGCGTGAATGACGAAAAGGCGGTTCCGGGCGGGTCGTCCTCGGGCGCGGCGGCGTCGGTGGCCTTTGGTCTGGCGGCCTGCGGAATCGGCTCGGACACGGGCGGATCGGTGCGCATTCCGGCCGCATGGAACGATCTGGTAGGGCTGAAAACCACCCCGGGGCGGCTGAGCCTTGAAGGCGTGGTGCCCCTGTGCCTGCGGTTCGATACGGTCGGCCCGCTGACTCGGTCGGTCGAGGATGCGGCGCAGATGCTGGCGCTGTTGGAGGGCGGAACGCCGGCCGATCTGCGGGGCGCCAGCCTGAATGGGCGGCGGCTTGCGGATCTGCAGACCATAGCGCAGGACGATCTGCGCGACGCGCCACGCCAGGCCTATGCCGACGCGCTGGACCGCTTGCGTGATGCAGGGGCCGAGATCGTGCCGTTGGAGGTGCCGGAACTGGCCGAGGCGATGGGCCTGTCCGGTGTCCTTTATACCACGGAAGCCTATGGCCTGTGGCGCGACGTGATAGAGGCCAACCCCGAGGCGATGTATCCCGAGATCCTTGAGCGGTTCCGCGCGGGCAAGGCGCATTCCGGACCGGATTACGTGGCGGCGTGGTCGCGGTTGAAGGCCTGCCGATTGGCCTGGGACTCGGCCACCGCCGGGTTCGACGCGGTTCTGGCGCCGACGGCCCCGATCCTGCCGCCGGATCTGGACCGACTAATGAACAACCATGACTATTACGTCACCGAGAACCTTCTGGCCCTGCGCAACACCCGGATCGGCAACCTGATGGGGCTGGCGGCGCTGTCGCTGCCCACTTCGACACCGTCCTGCGGGCTGATGATGTTGGGCTATCCGGGCTCGGAAGAGGCGCTTTTGCGGCTGGGTGCGGCGGCCGAGGCGGTTCTGACCTGAATGCCACAATCCCCTGATTCGGAACCTCTTTGTCTGGACGCGCGGGGGTTCGGCCTGTAATCTGCTGGAAAACCGGGGCGCCAATGATCCCGGTATCGAGGCAGCAGTCATGAATTTCCCCGAGCGGTTTTCGAACCTACCGGCCTATGCTTTTCCGCGTCTACGCGCCCTGCTCGACCATCACGCGCCGGGCGGCGATGTCGTGCATATGACGATTGGCGAGCCCAAGCATGACTTTCCGGCCTGGGTGACCGATGTCATCGTGGAAAACGCAGCAGGGTTTCAAAAATACCCGCCGAACGAGGGGTCCGACGCGCTGCGCGGGGCCATCGCCGACTGGATCGACCGCCGCTATGGCGTGCGGATGGACCCCGAAACCAACATCATGGCGCTGAACGGCACGCGCGAGGGGTTGTACAACGCCGCCATGGCCCTGTGCCCCGAGCAGAAGAACGGTCAGCAGCCGATCGTTTTGTGCCCCAACCCGTTCTACCAAGTCTACATGGTGGCCTCGATCTCGGTCGGGGCGCAGCCGTATTTCGTGCCGGCCACCGCGGCCACGGGGCATCTGCCGGACTATGCCGGCCTGCCAGAGGATGTGCTGAACCGCACCGCTGTGGCCTATATCTGTTCGCCCGCCAACCCGCAGGGTGCCGTCGCCTCGCGCGGCTACTGGGCCGAGTTGATCCGGCTGGCCGAGAAGTATGACTTCCGCATCTTCGCCGACGAGTGCTATTCCGAGATCTACCGAGACGCGCCGCCCACCGGCATCCTGACCGTCGCGCAGGAGCTGGGCGCCGACCCCGAGCGGATCACGCTGTTCAACTCGCTGTCGAAACGCTCGAACCTGGCGGGGCTGAGGTCGGGGCTGATCGCGGGCGGGTCGGAAAGCATCAAGCGGGTCAAGCAGTTGCGCGCCTATGCCGGGGCGCCCTTGCCATCGCCGTTGCAGGCCGCCGCGGCCAAGGTCTGGGCCGATGAGGCGCATGTTCAGGAAAACCGCGCGCTGTATCAGGAAAAATACGCCATCGCGGATGAGGTGTTTGCGGGCGTTCAGGGCTATATGCCGCCCGAGGCGGGGTTCTTTCTTTGGCTGCCCGTCGAAGATGGCGAGCAGGCCGCATTGAAGCTGTGGCAGGAAACCGGGGTTCGGGTCCTGCCGGGCGCTTATCTTTCGCAAGGGGAGCCGGGGCAGAACCCGGGCAAGGGCTTTATCAGGGTCGCTTTGGTGGCCCCAAAAACAGAGATGCAGCGCGGGCTGGTCACGCTCCGCGACTGCATCTATTCGTGAGGTACGAGGGCACATGGCATCTTACAACGCGCGTAACCGCGACCCATTGTTGGACAGCACCACCCAGGCCGCGATCGAGCGGCGCAGCAAGGAACTGATCGGGATCGCCCTGATCTTGGCCGGCCTGGCGGCTGCTGCGATGATCTGGTCCTACACCCCGGATGATCCGAACTGGATGGTCTCGACCGACGCGCCGGTGCAGAACTGGCTGGGCCGGTTCGGCGCCTCGATCGCCGCGCCATTGTTCATGATCGTAGGCTGGGGCAGCCTTGGCATCGCGCTGGTGCTGGTCGGCTGGGGCGTGCGGTTTGCCGGCCATTTCGGCGAGGATCGCGCCGTGGCCCGCCTGATTTTCGCGCCGATCTGGATCGCCGTCCTTTCGGTCTATGCCGCAACGCTGGTGCCCGGCGCAGAATGGCGCGCGACGCACAGCTTTGGCTTGGGCGGTCTGTTTGGCGATACGGTGATGGGCGCTCTGCTGACGCTGTTGCCGATTTCGTCGCATTTCATGGTCAAGTTGATGTCGCTGGCCATGGCGGCCGGCATGCTGGCGCTGGGCGTCTTCGTGCTGGGCTTCACCAAGTCGGACGTCCGGCGCGGGGTCCGGGCTTTCCTGCTGGGTCTCGTGATGGCCTATGACATGCTGATGACCGCGCTGGGGCAGGGGGCCTCGGCCACCGCCCGTGCCGCGCAGGCGCGCCGGGAAAAGTGGCAGGACCGCAAGACAACCCGGGCCGCCGGTGCCGAATTTGAGGATGAGCTGGCCTATGCCGATCCGGTCTTTGAAGAGCCCGAGATCGCAGCCCCCGAACCGGTCAAGACAGGCCTGCTTGCACGTATGCCCGGCTTGATCCGCCGCCCCGAGCCGATGCCCGAACCCGAGCTGGTCGACCCCGAACCCGTCACCGGATATGACGAGATGCCGGGCGAAGACCGGATCCGCTCGAAGATTTCTGCGGTGATCCGGAACCGCAAGGTCGCCACCGGTGAAATCGCGCCCGAGCCCGATCCGAACCGCCCGCTGACCAAAGGGCGCGGCCGTGGCCCCGACCCGCTGATCCTGAACGCGCCGCGTGCGGGAACCCTCCCGCCCGAGCCTCCGCTGACTGCAGGCGGGCTTCCGCCCGAGCCGCCGTTGGCAGGTCACCCGGCGCAGTCGTCTGCGGAAATGGAGACGTTAACGGAAGACCCGCTCTCGGCGTATGCGCCTGAAGATTTCGACGAAGATCAGGTGTTCGAGGATGTCCCGGAACCGATCGCCCCGCCGCGCCCGGCAATGAAGATCCCGGTTGCCGAACCGCGCAAGCCGGTTGTGGCGCAACCCGTCCGGCGCAACGTCCTGCCGTCGCGCCGCGCCCAGGCCGAGGCCCAGCCCAGCCTGTCCTTCGAAGAGAGGCATTCGGATTTCGAACTGCCGCCGCTCAGCCTGCTGACCAACCCGGCCGGCATCCCGCGTCATCACCTGAGCGACGAGGCGTTGGAGGAAAACGCGCGGATGCTGGAAAACGTGCTGGATGACTATGGCGTCAAGGGCGAGATCGTCAGCGTCCGCCCCGGCCCCGTCGTCACCATGTACGAACTGGAACCCGCGCCGGGCCTGAAGGCCAGCCGCGTCATCGGCCTGGCCGATGACATCGCCCGGTCGATGTCGGCGCTGTCGGCGCGGGTGTCGACGGTCCCCGGACGCTCGGTCATCGGCATCGAATTGCCCAACGAGAACCGCGAGATGGTGGTTCTGCGCGAAATCCTCGCCAGCCGCGATTTCGGCGATGGCAACCACGCGCTGCCGCTGGCGCTGGGCAAGGATATCGGCGGTGAATCCGTGGTCGCGAACCTGGCCAAGATGCCCCACTTGCTGATCGCGGGGACGACCGGCTCGGGCAAGTCGGTGGCGATCAACACGATGATCCTGTCGCTGCTCTACAAGCTGACGCCGGACGAATGCCGCCTGATCATGATCGACCCAAAGATGTTGGAACTCAGCGTCTATGATGGCATCCCGCATCTGCTGTCGCCGGTCGTGACCGACCCGAAAAAGGCGGTGGTCGCCCTGAAATGGGTCGTCGGCGAGATGGAGGACCGCTATCGCAAGATGTCCAAGATGGGCGTGCGCAACATCGCCGGCTACAACGGTCGAGTGAAGGACGCGCTGGCCAAGGGCGAGATGTTCAGCCGCACGGTCCAGACCGGGTTCGACGACGAAACCGGAGAGCCGATCTTCGAGACTGAGGAATTCGAACCCAAGGCCATGCCGTATATCGTCGTCATCGTCGACGAGATGGCCGACCTGATGATGGTGGCCGGCAAAGAGATCGAGGCCTGCATCCAGCGTCTGGCGCAGATGGCGCGGGCCTCGGGCATTCACCTGATCATGGCCACGCAGCGGCCCTCGGTGGACGTCATCACCGGCACGATCAAGGCCAACTTCCCCACCCGGATCTCGTTCCAGGTGACGTCCAAGGTCGACAGCCGCACCATCCTGGGCGAGATGGGGGCCGAGCAGCTGCTGGGGCAGGGCGACATGCTGTACATGGCCGGTGGCGCCAAGATCACCCGCTGCCACGGGCCGTTCGTGTCGGATGAAGAGGTCGAGGAGGTCGTGAACCACCTCAAGCAGTTCGGCCCGCCCGATTATGTCGGCAGCGTGCTGGATGGTCCATCCGAGGACAAGGCCGACAATATCGACGCGGTTCTGGGTCTGAATACCGGCGGCAACACCAATGGCGAGGATGCGCTGTACGATCAGGCGGTCGCCATCGTGATAAAGGATCGCAAGTGTTCGACCTCGTACATCCAGCGGAAACTTGCCATCGGCTACAACAAGGCCGCGCGGCTGGTCGAGCAGATGGAGGAGGAAGGTGTTGTTTCGGCGGCAAATCACGTGGGCAAACGCGAAATCCTCGTCCCGGAGCAGTAGGATATTTAATAACAAGGGCAAAGCGCATATCTGAGTGTCATGAAACAGATTGCCTTTGCCCTTGCCCTTGCTTTGACCGCCCCGGCAGCCTGGGCCGCCGACAAGCTGCCTTTGTCAAAGATCTCGAACTACCTGAACGGTCTGAAAACCGTTCAGACGACGTTTACCCAAGTCAACGATGACGGATCGCTGAGTACCGGCAAGCTGTGGTTGCAGCGCCCCGGCAAGATGCGGTTCGAATACGACCCGCCCAACAGCGCGGTGGTGCTGGCGAATGCCGGCACCGTGATGGTGTTCGACCCCAAGTCGAACCAGCCGCCCGAGCAGTATCCGCTGAAGCGCACGCCGCTGTCGCTGGTTCTGGCGCGCAACGTGAATCTGTCGCAGGCCGATATGGTGGTGGGGCATACGTTCGACGGCACTGCCACGGTCGTAACCGCTCAGGATCCCAAGAACCCCGAGGCCGGGCGGATCGAACTGATGTTCACCAGCGATCCGATCGAACTGCGGAAATGGGTCATTCACGACAACGCAGGCAGCCAGACCACCGTACTGCTGGGGCCTTTGGACGACAATGTGCGTGTCGACAGTGATCTGTTCTCGAACAGGGCGCGGCGCGGGTCAGACAACCGCTGACCCTCGGCGAGGTTCAATACCGGCAGCTCGACAACTGAGCCTGGTACATCTGCGCGCGTGCATCCACGTCATTGGCGACGTTCAACAGCCAAGTCTTGCCATAATGGCTGCCGCGGGAGTATCCGGTGTGCCCTTCGTGATAGGCGAGGTACTGGTTGCGCGCGTCGGCGGGCGAGATCCCGTTCCGCTCGCGGCTTTTGTTCATGTACCAGCCCACGAAATCCGACGCGTCGCGGATGCGGTCCCGCTTGGCGCGGCGCTTGCCGGTTTCACGTTGGTATTGCTCCCACGTGCCATCCAGCGCCTGGCTATAGCCGTATGCGCTGCTTTGACGACCCATCGGGATCACGCCCAGCACGTATTTGTGCGGGGTCCGCGCGTCATGGCGATAGCGGCTTTCCTGATAGATGGTGGCCATCTGGACATGAACGGGCACGCCCCATTTACGCTCGGTGCTTTTGAACGCCTTGATCATGTCGGGCCGCTCGCGCGCGATGGCGCAGGCGTCGTTGAGATTTGTCGGCGGACGCTGCCCGCCGCCACAGGATGCCAAAAGCAGCACCCCGAAGAGTACGAGAAGTTTTCTGCTCATGTGCCTCGTGCCTTTTTTGCGTATTCTAGCGCAGATTGAAGGCCGAGGAAATGACAATCGTTGCGGAATCTCCGCTGGAAATGGGCGCTGGTCGACGCGCGAGGTGGGTGTTCAGCCACTTTGTGGGGAGGGACTGTCACTATTGCCGCCACAAACTGTTTCTTGCAAATTTGGATCAATTATTGGCATTTCGGCCCCGAACCGGGTAAAAAGGTTTGTGGGGGCAAAAGAAATGTTGAAGACGCGAGCCAAGTACAGTCTGGGCCAGGTGGTGCGCCACCGGAAACATCCCTTTCGAGGGGTGATTTTCGACGTGGACCCCGAGTTTTCGAACACCGAGGAGTGGTATCAGGCCATTCCCGAGGAAAGCCGCCCGGTCAAGGATCAGCCATTCTATCACCTGCTGGCCGAGAACGACCAATCCTTTTATGTTGCTTACGTTTCTGAGCAAAATCTGGTGGAGGACCAGTCGGGAGAACCGGTGGACCACCCCGATATCCCCAATATGTTCGGGCCATTCCAGGATGGCGCCTACCCGCTGCATTTCCAGCTGAACTAGGTTGCGTCGGCGGTTGCGCCAAGGGGCTTCAAACGTCAGAATCCCAGGGCGCACCCATCTTTTCGCGGGTCGCTTGCGCCTTCCAGAATGCCGTCGCTTCGGATCCTGATCGCTTGGGCGCCTCCCAATGGCGTTTCTGTCAGCACTACATTGTGCCCAAGCTCTGCCAATTGTTTCCTTGCGCTGTCTTTATATCCCGGCTCCACTTTCAGAACGCCGCCGTCTGCAAAGGCTCTGGGTGCGTCGATGGCGGCTTGAAGATCCAGCCCGAAATCGGTCAGGTTGGACACAAGCCTAGCGTGCCCGGTCGGTTGATAGGCGCCGCCCATCACGCCGAAGGGCATGGCGGGCTCACCGTCGATGCGCAGCATGCCGGGGATGATCGTGTGCATGGGGCGTTTCCCGCCGCCCAGTTCGTTGGGGTGACCGGACTGCAGGGTGAAGCCAGCTCCTCGGTTTTGCAGCAGGATGCCGAACTTTTCCGAAGCGATCCCCGAGCCGAAACCGTGGAAGATGGAATAGATCAGCGAAACGGCCATCCGGTCGCGATCCACGACCGTGACATAGACCGTGTCCTTGTGAACGGCCTCGACGATCGGGGCGGCTGACGGCATGGCCCGCTTCGGGTCGATCCGGGCGGCCAGGTCTTCGGCGGTCTTCGGGTTCAGCATCCAGTCCAGTTGCTGGGATCGCTCGGGGTCCGCGATGAAGCGGTTGCGCGCCTCGTAGGCCAGTTTGGCTGCCTCGGCCTCGATGTGAACGCGCGCGGCCCCCCACGGGTCCATTTTGGCGATATCGAAATGCCGAAGGATGTTCAGCAGCAGAATGGCCGTCGCGCCCTGCCCGTTGGGCGGATGCTCCAAAAGTTCGACCTCCTTGTAGGTGCCGCCGATAGGCAGGGTCGGAACGCAGGCCGTCCGTTCGAAGTCTTCACCCGTGTGGACGCCGCCGAGGTCTTGCAGCGTGGCCAGCATGTCGTCGGCGATTTCGCCGGTATAGAAGGCATCTCTTCCGTCGCGGGCGATCCGGCGCAGAACTTCGGCCTGGCCTGGGGCACGGAACATTTGCCCCACCTGCGGGGCCTTGCCGTCGATCAGAAAATGGCTCCGGGCGGCTCCTTGAAGGGTCCCGGCGTCGCGTGCCCAATCGTGGGCGACGCGCGGCGCAACCGGTACGCCGGCCTCGGCATAGTGTATGGCGGGCTCCAGAACCGCACCGAGACCCAATCGGCCCTCTGTGCGGGAGAGATAACAGAATGCATCCACGGCCCCGGGTATCGTAACCGCATGCGGGCTGGTCAGCGGAACGGCGTCAAACCCCTGTTGCCGCAGGTGCTCGGCCGAAGCGGCCGCCGGCGCGCGGCCCGACCCGTTCAATGCGCGGACTTCGCTCTCGCCGGCACGGTTGTACAGAACAAAGCAGTCGCCGCCCAAACCCGTCATCTGAGGCTCGCAGATGCCCAGAAGCACGGCGGCGGCAATGGCCGCATCCATGGCGTTTCCGCCCTGGCCCAGTATGTCCAGGGCGACCTTGGCGGCCAAGGGATGCGAGGTCGCGCACATTACGTCGGTTGACAGAACCTCGGACCGGCCGGGAAAATGAAAGTCGCGCATGATACCCCCTGCGGTTGTCACGACGACACTAGATGGCTGTGCGTCTTTGTCCATAGGGGGGGGAGCGGAGGAAGTCCTCGGCGCCATACACTGGGTGGGGGCTGTGACAGTGGCGCCGAGGGAAGCTATCTGAGCTACCCTTTCTGTATGATCCCGCTTTTGGGCGCAACAATGGTTCGATCTGGGCTTTATTGTGGCCGCTTTTCAGTGGAGGAGAAGGCGAAGGACAGCCTCAGGCGGTTTTCTCCGTCGGTCCGATCGTACCGAACATTGTCGCAAAGCTGGCGGATCAAGAACCAGCCGAATCCGCCTTCGGGCAGATCCTCGCGTGCTGTCTCGACGCTGGCCGGGATGCCGTCAGGGACGCTCAGTCCGGGCAGAGGCCGGCCACGATCGGTGATCAGGATGCTCAGGCCGTTCCGATCCATCGTGGCCTGCACCTGTACGCGGCCTTCGGGATTGTCCGAATAAGCGTGTTCGACGACGTTGTTGATGGCCTCGGCCAGGGCGATCTTCACGTCGCAGTTGCGTTGATGCGGCACCCCAAGCGCATCGATGCTGCCATGCAGACAGGCGATTGCGGTGCTTGCATCGGCCTCGTTGGCGGCGAAGCTCAGGCCCATTCCGCCGTTATTGCAGTTGACAGTCACGCAATCTCACCCAATGTGCCGTTTCACTCCGCTTGTGCGGCCAGCGCGTCGTCCAGGTCGGGAAACAGCCGAAAGACGGTATCCATTCGGGTCAGCCGAAAGACCTTCTCGACCACGGGCTGAAGCCCGGCCAGATCCAGCCTTCGGTCGCCGCCCAGTTGCTTCATGGATGCGACGATCGCGCCCAGCCCGCTCGAGTCGATGAACTCCACCGCCGACAGGTCCAGGATCACACGCCGCGCGCCGGAGTCGGTTTCAAGGCGCATGTTCTCCTTGAACTGAATCGCCATGGCAGCATCGATTCGGTCTGCATCGACCCGGATCACCTGAGTTTCGCCGGTCGTATTGCTGCTCAATGCCAAAAGGCCACCCTCCACAATTGAAAGTCGATCGTAGAAATACGCTAGACGGCAATTCTTACGATTTTGTATCCAAGGCCCGAACACAGGAGGAGTCGCATGAAAGAGGTCGTGATTGCCGGGGCCGCCCGGACCCCGATGGGGGGTTTCCAGGGAATGTTTGACGGGGTGCCCGCGGCCGAGTTGGGCGGTGTTGCCATCCGTGCCGCGTTGGACAATGCCAACACGCAGACCGTGGACGAGGTCCTGATGGGCTGCGTCCTGCCCGCCGGGCAGGGCCAAGCGCCGGCGCGTCAGGCCGGGTTCGCGGCGGGGCTGGGCGAAGACGTTCCGGCCACGACGCTGAACAAGATGTGCGGGTCGGGCATGAAGGCCGCCATGATGGCGTTTGACCAGATCGCGCTGGGTCATGCCGACCTCATGGTCGCCGGCGGCATGGAGAGCATGACCAACGCGCCTTACCTGCTGCCCAAGATGCGCGGCGGCGCGCGGATCGGACATTCCCAGGTGATCGACCACATGTTCCTGGACGGGCTCGAGGACGCTTATGACAAGGGCCGCCTGATGGGCACCTTTGCCGAGGATTGTGCCGAAGCCTATCAGTTCACCCGCGAGGCGCAGGACGAATACGCGCTGAAATCACTGTCGAACGCGCTTGAGGCGCAGGCCAGCGGTGCGTTTGACGGTGAAATCGCGGCGGTGACGGTCAAGACCCGCAGGGGCGAAGTCACTCAGGACGCGGATGAACAACCCAAATCGGCCCGCCCCGAGAAAATCCCGACGCTCAAGCCCGCCTTCCGCAAGGACGGCACCGTGACGGCGGCCAATTCTTCGTCGATCTCGGACGGCGCCGCGGCGCTGGTTCTGGCGTCGGCGGATGTGGCCGAGGCTCGCGGCCTGAACGTGCGCGCGCGCATTCTGGGCCATGCCAGCCACGCCCAGGCTCCGGGCCTGTTCACTACCGCCCCGGTTCCGGCCGCGCAGAAGCTGCTGGAGCGGATCGGCTGGAGCAAGGATGACGTGGACCTGTGGGAGGTGAACGAGGCCTTTGCCGTTGTTCCCATGGCCTTCATGCACGAAATGGGGCTGCCACGCGACAAGGTGAACGTGAATGGCGGGGCCTGTGCGCTGGGTCACCCCATCGGAGCCTCGGGTGCGCGGATCATGGTCACGCTGCTCAACGCATTGGAAAAACGCGGCCTGCGGCGCGGTGTGGCGGCCATCTGCATCGGCGGGGGCGAAGGCACCGCGATTGCCATCGAACGGGTTTGACCCTTCTCCCGTTTGCAAATAGTGCGTAGGTGATTTGAGCCGCAGGCTCGGCAGGGGGCG
Organism: Ruegeria sp. BHSC043; assembly: GCF_059612985.1. NCBI lineage: Bacteria > Pseudomonadati > Pseudomonadota > Alphaproteobacteria > Rhodobacterales > Roseobacteraceae > Ruegeria > Ruegeria sp. BHSC043. The sequence goes on along the minus strand of NZ_JBXWRS010000003.1, from coordinate 3,508 downwards.
GCGCCCCCTGCAGTTCGTTTACGACAGGCCCGACCATGACCGCAGATTATGACACTCTTGCCAAGACCATCGCCGCGCTGACCGAAGGCGAGACCGATCCGATCGCGCTGATGGCCACGGTCGCCTGCGAGGTTCATCATGCCGACGACCGCTTTGATTGGACCGGTTTCTACCGCGTCACCGAACCCGGAGTGCTGAAGATCGGGCCTTATCAGGGCGGCCACGGATGCCTGGTGATCCCGTTCTCGCGCGGGGTCTGCGGGGCCGCGGCGCGCACCGGCGAGGTGCAGCTGGTTCCGGATGTGGACGCGTTCGACGGGCATATCGCCTGTGCGTCCTCGACCCGGTCGGAACTGGTTCTACCGGTGCGGGACGGCGCGGGCCGGATCATCGCGGTGTTCGATATCGACAGCGACCAGCCCGATGCGTTCACCCAGGCCGATGCGGATGCGCTGTCGCAAATCCTCGCGCAGGTCTTCGGGCGGATCTGAGGCTTACTCCGGCTCGATGCCCGTCGCTTCCAGTTTGGTGTCCGGCTCCACGTGGATGATAGTGCGGGCCTCGGGCAGCTTCTCGGCGATGGCGTCCTCGATCGCGTCGCAGATGTCATGCGCCTCGCCCACGGACATGTTGCGGTCCACCACCAGGTGGAATTCGATGAACACCGCCTTGCCGGCCCGGCGCGTGCGCAGGTCGTGGATCTGCAACGCGCCTTGGGACGAGTTGCGCACGGCCTCTTTGATGATGTCCGTGTCGTCGCTGTGCGCGGCCGAATCCATCAGGTCGCCGGCTGAATGAAAGATGACCTTCCAGCCCTCGCGCAGGATGTTGGCGGCGACCAGAATGGCCAACAGCGGATCGAGAACGACCCAGCCGGTCAGCAGCACCAGCACAAGCCCCAGCAAGACCCCGGCCGAGGTCCAGACATCGGTCATCAGGTGGCGTCCGTTCGCCGTCATGGCCGGTGACCGCCGCTGCTCGCCCGCTGCGATCAGCACCCGCGCCCAGATCAGGTTCAACACCATGGCCGCGGCGTTGACCGCCAGCCCGACCGGCCCAAGCTGATCGAGATGTGGGGCGAACAGCGCGCCCCATGCCTCTTGCAGGATCAGGATCGCGGCCAGCACGATCAGGGTGCCCTCGGCGATGGCCGAGAAATTCTCGGCCTTGTGGTGCCCGAACGGGTGGTTGGTGTCGGCCGGGCGCTCGGCCATGCGGATGGCAAACCAGGCCAGCAGTGCGGCCACGACATTGACCAGCGACTCCATCGCGTCGGAATACAACGCGACCGAACCGGTCAGTCGCCAGGCCCAGATCTTGAGCGCCAGCACCAGCAATGCAACGGCCACCGACCCGATGGCCAGCGACTGGGAGGATGTTCTGTCGATCATGCCGCAGCTTTGCCCGATCCGGCCCGCGATTGCCAGTTCAAGCCGCGCCCTGCGTCATATACAGCCACGCCGCGGCGACCTGCAGCAGCACGATGGCATACAGGCTGACCCTGATCCGCGATTTGCGGGTCTTGTGGTTGAACACCCAACTGCCCAGCAGCGCACCCGGACCGCCGCCCAGCAGGGCCAGCCGCAGCAACCACCGTTCGGGCACACGCCGCCTGCGCCGGCGCGCCTGCAGCTTGTCCCAGCCGAAAACCACCAAGGTCAGCCCGTTGATGGCCCAGAGATATGCGATAGCGATCCACATGTCCGCGCTTTACCCGAGTGGCCACATGTTCGGAAGTGAAAAACCGCTTGGTTTTTTCATCGATTCGGGTCATCGTGAAAATATGCGCAAAAATTTCACGAGGGTGACGTGGACGATCAGGGTCAGACCGGGGCGACATTGGGGGCTGACATCCGGGCCTTGCGCAAATCGCGCGGGCTGACGCTGACGGATGTGGCCAAGCGGCTGGATCGGTCGGTCGGCTGGCTCAGCCAGGTCGAGCGCGATCTGTCCGAGCCGTCGATTTCCGCCCTGCGCCAGATCGCCGAGTGCCTCGGCGTGCCGATGTCGATGCTGTTCGCGCACACCGGCGTAACGCCGGACGAACTGGGCTATGTCGTACGCGCCGGATCGCGCCGCCCGATGGGCTCGGGCGAGGAGGGGCTGATCGAGGAACTGCTCTCGCCCGATCTCACCGACGATTTCGAGATGGTGCATTCCACCTTTCAGCCTCGCTCGCGGATGCAGACCCCGGCCGACCGACCCACGCAAGAGGTGGGCTACATGATCTCGGGCTGCCTCGACCTGACGATTGGCGGGCGCAGCTTCACCGTCGGGCCGGGCGACAGTTTCCGCATCAAGCACGAACCCTATCACTGGTCGAACCCGTATGATGAGCCAGCGGTGGCCATCTGGGTCATCGCCCCGCCGGTCTACTGATGAGCTTCGAGGCCTGGACCATATTCGCGCTGTTCTGGGTGGTGTTCGTCACCACGCCGGGGCCGAACGCGGTCAACTGCATCTCGAACGGGATGAGCCTGCCCTTGCCCAAGGCGATGCTGGGGGTGCTGGCGATCCTGACACAGGCCAGCGCCTTTCTGATCCTCTCGGCGCTGGGGGTGACGGCGCTGATCGCGGCCTCGCCCACCGGGTTCTTCATTGCCAAGCTGATCGGCGCGGGGTTCCTGATCTATGTCGGTGTGCGCGGCTGGATCAACGCCGGGCAGCCCGCGCCCGCAGCCGAACGTCCTGCGCGGCATGTCTATCTGCACGCGCTGGCGGTGGCGACGATCAACCCCAAAAGCGTCGCGGGCTATCTGGCTGCGTTTTCGCAATTCGTGCAGCCGCACGTGCCGATCTGGCAGCAGATGGCCGTGATCGTGCCGACCGCGCTGACCATCACCACGCTCAGTTACACGGGCTTTACCCTGCTGGGCGCACTGATGGGCAAGGCGGCGCTGGGGGCCGTGTTCAACACATGGGTGCGCCGGGTCATGGCCACCTGTTTCATCATCTACGGGGTCTTGCTGGGCACCAGCGCGACCCCGGCAGGAAAAACGTGATGCCGCTCGCGGCAGTCTGACAGGGAGCAAAAACCTATGAGTGATTTTCCGACAAAGGCCCGCGTGGTCATCATCGGCGGCGGCGTGGTGGGGACCTCCTCGCTGTATCATCTGGCCAAGAAGGGCTGGACCGACTGCGTTCTGCTGGAAAAGAACGAGCTGACCGCCGGATCGACCTGGCACGCGGCGGGCAACGTGCCGACCTTCTCGACCTCGTGGGCGATCATGAACATGCAGCGCTATTCGACCCAGCTGTATTCGCGGCTGGCAGACGAGGTCGACTACCCGATGAACTACCACGTCACCGGCTCGATCCGGCTGGCCCACAGCAAGGAGCGGATGCAGGAATTCGAGCGCGCCGCCGCCATGGGCCGCTATCAGGGCATCCCGATGGAGATCTGGACGCCGGAACAAGCCAAGGAGCGGTATCCGTTTCTGGAACTGCACGATCTGGTCGGGGTTCTGTATGACCCGACCGACGGCGATATCGACCCGGCGCAGCTGAC